>CAYOFG010000030.1:0-3055 GCA_964403285.1 uncultured Clostridia bacterium | reverse complement strand
GCAGAAGAGGTGTTCAAAGCTGTAGAGAGCCTAATTGTTCGAGGTAAAAAGAAAAGGAAGGGAATCAAATTCAAAAAGATGGTGAAGGATGGAAAAGAAGTAAAGAATGGAGAGATTCTGGCAGAAGTCCAGGGAAGTGCTCAGGTGATCCTCACAGGGGAAAGGACAGCGCTAAACTTTTTACAGCACCTTTCAGGGATTGCCACACTAACGCGAAGATATGTAAAGGCTATTAAATCGACTAGCCCACGAGGAAAAACAAAAATCTATGATACGAGGAAAACAATTCCTGGCTTGAGGTACCTGGATAAGTATGCAGTGACTTGCGGCGGTGGATATAATCACCGGATGGGCCTTTATGATATGGTATTGATTAAAGATAACCATTGGCGCATAGCAGGCGCTCGAGGCGTAGGGAGAGTTCCTGGCAACTGGAATTTGCAACAGATAAGAAAGAAGATTCCCCGAGGCATTAAAATAGAGGTAGAAATAGATAATCTCAAGCAACTGAAGAAAGTATTAGCTATGGATGTGGATATTATTATGCTGGACAATATGAAATTCCCTATTTTAAGAAAAGCAGTAAAAATGGTTAAAACATCGCGGGAAAGAAAAGGAACAAAGAGTCCGGCTATTGAGGTCTCGGGCAAAATAGATTTAAAGAGTATCAAACAGATTGCTCGTCTGGGAGTGGATAGGATATCAATAGGAGAGATTACTCACTCAGCGAGGGCATTGGACATAAGTTTGGATATTGTGGCATAGCGACATATTGACAGTGGAATAGACAGCCTGGTGGTTCCACCGAGAAGCAAGGTGGAGAAGTGAAAAAAGTAGGCACAAGAATTTCTGACAGGTCGTCACGAATTATAGGTAGAAAAATATTTCGTTATGTGAGGGTTACTTCCACCCAGGATAAGGCAAAGAAGTTTGCACAGAAGGGGCTTGCCGAGGGAACAGTTGTTATTACAGAAACCCAGACTCAGGGAAAGGGTCGCCTGGGTAGAAGATGGGTTTCGCCAAAAGGTGGTATCTGGCTATCTGTTATCCTCCGTCCTGAAGTAGCCCCAGTGGAAACGCCAAAAATAACGATGATTGGCAGCCTCGCTGTAGCAAAAGCAATAGCCGAACTCTTCAAACTGGAAGTCAAACTCAAATGGCCAAACGATGTTCTCGTTCGCACCTTTTCTGGTATTGGATTTAAGAAAGTGTGTGGGGTGCTGACGGAAATGGTGTCGGGCATTAGCCGGGTTAATTACGTTATTACGGGTCTGGGAATTAATGTGAATAATCGCATTCCTCCTGCACTGCGGGGTGCAGCAATTTCTCTCAAGGAGGTAATGGGTCGCAACTTACCCAGACAGAAACTTTTGAGAAAGGTGCTGGAGAAGTTTGACAAATATTATTCGGATTTTAAGAAGCAAGGAATGGATCCAATTTTGCAGGAGTGTAAAAGGATATCGGCTGTGCTGGGTAAGAACGTTAAGATTGAATGTGCGAATGAGATTATTGAAGGCAAAGCTTTGGATATAGACGAATATGGAGCCTTGATTGTAGAGACAGAAGAGGGAAAGAAAAGGGTTGTTGCTGGCGACGTGACAATACTCTCGAAGATTCTGTAGTTGTCCCGATGAATCGGGACTAAAAGGAAAGCAAAGCTTGCGCTTTGCGGCTACAAAAATAATGTAGCTGCAGAGCAAAGCTCTGCGTCAGTGTAGGGGCGATCCCGATATATCGGGATGGTCGCCCAAAGGAAGGGACGGCACAGAGTCCGTCCCCTACGATTCTATAAAGGGAAGATGTTATGCTTTTTGTGGTTGATATTGGCAATACGAGTATCTCTTTTGGTGTCTATGCGGGAAAGAAACTGATAGAAAGCTGGAAAATTTCAACAAGTACAGAAAAGACTACGGATGAGTATGGAACAGAAATCTTAAGTTTCTTTGACCGTATAAAAATCGACAGAAAAAAAATTTCGGGGATTGCTATATCCTGTGTGGTCCCTTCGCTGTTACCTGTTTTTGAAGAGATTTCCCAGAGACATTTTCGCATCAAGCCCCTCGTGGTCGGCCGTGAGGGTGAACTGGGGATGCCTATTTTGTATGATAATCCTAAGGAAGTAGGAGCTGACAGACTTTCCACCAGTATTGCTGCTTTTGAACTGTATAAAGGACCGCTTATAGTAGTCGATTTCGGTACTGCCACAACTTTTGATGTAATCAGCGAGAAAGGAGAATATGTTGGGGGAGTGATTGCGCCGGGGGTCGGTATCTCCTCCTTGGCGCTTTTTGAAAAGGCAGCTCAACTGCCGCGTGTTGAACCGGCTAAACCAGAAAGTGTAATTGGTAAGAACACCAGAAAGAGTATGCAGGCAGGAATAGTATATGGTTCGATTGGACAGGTGAGAGAGATACTTTCCAGAATAAAAAGAGAGATGGGAGAGAATCCCAAAATTGTGGCTACGGGTGGATACGCCACTCTCATAGCGCCAGAGGTTGAGATGATAGATACAGTGAATCAAGAGCTGGTGCTGGAAGGCCTGAGGATAATCTGGGAGCGAAACTTTCAAGGCCAAAAATAGGCATGTGGATTTTGTGGAAAAGTCTGTGGATAACTTCAAAATTGCTAAATAGAAAATATCAAACCATACAGTAGAGTGCACGCCCGAGGTAGGTCGGTCGCCCTTTAGGGTGACGGCAATGGTACTCTAAACCCCGTTAGAAATAGATGTTAGAAATTCTCTTGGAGGAATTTCTAACGGGGTAAAGAGTGCCCGACCAAATGGCATCATAAATGGTGCCCGACCAAAATGGATTAGCAAAAAATGGAGAAAGTTGAAGTATTTGAAAGAAAAACGGCATTTTTTTAAAATAAATGGGAATTCCGGTTATTTTTGTTTCTTGACTTATTTACTTGAAAAATATATACTTTAGCACTCTTGCCATACGAGTGCTAATGGCTTCGCAACCTGAAGGTTGCGGCTACCAAACTGTTACGGTGTTAATATCTTGGAAAGGAGGAAGAGCTCAATGAAGGTTAGACCGCTGGGTGATCG
>CAYOFG010000029.1:8672-16719 GCA_964403285.1 uncultured Clostridia bacterium | reverse complement strand
GCTGCTTTGGCCATCAATTCAGCTTCCTTTCGCGTATAGCTCTGTCCGAAGACAACTCGGCGAAGGTACCATCTCATAAACGGGTCCCAAACATACCATGCAGTAAACCCCGTTAGAAGGTTGGCTCGATTCAGAAAGTCCTCGTCCGTTCCTTGACCGACGGGACCTTCTAACGGGGTAAACCTACTGGCGAACCGATATATCTCTTCATCTGTAGCGTCCCTATCCGCCTCTCCTACGAAGGCGGATCCGTTTGGTGTGAGAACGCGCCGTATCTCTTGCAATCCTCTCTTTCCGTCTGGCCAGTGCTTGATTGATGCTACACTAATGACAATATCAAAAAAGGCGTTCGGGAATGGGAGATTTATAGCATCGCCCTGTCGGAAATTGCAGTTATAGATTTGATTGCGAATCCTGAGGTGGTTTGCAGCGCGAACTTGTGTTGGCGAGTAGTCAATGCCGACAACTGACGCAGTGGGTTTTTCTTTTGCTAACAAAAGTGTCAAAAACCCAGGCCCAGAACCTACATCCAGGATCTTTGCCTTCTCTGGAGGGTTAATTTCATGTATAAAACGTTGGTATAATTCAGACGCTGCTTTGAATATCAGCCGATTGTAAATAGGTCCTTGAATTAGATCCCAGGCCCAGCGGGCATCAAGAAATCGTTTAAAGATTCCCTGTTTCTTAGTTAGAAAATTCATTTTGTAAGTTTGCTATTGCTCATGTGCGTTTTGGGCGGCTAGGTCGTACAATTTTACCTTGCTGTCTTGGTAAATCATTCTTATTGATGGAAACTTGGTGGGTATGTCTGAATCAGCATCAGTGACTAGATACCTAATGTTATAATCACGATAAAGCGAAATATATTGTTTGTCGTGAATAATCTGCCTTAGCTTTTCGTCTTTTGCGTATACACTTTTTGGGATTCGAGAAACATCACCAAATGCCATAGGCTTTTCGTGGATAGTTTGATAGTATGATGCCAATCCGCGACCGGCTGTTGTATCTACTATGCCTTTGCTGTCAGGTAAATCTTTTAGGAAATTAACATATGGTGGTATGGCAACTTTAGAGGCTGGGATAGGTCTTGGTAAATATTCTATAAAAAGCATTACAAGTAATAGTCCCGCGAGCAATCGTTTTCCTGCCGACTCTCGAAAAAGCACCTTAAATCCCATTGCCGAGATAACTGCTGCACTAAGCATTGTCATTACCATCATTCGCACAGGAACACCTGAAACCTTTAGAGGAGGAAATACCATTTCAAACAATGCATAAGGGAGCCTTATGAAAGGAATTTCCCTTCCCCATATATGCAATACCGGCCCTAAGCCCAAGAGAGTAAAGAAAATAAGTATAAAATACCATAGTTTGAGGCTTTGAGCGGGGAAAGTTCGTCTCTTGATCCACGTAAAAATAAGAACAAAGAGCACTGCCAGGCCTATATGAACGCTGCTTTCATGGATATTGCCAGGCAGGTTTGACCAATAAGAATGTGTTAAATGAGCGAAGCGCCAGTGCCCTCCAGGAATGAATAGTGCCAGGAGGTCCAAGGAATATTCGTTTGGTGGGTGAATGCCCAAAAGGGGATCTCTCATATTTAAAATCAAGAAAGAAACTATCAGTGGTCCTGCTGTTACGAGAAAGGCTACAAAAAAAGCTGTAACAGAGACCAGGTATTCTTTTCTGAGGAAGAAAAAGATATTCTTTTTCTGGATACTATACCAACCAACTATCAGGCACGCTATCAATACACAGTAAAGAAAGTAGTAGTAACAGCAAAGAAGGACTGCAAAAAGTGCCATAGCTGAAGCTATAGCTGTAACTATCCTTGGTTTAGCAAACAGCATATACCAGAAAAGCACAAAGAGGGGGATCCATTCTAAGGACACCAGTTGTAAATGCCCTTCGGCATGAGCGAAGTGATAATTTGAAAAAGTGAATATAAAGCCTGCGATTATACTGGACCAGTATGATTTAGTAAAATAGTACGCTAAGAAGAACGCTGTAAGTCCACCAGTAACAAATGAAAAAACAACGATGAAATTATGAGTCTCTATTAGCGTCAAGAATTTTAACAACAATATTCCCATAAAGCCATTAAATGGATCTAAAGTATAGCCAAGAAGTGAGAGACCGTATGGGTAATGAAAATAATGAGTCTGCCAAAGTGGTTGGTGGAGCTCCGTCAATGCCTTGTTTACCCACCAGATTTTCCAAACATTTTGTAATCCATCACCTTGGTCTGCAAAAAAATGGGTGGAAAATTGTAGAACCAAAGGATAGGTGAGAATGCAAAAAAAGATGAAATAGAAAATTATGGGAAACAGTCCCATCTTAGCTACAATAGAGACATAATGTTTGACCTTTTCTCTATCCATTTTTTAGAACTCCAAATCCAACTTTTATATCGAACATTATACCAAATTCAAAATAACTTGCAATAAAAATCCGTAGTGTATCTACCTTTACATCTTTTTACTTGACTATGCTCAAAATCTATAATATACTAAAAAAGTGTTATCCGAGGAAAAATTATGAAAAGACGTATCTCCATTCTTCTCACCTTTCTGTTTTTGTTTCTCTTCACTGTTTCATTTGCGCTGACCGAAAAAGACTTCGAACATTCTATGAATTTTTACCAGAAATTGGTAGAGAAAAAGGTTAACGTGGAAGAACTTATCTTTACTCTCCAGAAGATTTTGGAGAAATATAGTGATATTGAAGTAAATCTTACTCCGGTTAGAGAAAAATTATTAACTCTCAGGAAATTCAAGATTTCTAAGGATTTCTATAGAAAACTTGAGGCAAGGGGAGCAAGTGTTGACGAACGCATTGCTGCCCTCAAGCGCATTGTAATTAAGTTTAGAAATATTGATGCGGACCTCTCGGAAATGGAAAATAAGCTCAAGCAACTGCAAGGAGTGGCGGCAGGAGAGGAAGAGGGACTGGAAGAGTTTGAGGTAGAGAAAGGGACAACCGCATCCGCAATTGAGACAGAGGTTAAGGAAGGAGAGATTGGCAGCTCGGAAATTAAGGAGGAAGCAGAAAATTTAGAAGAATTTAAGGAATTTAAGCCATAAAATAAGGAACCATTTTGGAAGGGGGCGCTGTTCCGGTTAATGGAGTAGCGGAGCGTCAAAGGGGGAGATTATGAAGTTGGGGTTTACCACTGCTATTTTTGATAATGAATTGAAAGACAGAGAGGTTAGCCTTCAGGATATTGTTGAATTTGCTGACGATAACGGGTTTGAGGCTGTTGAGTTGAGGGAAGGGTGTGTGGAAGATTATGATGGGGAGGCATTGCGTCAACTTGCCCAGCGGCATGAGAAAATCCATTTTACCTATGCCATTAAAAACGACTGTCTTGATGAAAAAGATGAACAGAAAGTTAGAGAAGCAATTCAACTGTCTGCCTCGCTTAGCGGAAAACCTATCCTCCGGCTGGTTGCTGATGGTGGAATCATTAAGAATGAGAATAGGAGATATAATTCTGAAGAGAAGGCTGAGATGGTTAATAGATTGAAGACATACGCTGATACAGCCTCTCAGCATCGGGTAATGTTGGGCCTGGAAAACGCCAGAGAGCCTATGGAAGATATAAAATATCTGATTGATCAGGTAGGTTCGCCTTTGATGGGAGTGACTTTCGACCCGGGCAACCTCACTTCCATCGCTATAGTAAAGGAGGACCCATTAAAAGCCTTGGAATCGCTAAAAGTTTCTGAAATAAAATTAGTCCATCTCAAACAGACAATAAATGGCGAGCCTCAGACACATATCAATCAAGGAGATATTGATATTAAGAAACTTCTTGGCAGACTCGATGATACGGGATATGAAGGTATTATATGCCTGGAGCCCAAACCAGCAAAGGGTTGTCGGGATGGAATAAAGTCAAGTATTGAGTATATGAACAAATTGTATGGGAAGTCCTGGCCGTATTTCTAAATCTTCGCTTAGCTACTCGGGGTCGTCTGTGACCCCGAGGTGAAAAATGATAGGTTTTGCCGGGCTCGGGGACGAGCCCGAGTACTCAAGAGGAGGTGAGTAGAATGTATGATGTTGTGGCTTTGGGCGAGGCAATGTTGCGGCTTTCGCCGCCTAACTATATGAGGTTGGAGCAGACGAATAGTTTTGACGTTAATGTAGGAGGGACCGAATTAAATACCTCTGTGGGAGTTGCCAGATTTGGCTTGAAGACCGCGTGGGTTACAAAGCTGGTTAATAATCCTCTGGGGAAGATGGTAGCTAACAAGGCCAGAGAACATGGCATAGATACTTCTCATATAGTCTGGGGTGACGAGGGAAGAGTGGGAATATACTATCTCGAATTAGGAACTACACCTCGGGCAAGTCAGGTAATTTATGACCGCAAAGACTCAGCTGTCACCAAACTCCAGCCGGGTGAAGTAAACTGGTCCACCATTCTGAAAGGGACGAAGATTTTCCTCACCAGCGGAATTACCACTGCTCTGAGCCCTACTTGCCGAGAAGCAGCAATCGAGGCTATAAACGTAGCCAAGAAGTTAGGGTGTAAGATCTGTTTTGACATAAACTACAGGGCAAAGCTATGGTCGCCCGAGGAGGCGAAGGAGTGCCTTTCTAAGATACTGGATAAAGTTGATATCCTTGTGACCACACAATTTGACACCGAGGATGTTTTTGGCTATAAGGGTTCCTATGAGGATATAGCAAAACAATTGAAGGACAGATTTGGCTGCTCGGTAGTTGCCATTACCTTGAGAGAGGTGCGGACTGTTCTGATCGGTGGATGGACTAGTATCGCCCTGGCTGATAAGCTCTACAAGGGAAAAACTTATGATGTAGAAATAGTTGATAGAGTAGGTACTGGAGATGCATATACTGCTGGTTTCATTTACGGTTATCTGACAGGCGACGTGGAGAAGGCTGTTGCTTATGGAGATGCTCTGGCTGCGTTGGAACATTCTATCCCTGGTGATTTGAGCTGGTTTACAGAAGACGAAGTCAAGAAGCAGATTAAGGCTGTTGGCTATAAAATCCAAAGATAGATAGCGATTAAGAGATGTCATTGCGAGCGACTGAAAAGGAGCGTGGTCCCGATGAATCGGGACTTCGGTCGCGAAGTTTATCCCGCACGCTTAGCGTGCGGGGCTTCCTCGCAACGACTCTGCAAGGAGCAAAAAAGCCCTGCCCGGGGATGAAAAATTTCTTATTAAGATTGAGAAAATAACCGGAAGGGTATTAAGAAAAAATCCGGCCCAAAAAGGAAAAATTAAGTATTGTGTCCCCAGAATTATCAGAATTATCCAGAATTATGCCAAAACTCATATAGAGATAAAGTAAAGATATGAAAGTTCTACTAATTTCTCCTTCCTGGGGTAATTTATTTGGTAGTTATAGAAATGTGGCTAGAGTGGCTGTGCTTTATCCGCCTTTGGGTTTATGTTATCTGTCTGCTTCTTTGAGGCGAAAAGGACACGATGTCGACATAATAGATATGGAAGCAGAGTCTCTGAGTGTGAAGGAAACTTTGAAAAGAGCACTGCAGTACTATCCTGATATTTTGGGGATTACGTCTGTTTCGCCTTTGATCGGCCGGGCAGAAACGGTTGCTCAAAATTTGAAGAAGACTTTGAATAAACCTATTGTTTTAGGTGGGCCCCATATTACCATTGTTGGAGAAGAGGCCTTGCGGAACTGCCAGGCTTTTGATTATGGAGTAGTTGGTGAGGGAGAAAAGACTTTCTGTGAACTTCTGGATGCCTTAGAAGGAAATGGGTCTTTAGAAGATGTGAAAGGAATATTATTTCGAAAAAGCCGGGGAATTTTTTTTACCGGACGAAGAGAACGAGAAGGAGATATCAATACTATACCTTTTCCGGATCGAAGTAAGTTGAAATTTGAGAAATACTTGTGGAGCGTGCCAAAAAAAGGAATTGTTAATCTGGCAACTGTCCTGACGACAAGAGGGTGTCCTTTTCATTGCATCTTTTGCTCACAGGATAAGATGTATGGTAGAATCGTGAGGTTTAGAGCTGCCTCAAATGTAGTAGACGAGATTGAAGACATTGTGAGCAAGACCCTAGTTCGCCATATTATTTTTTGCGACGATACACTAACATTGAAAAAATCACATATCATAGGAGTATGTGATGAGATTATCAGGAGAAAAATCAAAATTACCTTTGAAGGTTGGACTAGGGCCAACACAGTTGATGAGAAGATTTTATCGAGGATGAAACATGCCGGATTGGTTCGTTTATCATTTGGCATCGAAAGTGCCAATCTAGAAATTCTCAAAATCATCAAAAAAGAAGTTAGGATAGAAGAAGTCAAAAAGGCCTATAAGATTGCCAAGAAACTCGGCCTAGAGACTAGGGGTTCAGTTATGATTGGGCTTCCTGGTGAAACAAAAGAAACAGTGTGGCGGACGATAAACTTTGTCAAAAACTTGAAAGAATTGGATCATCTCTATTTAAATATCGCTATGCCTTATCCAGGGACAGAATTAAGAGAAATGGCTCTGAGGTCTGACTATGGATTAAGGTTGATTTCCAAGGATTACACGGACCTGTGCAGATATGATAATGCCGTTATGGAAGTGAACGATTTAAAACACGATGATTTGATTAGGTTGCAAAGAAGAGGTTTGCTCTTGGCTTATCTTACCCCACGCAGAATTTGGTATAATTTAACACGAGCAGGGGTTAAAGCTGGTTTGCTAAACGCAATGGTTTTCTTTTCGAGTTTTGCTAAAAGCATATTCAAAGAAGCAAAATTAAGGATATGGGGTCAAATCGTTAAGGAAACTGTTTAAAGATAAAACAAATATTAAAGTATTGCAAGCAGATATATGTGACAAAAATACCGTTAATTTACTTTAAAATTACCAGTTTGGCACAATTGTTTGCACCAATGTTTTGGAGCATATAGAGAATTATATGGAAGGATTAGTGCCGGCGCGTAATCTCTTATTCTTACGCAGCTTGAAGGAAAATTAAAGTCTCCTTCGGCATTTCTTTATTTGCCATTTGTGATACGAATTTATAGCAAGAAGTATCGGATACAAGAAGTGAAAACAGGAGTTTAGTTATGGAAAGTTGCAGTATAGTTATTCCAGTCTATGATGAGCAGGAAAAAATTAGACCGGCAGTGAAACAGCTAAAAGAAGAAATGAATAAACTTGACTTGGTTTATGAGATTATTGTTGTAAATGATGGGTCTACGGATGATACAGAGAAAGCCATTGAAGGTTTAGAAGTGAGATTAGTTACACATCCTGAAAGAGTAGGGTATGGCAAGGCGCTGCAAAATGGCATATTGAAGGCACAATATGAACACGTTGCTATCATTGATGCTGACGGAACATATCCCATAAAGGCTTTTGGCGAACTTTGGAAATATGCCAAGGATTATGATATGGTTGTGGGGGCACGCCAAGGTAAGTATTATAAAGGCCCTTTTATCAGGAATCCAGCCAGGCAAATTTATCTATGGTTAATATGGTGTGTTGCTGGGAAAAAAATACCGGATGCAAATTCCGGCTTTAGAATCTTTAAAAAGAGCATAATTCTACCACTTTTTTCACATCTTTGTTTGGGTTATTCATTTACGACTACACTAACACTGCATTTGCTTTTTCGAGGCTATCTTGTGAAATTTGTTCCAATTGAATACTATAAAAGATCAGGTAAATCTAAGGTGAGACCTATAAGAGATTCACTGGGGACGCTTAAAATTATCTTTCAGGCTATTATGCTTTATAACCCTATAAGGGCGATTTCACCTTTATGGATGTTATTTTTAGCAGGTGGGATTTTTTCTCTGATTTGGTATTTGTTAAAGGATAGCAACACGATTTCTCTTATTATCAGCATTTCCTGTATTGGTTTTTCGTCTCTGATTTTTGTTGCTGGATTAATAGCTGATTTGTTAGTCAATCTCGAGCGTTTGAATGAGCGCCACCAGTGATAATTTTATATATCTCTTATTACTAAATTCTATGAAATTTAATATTAAAATTAAAAGTGGAATTGGGAAAGCAATCATCTTATTAGGGAGG
>CAYOFG010000029.1:1735-8572 GCA_964403285.1 uncultured Clostridia bacterium | reverse complement strand
GGAGGTGAGTTTATGGATAAGAAGTCGGAGCAACTTGAGCTTATGCTTGAGTGCGGAGTGGTGCCAGTAATCAGAGCCGAATCTTCTGACCAGGCGATGAAGATAGTCGATGCCATAAGGGAAGGCGGTATCAAGACTATTGAGATAACAATGACTGTTCCCAATGCTATTGGAGTGATGGAGGAAGTGGCAAGGAAGTTTGGAAAGGAAGTGCTTTTAGGAGCGGGCACTGTTCTCGACGGAGAAACAGCCAGAGCATCTATTCTGGCGGGTGCGGAATTTGTTGTAGGACCATCGTTGAACGAAGAAGTCATCAAGATATGCAAGAGGTATTCCAAAATCGCAATTCCGGGGACGATGACGCCCACGGAAGTTGTCCATGCATGGGAAATGGGAGCAGACATTGTTAAAATCTTCCCAGCAGGGGAGTTGGGAGGTCCGAAGTATATTAAGGCGCTCAAAGGTCCCCTACCGCACATTCTCCTTCTGCCTACAGGAGGAGTAGATTTAGAGAATGCTGGCGAATTCATCAAGGCTGGCTCGTGTGCCATTGCCGTGGGGACAGCACTGGTTGATAAGAAAGCAGTGGCTGATGGGAAGTTTGAAGTTCTAACCCAGAAAGCCAAGCAATTTCTCGAAGAAGTAAAAAAGGCAAGAGAATAAGGGTTCATTAGTTTAACCCCTGTTGTGTAAAATATTGACAGGGGTTAACTTTTTCACATAATAGTTTGAACTGGCGAGCGGAAAAAGCTACGGAGAAAATTGGAGTCCTCCCGAAAGGAAGGGATAATTTATAGGTCGGTCTCCCTTAAGGGTGACGAAAAATGGCACTCTAAAGAGTGCCCGACCAAACGGAACCTCGCTTTCGCGAGGAATCCAGAGTCTCGTGGAGTCCTCCCGAAAGGGAGGGAAATCAGAAAATCAGATATAATTGACCTGGAAATAATTATATGCTATAATTTAATCGAGGTAACCTTCTATGTTCAAAAAGATATTTATAGTTCTTCTCCTGCTCTCTATTTTCTCAGCAGATAGTGTTCTTGGTCAGTTTGTTTCTCGTGAGGAAGAAGACTCATACAATTTTGGTATGAGTCTCTATGGGGATGGAATGTATAAACTGGCAGCGGAGCAACTTGAAAAATTTGAGAGAAATTATCCGGAAAGCAAGAGCCTCCTTGAGGTGAGATTTTACAAGGCAGAAGCCCTGTTCAACGAAAAAGATTACGCGGGGGCATTTGTTGGGTATGGCAAGGTCATAAGTTCGCATCCGGGAACAGATTTTGCTCTAAGAAGTGCCATTCGTCTGGCTGACTGCAAATATATGGCTAAGAATTATCCTGAAGCAATAAGACTCTATCAGGATTTCATCCGTAGATATCCTAAGAGTGACCTGGTGGCAGAAGCGAAATATTATACTGCTGAATCTTATTTCAATCAGGGAAAGTATGAAGAGGCCATTTCAGGTTATGACGAGATTATCAAAAGATACCCTCAATTCAAAAATATGGACTATGTATACTACTCCCGGGGTTTCTCTTACTTCAAGCAAGAAAAATATTCCCAGGCTCTCTTTGAATTCTCCAAGGTGGTTAAATCTTTTTCCCAAAGTAGTATTGCTGATGCGAGCCAATTTTTTATGGGAGAATGTCGGTTTTACCATGGGAATTATGAGTTAGCTATACCTGAATATGAGAAATTGTTTAATAACTATCCCCAGTCCACATATCTTCCTCAAGCCCAGTTTAAGATTGGAGAATCTCTCCTGGAACAGAAAAAGTACTCTTTGGCCAGGCAAGCGTACCAGAAAGTATTAACTATCACCGAATCTGGCGACCTGCGAGGAGCTGCACTGTATGAAATCGGCGAGGCATTCTACCGGGAAGGAGAATACCCGGAAGCAATTATCGCTTATCAGGAAGTCATTAAAGTCTATCCTCGTTCCGACCAGGCAGTGAAGGCCCAGCAGTCTGTTGGCTGGAGTTACCTGAAGCAAGGAAAGTTTGCTGAAGCCAGGAAGGCTTTTTCCGAGATGATAACCAAGTATCCTAAATCCGAATTCGTCCCCTCAGCGCTCTATATGATTGGCAATCTGTTCTATTACGAGAAGAAATACGACGATGCAATTAAACAATACCAAGTATTAGTGGAAAATTTTCCCACAAGCAATCTGGCTGATGACGCTGTCTATTGGAAAGGCTGGTGTTACTATAAGAAAGGACAATATGATGATGCCATTGGCACTTTCCGAGAAGTTGAAAAGAAGTACCCTGATAGCAAATTGATGGTGGAAGCGAAGTTCCAGATTGCAGAATCTCTGCTTGGAAAGAGAGATTTCGATTTTGCCGGGAAGGTTTACCAGGAAGTTATTTACCGTTATCCCCAGAGCGGCTTGGCTGATGATGCCTATTTTGGTTGGGGGAGGTCTTCTTATGAAAAGGGCGATTTCGTTTCTGCTATCAAAGCTTATGGGGCAATTATTACCGCCTATCCCAAGAGTGACCTTGCTCCCCGGGCACAGATGGAGATAGGAAACTGCCTTCTGAGCCAGAAAAAGTATGCTGAGGCGCACAACGCCTATAACCTTGCTCTCAAGAACTATCCCCAAAGCCGTATTGAAGACCAGATAAGATTCCACATTGGTCTTGCTTACTATAAAGAAGATAAATATGAGAACGCAATTGAGGCTCTTAATAGTCTAAGGGAGAAATTCGAGAATAGTAATATTATTGACCGAGCTATTTATTACATTGGATGGTCATATTTCAAGCAGAAAAAATACGACGAAGCAGTCCTCCACTTTAACAGTGTAGTAGCCAATTATCCGGAAAGTGCCATTGCCGCAGATTCCCTATTCAGAATTGGAGACGCACTTTACAATCAAAAGCAATACGAGCAAGCGATAAAGAATTATCAGAAAGTCATCAATCAGTATCCTGAAAAAGAGATAGCGGAGTTTGCCTATTACGCTATTGGCTGGAGTTACCACGCTCAAGGAGAAGAAGCTAAGGCAATTGAGGTGTATAAAGATTTTATTGAGAAGTATCCGAATAGCCATTTGAATGTGGAAGCGAGGTATCGCCTCGGGGAATACTATTATGGCAAAGATAATTTTGACGAAGCAGCAAAGATTTATCACTCCATAGTGGAGAACTTTTCCCACTCCCCTCTTGCCGACGATTCCAGCTATTGGTTAGCCTGGAGTTATTATAGGGCAGGCAGATACGATGAAGCAGCCGATACTTATAGGAAGCTAATAGTGGACTATCCTGATAGCGAGCTTGCCAGTGAGGCTCAATTCCGCATTGGGGAATGCTATTTTGTGCAGGGGAAATATGTTGAGGCAATAGCAGAATATGAGAAAAAGCTTGCCAGTTCCCTGGAAGATACTTTCTCCAGTGAATCCCAGTATAAAATAGGAGAGAGCTATGAGAAGATGGGCAATAAAGACCTTGCGCAGGACGCTTTTCAGAAGATACTCCAGAAGTATCCCCAGTCAATAGCTGCAGCCAGAATCCACCTGAGAGACGGAATTTTGCTTGAAGAAAAGAAGGATTATAAAAAGGCAATAGAAGAATATAGATTGGCTACAAGTTTAGCCCGCAACGAAGTAGGAGCGGAAGCGCAGAAGAGAATAGGTGACTGTTACTATTTCCGGAAAGATTACCACGATGCTGTGGTTGAATATTTGAAGGTAGTATATCTTTACGACAAATACACGTACTTTGCTGCTCCTGCGCAATATATGGCTGGAGAATCTAACGCTAAAGAAAGGTTCTGGGAGGAGGCGAGGAAAGCTTATAAGAAGGTCATAGAGAATTATCCGGAAACCGAGTGGGCGAAGAAAGCACAAACAGAACTGGAGAGGATAGCAGGTAAATAGTATGCCGATAAGAAAAGCCATCTTTTTTGTAGGGATCTTAATTTTTTTCTTTTTGTGGAACATCTGTTCAGGGGCGGAAGCAGAGAAGCCGACCGAGGAGAAACCTGCTTTTGAACTGCCAGAAGTGGTAATTATCGGGGAAGACCAGTCCAGAGTAATCACAGGTGGTGAAAGGCAGCCACTCATTGATCAGCCTTTTTTGAAAAAGGTGGAAGTTGGTCTGGAGCCAATGGCAAAAATCTCTCCTCTATCTTCTCCTCCGAGGAAGGAAAACATTATTGATTTCAGTTTTGCTTACGGAAGTTTCGACGCTTTAAAAGCTAACCTCAGTTACGGTAGACAGATTAGGGACAAAACTTACTATCTCCTTGGTATAGGAAAATACAAGACAGACGGAGAATTTCCTGGCAGGCGGTATAACCAGGATAGCGCATTTTTAGAATTGGGATTCAAGCCCGGGGAAAAGGTCGATTTGAAAATTGCTACTTCTGGTCTCCTGAAAGATTATCGCTTGTCCAATTCTGCCATTACTCAAAATTTGGACCTATTCAATGTGGAGTTAGGAATGGAGGGGAGAATAAAAGAAGGGAGCAATCTGGGATGTCAGTTCTTTGGTCAAATAGCAAACTTAGAAAATAATAATAAAGCCAGAAGTGAAATAGGGGGAGCCGGATTACAGGCGAGGATTGGTCTGACGGAAAGGAACTTGCTGAACCTGGAAGCGCAACTTTATCAGGAGAGTCTTAGATTAGGTGGTGATAGGAGACGTTACTCAATCAGTTACATTTCTCTGAGTGACGAATTTCTTCTCTTTGAAAGACTATGGATTAATCTGGGAATGGAATACAAAGAGAAAAGTAGACCGTTTACCTCCTCTATTTATCCCACGGGCAGTCTGTCTTACGAGCTGATTCCCAATTTTAACCTCTGGGTAAAATATAGACCAGAGATGGCAGTTCCTCTGTTCAATGAACTGTATATAAATAGCGACTATACGGGGGTTAATTTAGGCCTTCTTCCTCAGAAAAGAAAATTTTCCCTGGAGGAAGGTATGGAGTGTAAACTCAGCGAGAACCTCTACGGCGACATCTCCTTCTTTCAGAGGAGATTTAGAAATTTCATTGCCCTTTCCGACAATGGCACGATAGGAAGTTGGCAGAACATCTCCAGCGTATACTCAGAAGGCGTGGAAGCGTCCTTTGTTTACGCCCTAGGAGTAGCAGACCTTGGTCTGCGTGAGGGAGTAGCAGACTTTAGTCTGCGTTTGAAATACGTATATGAGAGAACAGAGGACGAAGACCGACCGGATGAAAAAGTGCCATATAGACCCGTACATTCTCTCAAAATTTCTTCACTCTATTCCTATAAGCCGTTAAGTGTAGTTCTATCAATCCTAATGCAAAGCCAAAGATATTACAATCGCTCTCAATCTTTGCCCTTTTACTGGACGCTGGAAACAGAAATCTCCTATCGCGTAGCAAAGCAGCTTCTTATTTTTGTTCAAGGAGAGAATTTACTGCAGGAGAAGTATGCTGAGAGGTTCGGTTATCCGCTTGACCATAGTAAATTTTTTGGAGGATTGAAAGTAAAATTTTAATTAGAGGTAGAAGGAGTAGCGAAACTTGTTTCGCGATTAGTTAACGCAGAGCAAGCTCTGCTACTCCACAATTTCCTAAGGAGGCTAAAATGCTTAACTATTTTTTACGCGGGGGAATAATGATGTATCCTCTTTTTCTCGCTTCGGTATTGGCTCTGGCGATAATCATCAACAAGTTGCAGGTTCTCTCGCGAGCGAAAACTGGCGAGAAGGAGCTAATGGGTAGAATTAAGGGACTGGTTGATCAAAAGAGGGTTGAACAAGCAGTAGCTGTCTGTAACAATTCCAAAGGGCCAGTTGCTTCCATATTGAAGGCAGGCTTGTCCCAGTATGACAAGGGGCAGAAAGCAATGGAAGATGCATTTGAAACGCAAGCTTCCGAAGAAGTTCCTCGCCTGGAAAGATATCTGCCTGCTCTTGCCACCATCGCCGCGGTATCTACTTTGATGGGGTTTACTGGGACAGTTACAGGAATGATTCGCGCTTTCGATTCCATTGCCGCTGCCAGTGCTACTTCTCCTGCGATTGTAGCTTCAGGCATTTCCGAAGCGCTCATAACTACGGCAGCAGGGTTGTTCATCGCTATTCCTACGGTTCTCTTCTATAGATATTTTGTCCATCGCGTAGATAGGTTTGTTTCTGAAGTTGAGAGATACTGCAGAGAAGTGATTAGAATTTTAATTCCTGGTTAGGTCGGTCACCCTTTAGGGTGACGGAATCGGCACTCTAAAGAGTGCCCGACCAAATGGCACTGTAAACAGTGCCCGACCACATAGGGAGGCAAGGAAAATGCAATTTAGAAGACCAAGAACTCTCAGTACGCGTCTCGATGCTACACCAATGGCCGACGTCGTATTTCTACTCCTGATTTTCTTTATGTTATCTACTTCTTTTGTTGTTCAGCCAGGTATCCAGGTGAGATTACCCAAGGCAGTTACTTCCGAAATTCAGTTGAAGAAAGACCTCGTCTTAACGATTACTGCCGAGAACATACTCTTTTTGAACGAAGAATCGGTTACCTTGGATGAGCTGGGAGAAGCATTGCAGGCTGCTTTTGCCCAGAGGAAAGACAGATTGTTGATTATTAAAGCCGACCAGGAAGTTAAACATGGCCTGGTGGTGCATGCAATGGATATTGCAAAAATGAATGGAGCTGATAGATTAGCGATCGCCACAGAACCAAAGTTGCTGTGAGTTTCGGGAGAAAATAATGTTTGCAGACCGCAATTTTCGGCTTTCACTAGTTATTTCTTTCATATTGCATTTGTTAATGCTGATATATATTCCCATAACCCAGCGCCATAGACCTCCAGTTAGATTTGTGGAGGTCTCTTTAATTTCATTTCCGGCGATAAGCCCC
>CAYOFG010000029.1:0-1635 GCA_964403285.1 uncultured Clostridia bacterium | reverse complement strand
ATTGCCAGCCAGGCGATGAAAAAATGGCTTTTTGAGCCCCTTTCCTCCCAGGAGAAGCAGATAGTCCAGTGGGGAACAATCACCCTAAAATTCAAACTGGAATAACTTCTGCATCCCGATTTTCAATCGGGAAATTTGTGCCCCGATGAATCGGGGCACGATTTCAAATCGTGCAAGGAATAATGGGAGTTGGAACGGAATGGATTCTTAACTAATGCCGAAGGAACGGACTGCATCTTTACGGGAAATTTCCGCAGAGCAAAGATACTGAAAAGATTTAACTGCCGGGTCGGCGAAACATTGGAAACGATAAGCGTAAACTGGGTAGGATGACCGGGCATTGGGTAAGTCAACAGTAATAAAGGATCTTTTGAAACCGCCTTATCAAACGAGGCGGTTTTTTGTGTTAAGTTAGAAAAATAGATGGTATTTACATCTCCTTTCTTTAATCTTGGGTTTCATAAAGGCAACGGGTAGGTTTAGGTAAATTGATGTGCAAAGGAACTCAAATTTTGGGAAAATTTTGAAGAAAAAGCTTGACAAGTTTTAGGTTGTGTTATAAAATGATAATGAGAATCATTCTCAATAAGCTCGGGGTGATTTGATATGATAGGTATAAATGGAATGGAGCCACCTTGGTGGCATGGAAGATTTAGAGGATGTGGTTATAGGCTAACTGTAGCGAGGGAAGCAATCTTGGATGTTTTAAGTAAAACGTCTAAACATCTAAGTGCCGAAGACATATATTTGGAGATTCATAAAACATATCCTAATATCGGACTTGCAACTGTTTATCGCACTCTGGAATTGCTTGTTCAAACGGGGCTTGTACTTAAATTTGACTTCGGGGATCACAGAGCAAGATACGAATTGTCTGAAAGCCCTAAAGGAACCAGGCACCATCATCATTTAATATGCACAAGTTGTAATAGAGTTATTGACTATACGGATTTTATTGATGATGAGATTGAGTTACTCAGTCGAACTGAAAAAGGGCTTTCTCAAAAATTCAATTTCAGGATTACAAATCACCTTATTCAATTCTACGGATTATGTGACAAATGTCAGGACAAAAGATAAAATCTATATTCTCTATCTATGAACAATGAAAGGGGGTGATTGAGATGCCACGAGGAGACGGAACTGGTCCTTTGGGTTTAGGTCCGATGACAGGCAGAGCAGCAGGTTACTGTGCCGGTTATCCTGCACCCGGTTATATGAACCCAATTCCAGGAAGAGGCTGGGGTGGGTTTGGTCCCGGCCCTGGCTGGGGTCGTGGCTGGTTTGGCCGAGGCGGTGGTCGCGGCTGGAGGCATTGGTATTGGGCAACCGGCCTTCCGGGCTGGGCAAGAGCTGCTTACGGATGGCCTGCTTTTGGAGGTTCTGCATATCCATATCCATATGAACCGGATTTAGCACCTAAAGAGGAGATGGATATGCTAAAGAGTCAGGCTGAATTCTTCAAGCAGCAGATTGAGGATATCCAGAACCGAATCAGCACTCTGGAGAAGGCCGAGGCGCAGGAGGAAAAAAGTGAGTAGCTAAAGATGGGGAATAGAGGTTTAAAATCTATTCCCCATCTTGAATTTTTTGAGCGGAGGAAATAGTTATGCGTGTTGCTATATCCACGGATGG
>CAYOFG010000028.1:0-18887 GCA_964403285.1 uncultured Clostridia bacterium | reverse complement strand
TTGTCTTCGGACAGAGCTATACGCGAAAGGAAGCTGAATTGATGGCCAAAGCAGCCGGATTCAGCCAAGTACTGGTGGAAAAAGTATCAGAATCGCCTTTTTTCCTACTGAAATTGCGAAGGTAATTCCAGTTTATACACATGGTGAACAATTAAAAATGATAGCAGATGTATTGATTCCATTAATTGTAATAGGTTTAGCGGAATTTGGCGACAAAACTCAGTTATCCATTTTTCTCTTATCCTCAAAAACAAAAAAACATCTCCATCTATTACTCGGTGTTATGCTTGCTTTTTTGATAGTAGATGGAGCTGCAGTGTTAATAGGTTCGTGGATTATAAATATTGTGTCCCTCCGTTTGTTAAAAATACTTTCGGGAATTATTTTCATAATTTTCGGTATATTGATACTAAGAGACAAAGAAGTAAAGGGTGAAAGTAGATTATATTCCAGAAGTTCGTTTCTTTCAGGGTTTGCATTGATTTTTATAACAGAATGGGGCGATAAGACACAAATTGCTTCAGGAATATTCGCCACTAAATACAACCCTCTGATGGTTCTGATTGGTGCTATGACAGTGTTAGCTCTGCTATCTGTCGTAGCAATCTATTTAGGTAAGTTCGTTTCTAATAAGGTGGATAAAAAGGTATTAACAAAAATTGCGGGAACTGTATTTATATTAATGGGTATATCATTCTTTTTATTTTAGAAAACTTCTCTTCAATTTCCCCGTGGCAACCTCTTCCTCTACTTTCCAGTTTTTACCCTTTCTCTCTATTCGTTTCCCTTAATCGGTTAAGTTCCTCTTCCATTCCCAGAAGACTTCTCTGAGAGTAAATGGATTAAAGAGAGAAGAATAAAGATATTTTTTATGAATTTTGTACTTTAATTAATTACCGATTTTAATATATCATAAATTCTGAGGTTATTTAAAAAGGTAACTAAGGTGGGTTAGTTTTAGGGAAAGGAAAGAACTTTTTTTATCTTTGACACCAGCTCCACGAAGCCAAAAGGCTTGTGTAGATAATCTTTTGTATATGTACGATTTACCGATGGACTTCCTGTCATTAGAAGGGTCTTGCAATGAGGATGCCTTTTCTCTATTTCCCTAATCAGTTCCAAACCATTGAGCCCGGGCAAATTCAAATCCGTAAGTATAAGTGCGTAGTCATCTTCCTTTTCCAGAAACTCAAGAGCTATTTGCGCATTCTGGGACATACCCACCTGGTATCCTGCATACTCCAGTGCCATCCTGCAGATTTCTCTAACTTTTTCTTCATCATCGACAACAAGAATTTTATGCCTGTTCATATTTTAAAACAATTGTCCTTTACCCCGTTAGAAATTCCTCCAAGAGAATTTCTAACATCCATTTCTAACGGGGTTTATGGGCGTCCCGATTTATCAGTACGGGGACAAGCCCCTACACTACCCTGTACAACAATATCACAATATTGCCTATTTGTCAATAAAATAAATATTGCCTGTCAGGATATTCATAAGGCTAGTAGAAAAACATATAATTATTTTTGAGGTGCCTTATGGAGACTATTTATAAGATCGTAGGTAAAAGAATCCGGGAGGAGAGAAGAAGATTAAAATTGACGCAAGAGGAATTGGCAGAGAAAGCCGATATCACTGCCAACTTTCTGGGGCATATTGAAAGGGGAACAAAGAGGCCCACTTTAAACACCTTAAAGAAAATTGCCGATGTCCTGCAGATACCAATAGCAACACTATTTGCTACTGAGAAGACTTACAGGTTACCCAAAGAAGATCTTTTCATTAAAAGATTTATGTCATTACTCAGGGATAAGAAAGGGAAAGAAAAAGAGCTGGTTTTGAAAATCGCCAAGATGATTTTCAGAAAACCAGCTCGAAAATAGGCGCAAATTTATTTAAGGAATTTTGTCAGGTATCTTCCTGTATACGATTTTTCACACTGGCAAAGTTTTTCCGGAGAACCTACCGCCACTACCTCGCCGCCCTGCTCCCCGCCTTCGGGGCCCAGGTCAATAATATAGTCCGCAGTTTTGACTACATCCAGATTATGTTCAATCACCAGAGCTGTGTTTCCCTTATCTACCAGACGGTGCAGGACGCTCAACAACTTCTCTATATCCGCAAAATGTAACCCTGTGGTAGGTTCATCTAATAGATATAGCGTCCTTCCTGTACTCCTCTTGGAAAGCTCCTTGGCTAACTTCACCCTCTGAGCCTCTCCGCCCGAGAGAGTGGTCGCCGATTGTCCCAGCTTTATATAGTCGAGTCCCACATCAGATAAAGTCCGAAGTTTCTCTCCAATCCTGGGTATATTCTTGAAAAATTTCAGGGCTTCTTCCACGCTCATTGATAGGATATCAGCAATATTCTTCCCTTTATATCTGACTTCCAGAGTTTCCTGATTGAACCTTTTTTCTTTACAAACTTCACAGGGAACGTAAACATCGGGCAGAAACTGCATCTCTATTTTAATCAATCCATCGCCCATGCAGGCTTCACACCTTCCTCCTTTAACATTAAAACTGAATCTTCCTGGCTTATAACCTCGAATCTTCGCCTCAGGAAGCAGAGAGAAGAGCTGGCGGATAGGAGCGAATAGGTCTGTATAAGTGGCTGGATTGGAACGGGGCGTTCGTCCGATTGGTGATTGGTCAATATTGATTACCTTATCAATGTTTCCTATGCCTAAGAGCTTTTTGTGTTTCCCCGGTTTCTCTTTGGAGTGGTATATTTTCTGTGCCAATGCTTTATACAGAATCTCCTGAATCAATGTGGACTTACCCGAGCCGGAAACGCCGGTAATGCAGACAAAAACTCCCAAGGGAATCTTTACATCGATATTTTTTAAATTGAACTGGGCTGCGCCTTTTATTTCCAGAAACTTGCTAAGGTCTATTTTTCTTCTTTTTTCAGGCAGAGGGACTTTCAGTTTGCCCGACATATACGCGCCAGTCAAAGATTCGGGATTAGCTATTACTCTGGACAGGGGACCACTGACCACAACTCTGCCACCTTTTTCTCCTGCTCCCGGACCCAGGTCTATAATGTGGTCAGCAGCATGAATTGTAGCCGGGTCGTGCTCCACCACCAAAACCGTGTTAGCTAAATCCCTCAAATCCTCCAGAGTGGATATTAATCTGGATACGTCACGGGGATGTAAACCAATAGTGGGCTCATCGAGAATATAGATTACTCCCACCAGGGATGAGCCAATCTGGGTTGCCAGATGAATTCTTTCTGCCTCTCCGCCGGCTAAAGTAGCTGCCGGTCGGTCAATTGTAATGTAGTCCAAACCTACATTTACAAGGAAGGAGAGTCTCTTCTTAATCTCTTTCAGTACTTCCCGTCCAATAATGGTTTCAGTGGGAGAGAGAGAAATCTTGTTGAAAAATCCTTGAGCTTCTTTGACAGAAAATGCGGCTATATCGGCGATAGACTCCCCCTCTACGGTAACAGCCAGGCTCTCCTTCTTAAGCCTTTTGCCCTGACAATCCGGACAGACCCTCGTAGTCATATACTTATTGAAAATCTCTTCTCGCACAAAATCAGACTCGGTGTGGTGGTAGCGCCTCTCAAGCTGCGTAATCACTCCCTCAAAGGGCTCTCCTGACTCATAGATTTCATCGGGAGAGTTATACAATAGTATATTTTGATATTTTTCCGCGAGTTTTTTGAAAGGTGTGTCCAGACTGAAACCATAATAATCACTGACATCTTCCAGCATCTCATAGTAATAGCTTCGCGCCGACCATTTCCAGCGGTGGCGACGCGTGGTAATGGGATTAGACCAGGGAACCAGCGCTCCATCATTTACGGAAAGGTTCTTATTGGGAACAACCAAATCAGGATCTATTTCCGTCTTCGTTCCCAAACCAGAACAACTGGGGCAGGCCCCATAGGGAGAATTGAAAGAGAAACTCCGAGGAGATATTTCTCCCATGCTTATGCCGCAATGGGGACAAGCGTTGTGGATACTAAAAAGAGTAGACTTCTCTCCCGGAGAATCTATCAGGACCATTCCCTGAGCAAGTTTCAAGGCGGTCTCAATAGAATCAGTAAGTCTCGTCTTCACTTCCGGCCGAATCACCAGGCGGTCAACGACCACTTCAATATTATGCTTTTTATTTTTGTCTAATCTAATATCTTCTTCCAGCCCGTAAATCTTCCCATCGACTCTTACCCTCACGTATCCTTCCTGGCGAGCCCTCTGGAAAAGCTCTCTATAAACTCCTTTTCTTCCTCTTACCAGTGGCGCTAACACCTGAATCTTGAAACCTTCGGGAAAGTTCAAAACCTGTTCCACAATCTGTTGCGAAGTCTGGGGAAGAATTTCTCTTCCACATTTAGGACAATGGGGATGACCGACCCGGGCAAATAAAAGTCTCAGATAATCGTAAATTTCCGTTAGCGTGCCCACGGTAGAGCGGGGATTTCGGCTGAGGCCTTTCTGCTGGATGGCTACTGCAGGAGAGAGACCTGTAATCTGGTCAACATCTGGCTTCTGCATCTGACCCAGAAACTGGCGAGCGTAAGCAGAAAGCGATTCCACGTATCTTCTCTGCCCTTCGGCATAGATGGTATCAAAAGCAAGAGAAGACTTCCCCGAGCCCGAGAGGCCAGTTATGACCACAAGTTTATTGCGGGGAATCTCCAGATTTATATTTTTTAGGTTGTGCTCCCTGGCACCTCTAATGGTGATTTTGTCCTGTGTCATCACTAATCTACCCTTTTCTCTGTCGATAAAAAATATATCAAATTTAGTTCCGCGAAGTCAAGCCAAACTCAAGACCTGAAAAGCCCAGGGGAAAGGTCGGCAATGGTAAATGATAGTTTTCAAAATTTTCTGGAAATAAATTTGGCGAGCAGTCCCGGGGAGTCTCCTATTTGGGTGGCTTCTGTTGGATAATTGTATCCTTTCTCCAGTGGAGGTCGTCCTTCGATGGGTAATCGAGGTTATAATGGAGACCACGACTCTCTCTGCGCTTAATGGCAGAGTCAATGATTAGCTGTCCCACCGTTGCAATATTCCGTAACTCAATTAGGTCGCTAGTGATGATAAAATCCCAATAATACTCCTGGATTTCTTTCTGCAGAAGTTCGATACGCCTCTTAGCCCGCGCCAGCCGCTTATTCGACCGAACTACCCCCACATAATTCCACATCAACCTTCTAATTTCGTCCCAGTTATGGCTTACCATTACTGCTTCATGGCTATCCACTGCATGTCCTATATCCCAGGGAGAAATTGTGGGGAAAGATATTTTTTCTTCGGCGGCATATTTTGCCTGCTGACTGGCTCTCTCGGCAAAGACTAACGCCTCCAGAAGCGAATTGGAGGCCAGGCGATTGGCACCGTGCAAACCACTACAGGTGACTTCTCCCACAGCGTAGAGTCTTTTAAGGCTAGTCCGACCATTACTATCCGTTAAAACCCCACCACAAATGTAATGCGCTGCCGGAACTACGGGAAGCTGTTCCTTGGTCATATCGAAACCGAAAGAGCGACATTTCTTGTAAATATTGGGGAACTTCTTCTTTACGAATTCCGGGTCTTTATGGGTTATATCCAGAAATACACAATCGTCTCCCCTCTGTTTCATCTCCTGGTCGATTGCACGGGCAACTATATCCCGGGGAGCCAGTTCTTTCTGGGGGTGGTACTTGTGCATAAAAGGCTTGCCATCGCTCAATCTCAAAATCCCTCCTTCTCCCCTCACAGCCTCTGAAATGAGGAAAGACTTTGCTTCTGGATGGTAGAGACAGGTAGGATGGAACTGCATAAATTCCATGTTTCCGATCTTAGCTCCTGCTCTGTAAGCTATAGCTATGCCATCCCCTGTAGCCACATCCGGATTACTGGTATATATATAGACTTTTCCCGCACCGCCAGTGGCAAGAAGAGTAACCTTAGCCAGGAAAGTATGCACTACTTTTTTCTTAATATCCAGGACATAAGCTCCCCGGCATTCTCCTTCTCTCACAATAAGGTTTACTGCAATCAAGTTTTCGTACGTGGTTATGTTACTGTTTCTCTTAACTCGCTGGACCAGAGTCTTTTCTACCTCTTCCCCCGTCAGGTCGGCAGCATGGATTATTCTTCTTTTGGAATGGCCTCCTTCACGAGCAAGGTCATATTTGGTCTTATCTTTCTCCCATAAAGTAAAATTTACTCCCCAATTAACCAAATCTCTAATTCTGTCCGGGCCATTTTTGACCACCATCTCCACTACATCGGGATGGCAAAGACCATCCCCGGCAACCAGGGTGTCCTGAATGTGCGCATCAAATGAGTCTTCCTGACTCCATACCGAAGCTATTCCTCCTTGAGCATACTTTGTGTTTGACTCCTCAATCTCCTTCTTGGTTACCACTGCCACTTTTCCCCATGTGGAAACTCTGAGGGCAAAGCTCAAGCCGGCTACGCCGCTTCCTATCACTAAAAAATCAGTCTTTGTTTCCACAACTCTCCTCTAAACTACAATAATAAAATCTCTAACACTATTCATAAAGCAGAGTCCAGGGATTTGAAGGATAGTTTGTGAAAAGCTTCTGGAATTTTAGCCAAAAAATGAGGACGACCCACTATCACTCAAGCAAATCATTGTCTGATCCCCGACTTGTCGGGGAGAGTTTTGATTTGCGCCCTGCAGAGTCCGAAATTTTTTGGCGTCAAAAAATTCCATAGCGATGAACAAGCTATCTTTCAAATCCTCTTCAAAAAGTCAATCTTTACTACCAACCTTCAGGTCCAACATCCTGCTTATGCTCTGATAAGCCTTTGCTCTAATTTCTTCAGGCACTTTAATAAGATGAACCATATCTTTAAGCGAATCGCGAACTTTCTCCAACGTGTGGTATTTCATATTGCGACATACCATCTTTTCGCTGGCAGGATAGAACTTCTTATCCGGGTTCTCCTTTCTCAGACGGTATAACATACCGTTTTCCGTGCCGATTATTAATTCTTTAGCAGGAGTTTCTCGGGCAAAACTTAGTATTCCACTGGTAGAGGCAACCTGGTCAGCCAAATCTAATACTTCCTCCAGACACTCAGGATGGGCAACAAACTTTGCCTGTGGATGAGCCTTCTTTACCTTAAGGACATCCTCCTTCCTCAATACCTCATGCGTAGGACAAAATCCTTCCCAAGAGATAAGTTCTTTACTAGTAGAGTGACTTACCCATCTACAAAGATTTCTATCAGGGACAAAAATTACCTTTTCCTGAGGAAGAGAATTGACCACTTTCACTGCATTGGCCGAAGTGCAACAGATATCACTTTCTGCCTTCACTTCTGCTGAAGAGTTGACATAAGTGACCACTGGCGCGCCAGGATGGTCCTCCCTTAACATTTTCAGCGCTTCTCGGGAAATCATATCAGCCAGGGGGCATCCTGCTCTTAAATCGGGGAGAAGAACACTCTTCTCTGGGGAAAGAATGGCTGCTGTTTCAGCCATAAACAAAACACCACAAAAAACTATAGTGTCTGCGTCAGTGGCAGCTGCTTTCCTGCTCAGTTCCAGGGAATCGCCAACGAAATCAGCAATATCCTGAATCTCTCCTATCTGATAATTATGGGCGAGAATGATTCCATTTCGTTTACGTTTCAACTCTTCTATTTCTCTTAAAATCCCTTCTCTGCTTTTCACTTCTTATCCTTTGTAGCAGCAAAGCGCAAGCTTTGCCTTCCTTTACTCCCGATTCATCGGCGGTTTCTATTTACTAACCCTCCCTTTCGGGAGGACTCCAAAACCATTTATCTTTTCAAACTACTCTCTTTTAACGAGCATATTATCTATCAATCTGGTGCTGCCAATCCAGACAGCCAGAGCAACCAGAACTCTCTTCCCTGGCTTTATTGTCTTCACCTCTTCCAGGGTGAGAGGGTCAACAATTTCTATATAGTCTATCTTAGCGTGACGTTCCTTTTTAACAATTTTCTCCATTTCAGAAATTACATCAGAAACGGAGCTTCCCGCTTTTATTAACGATTTCGCACACTTCAGCGCTCTATACAATGAGAGAGCTTCTTCCTTCTCTTGGGAAGAGAGATAAGAATTGCGAGAACTTATGGCTAATCCATCCGGCTCACGAACAATGGCGCATTCCCTGATTTCGACTTCCATATTTAAGTCTTCAACCATTCTCTTTATAATCCTTAGCTGCTGATAATCCTTCTGTCCAAAATAGGCAACGTGAGGTTTTACGATATTGAATAGTTTACAGACCACTGAGGCTACACCCCTGAAATGTCCTGGCCGGAACGACCCGCAAAGCCCTCTGGATAATTTCTCTACTTCCACATTGGTAGAATACTCTTTCCTATACATTTCGGCAACAGTAGGATAGAAAATTATGTCCACACCTTCTCTCTGGGCAAGCGATCTATCTTTTTCGAAAGGACGGGGATACCTCCTGTAATCTTCTCCCGGGCCGAATTGGGTAGGATTAACAAATATACTTATAATCAGGATGTCATTTTCCTTCTTTGCCTTTTCCATCAGGGAAAGGTGGCCCTGATGGAGTGCTCCCATTGTGGGAACGAAACCGAGCGACTTGCCTTCTTTCCTTAACTTATCACTAACCTTTTGCATTATGGAAACTTTCCTGACTACTTTCATCATTCTATTCAATTTGTCTCTTATTAATCCCGCCTGACGAATTGGAGTTGCAAACACTGGATGGCCCCGGCTCAGATGAATCAAGTCTCCGCAAAACTTTCACCTGCGAACCATCTTTTAAGTCTCTCAATAACTGGGAAATCGCCTTCTTGAGAACCGGGTGAACCAATTGAGGAGCGATCTCTTCAAGAGGAACCAAAACAAATTTCCTTTTATGTAATTCCAAATGGGGAATCTGTAACTTTTTACCGTTTAAGACTTTATTTCCATAAAAGAGGATATCTAAATCGATTATTCTCGGTCCCCATTTTATCTCCCTCCCCCTCCCCATAGACTTTTCTATCTTCTCCAGCGTTTCCCACAATCTTTCGGGAGAGAGTTCTGTCCGCCCCTTCACCACAGAATTCAAGAACCAACCCTGTTCTCTGTACCCCACCGGCTCTGTCTCATATATAGAGGACTCGTCTATAACTTCTATCCTTTCTTTTTTCATTAATTCAATTGCTTTTCTTATATTTGCTAATCTGTCTCCAAGATTGGAGCCAAGACCAATATAAATATCTTGTCTTACCATTTAATTCTTCTTAACTTCTCCACTGCCTCTTTTATCCTCTTCTCATCCACCGTTAGAGAAAAGCGGACATATCCCTCTCCGGAAGGGCCAAGTGCATTGCCAGGAGTAGAAAGTATACCTGCTTCTTCTAAAAGTTTCTCCACAGTCTGGAGCGAAGAATACCCTTTAGGAACTTTTGCCCAGATATAGAATGTTGCCTGCGGGCTTTTGACTTTCCAGCCATTTTTCCCTAATCCTTCAATCAGCAGGTCGCGTCGCCTTTGATATATACGGCGCACCTCATCCACGCAGTCCTGGGAGCCATTCAATGCCTCAATCGACGCCGCCTGAATAGCACCGAAAACACCAGAATCGATATTCTCCTTTACCGTAGATAGACCTTTGAGTATATCCCGGTTCCCGCAAGCCCAGCCAATCCGCCAACCTGTCATATTATAAGCTTTGGATAGAGAATGGAATTCAATGGCCACTTCTTTTGCGCCCGGTAGTTCCAGTAAACTTATGGGCTTCTTTCCCTCATAATATATCTCTGAATAAGCCGCATCACTTATGACAATAATATTGTGTTTTTTTCCAAATTCAATTACTCTTCGGAAAAAATCTCTATTGGCACATCCTGCTGTGGGATTGTTCGGATAATTGACAAAAATCATCTTAGCCTTTGCTTTTATTTTTTCGGGAATTGAGTCCAGATCCGGGAGAAAATCGTTTTCTTCCAATAAGGGCATAAAGTAAGATGTGCCACCGGCATAGATTGTCCCGATATTATAAACAGGGTATGCTGGCTCCGGACATAGAACTACGTCGCCTGGATTAACAAATGCTAGGTGAATGTGCCCAATTCCTTCTTTGGAACCGATTAGAGCGTGTATTTCACTCTCCGCATCCAGTTCTACGCCAAAACGGACTTTGTACCAGCGCCTAATCGCTTTCCGAAATTCCAACAGTCCCGGCCCAAAAGGATATTTATGGTATTTGGGCTCTTCTATAGCCCTCTTCATAGCATCTCTGATATGTTGAGGCGTAGGTAAGTCAGGATCACCTACACCAAAATCTATGATATCTATTCCCTGTCGTATAGCCTCTTTTTTCTTTCGGTCAATCTCCACAAAAACATAGGGAGGCAACTGCGATAACCTATCGGAATAATCGAATTTCATTACTTACTTCCTCTCAAACCCAGGAAGTCCTGCATATTGTAAAATCCTGGCGGTTGCTTAACAATCCATTTTGCAGCCTCTACCGCTCCCCGGGCAAAGCAATCCCGGCTGTGCGCCCGATGGGTCAACTCCAGCCTCTCACCCGTTCCAGCAAAAATAACAGTATGTTCACCCACAATATCTCCAGCCCTCACAGAATGGACTCCTATCTCTTGTGGCTTTCGTGACCCGACCATTCCCTTCCGCCCATAAACTCCTACTTCCTTAGGATTTAAGTTTAGTGCTTGAGCAATAGTCTCTTCCAATTTCGCTGCTGTTCCCGAAGGGGCATCCTCTTTCCGATTATGGTGAGCTTCAATAATCTCCACATCATACCCTTTAAGGACCTTTGCCACACCAGCAACCACTTTAAATAGAAGATTTACTCCCAGGCTCATATTGGGAGCCATAAGAAGAGGAATTATTTTTGCTTTTTCTACCACTAATTTCTTCTCTTGTTCCGTGTGGCCCGTAGTGCCTATGACCATAGCTTTTTTAAACTTTGCTGCCACTTCTAAATTTTCTAAACTCACCTGTGGATTTGTAAAGTCGATAACTACTTCTGCTCTATCAATAATTTTTTCCAGATTATCAGTCACTTTAACTTTTGGTATGACTTCAGTTCCTAAAGCCTTGTGGGCTTTTGCCTCAATCGCTCCCACCAGTTGTGTCTCTTCATCCTGGCTGAGAATATCGGCAATCTTCCTACCCATCCTGCCACAAGCACCGCAAACAATTACTTTAACCATAATACCCCCCGAAATCTATCGTTCAAAAATCCTGCCTTGGTCGGGCACTCTTTAGAGTGCCGATGCCGTCACCCTAAAGGGCGACCGACCTATAGCAAAAAATGACTCTGACTCCTTTTCTTCAGATAAGTTTATACTCTTTCAGTGTGGTTTTTAATTTCTTTAAATTTTCATCAGACATTTTACATAGAGGTAACCTGATCTCATCAGAAATCATTCCCATAAGACTCATCGATGTCTTCACGGGAATGGGGTTTGTCTCATAAAACATAGCCGCAAACAGGGGGAGCATTTTCAAATGCATCTCCCGGGATTTATTAACGTCACCTTTATTAAAGGCGTCTACAAGTTCCGCCACCTCCGCAGGTACAATATTGGCGGCTACAGAAATTACCCCTTTGCCGCCAACAGCTAATATGGGAAAAGTCATAGCGTCGTCTCCGGAAAGGAGATCGAATTCCCCTCCACACTCTCTAGCAATCTCACTTATCTGAGTAATATCGCCGCTAGCTTCTTTCTCTCCTATAATATTCTTAATCTTTGCCAATTTAGCCACAGTGGAGGGGAGCATATTGACGCCAGTTCGTCCCGGCACATTATACATAACAATAGGAATATCTACAGTTTCGGCAATCTTTTCAAAATGTAAATAGAGACCATTCTGGGTTGGCTTATTGTAATACGGTGTAATAACCAGACATCCATCGGCTCCCACTTTCTTAGCAAATTGGGTCAATTCAACTGCCTCGTTTGTATTATTGGAACCGGTGCCGGCAATAACTTTTATACGCCCATTGACTGCCTTAATCACAGTCTCAATGACTACTCTGTGTTCCTCATGCGAAAGAGTTGCCGATTCCCCCGTGGTTCCACAGGGAGCAATACCTGATGTTCCCTTCTTAATATGAAACTCTACTAATTCTTTTAGTTTATCTATATCAACCCGATTATTTTTGAACGGCGTTACCAGTGCCACAAAAGAACCTGAAAACATTCTCCACCTCCTCTCTGCCAGCTCTCAAACCTCTACTTGTCCCTCATAGACTACTCTGACTTCGCCTTCAAGCCAAACGCCTTTGAACTTTTCTATTCCTTTTCTATCTTTTTCTATTATATATTCTACCTTCAAGACCTCCCCGCCTCGAGTATGAACTTCCACTGGAGAAGATACTTTTCCCTGCAAGCCCGAAATCAAAGCCGAAGCAACAGCACCCGTGCCACAGGCAAGAGTCTCATCTTCTACTCCTCTTTCATACGTCCTGATATAGAGCGAGTTTTTACCTTGCAAGGTAACAAAATCTACATTCGCCCCGGAAGGCGCAAATCTTTTATGGTAACGAATCGCCCGTCCCAGATTCTTCACATCAACCTTACTTAGAGCAGAAACAAAGACTACAACGTGGGGAACGCCGGTGTTAATAAAGTTAACTTTTTGAGAGATGCCCGGCTTAAGGGAAATCTTAAAATTCAAATCCATACCCGAGGGACTGCCTAATTTCACCCTTACCTTTTTCCTTTTAACTTGCGCCTTTACATTCCCCGCTCTGGTCTCTATGACTGCTTCTGCAGAAGCAATTCCCTTAATAAATGCGAACTGGGCAAGGCATCTGGCTCCATTACCACACATTTCCGGCTCGCTGCCGTCGGGATTGAAAATTCGCATTCTGTAATCGGCCTTCTCTGCTTTCTCCAGAAGAATCAACCCATCAGCGCCAATTGAAGAACGCCTCCGGCAGAGATTAACCGCAAGCCGGGAGAGAGCGCGAGGGAGCATTTTCTTCCTGTTATCAATAATTATGAAATCGTTGCCCCCGCTTTCCATCTTGGTAAAAGTGATTAGATGTTTTCTCAATGCCATCCCTTCTTCATAGCTTTACCTGGAGTAGCGAAGCAAAGCTTCGCGATTATGACGTCCCGATTCATCGGGACTACTCCTTATTCTACATCCCTTTAATTAAATCCTGAAAAGTCTCTCGTTCCCGTACGATACTATACCTTTCTTTTCTGACCAGCACCTCAGCAGGTCGACGACGAGAATTGTAATTAGAAGACATAGTGAATCCGTAAGCGCCAGCACAGAATACCGCTAAAAGGTCTCCTGCAGATACTTTAGGCAGACTCCTATCTTTAGCAAAAAAATCACCCGACTCACAAATGGGACCTACTATATCAGTCACCATTACCTTTCTGGTACCCATAGGCCAAAGGGAAGGCCTTTCCAGTTGTAATCTCCCTTTTGCCACTTCCTCGAGTTGAACTGGCTTTATCTCATGGTAAGCATTATACAGAGTCGGCCTGATAAAATCGGACATTCCTGCGTCAACGACAACAAATTTTTTAGAAAACATCTCCTTTATATAAAGAATTTTGGTTACCAGAATCCCTGCATTGCCCACTATAGCTCTTCCCGGTTCAAAGATTCCCCGGGAAGTAATCTTTTTAATTAGAGGTATCAAGGCACGAGCATAACTGGCAGGGGTAGGCGGTCTCTCATTCCAATAAGTTATACCCAAACCTCCTCCCACATTAACGTAGTCAAGATTTATTCCGATCTTTTTCAGATTATCGGAAACAGTGATGAGCTTTTTCAGCCCTCTGATAAAAGGCTCTATCGTTGTAACCTGGGAGCCAATGTGCATATGGATGCCACAGATTTCTAGATTTCCCATCCTCTTCGCCAGTCTATAGCCTTCAATTGCCCTGGCCAGTTCAAAACCAAACTTGCCCTTCTTCACTCCGGTGGCGATATAGGGATGCGTGTGTGGTTCAATATCAGGATTTATCCTCAGCGCAATTCTCGCTTTTTTCCCCAATCTCACAGCAACCCGGTTAAGCAGAGCCAATTCCTCGAATGAGTCTACATTAATCATTAAAATATCCGACTTAATAGCTAACTCCATCTCTTCTACTGTCTTGCCATTTCCGTTGAGGATAATCTTCCGTCCAGGAAGTCCCAGTTCCAGAGCTTGCTTGAGTTCTCCTAATGAAGCCACATCAGCCCCACTACCAGCATCAGCTAAAATTTTGCATAGAGTAGCGTTGGAATTTGCCTTGAATGCATAACATATGAGGTGTCTTATCTTTCCCAGTCCACTGTGGAAACTTCGGTAATTCTCCAGAAGAATCCGGTGACTATAGAGATAAAAAGGCGTCCCCACTTCCCTGGCTATCTTCTCTACAGAGACTCCCTCACAGTAGAGATGCCCATTCCAGTAACTAAAATGTCTCATCTTATTTTTCCTTAATTTTTGACTTTCTAATCTGGTCTTTTACTTCCTCGGGAGCGGTTCCTCCCTGTGACTTGCGGGATTCCACACACCTTTTTATATCAATAGCATCAAAAAAATCATTAGAAAATAGAGGCGAAAAGACTTTCAATTCCTTAACATTTAACTCCTCCAGAGCCTTACCCCTTCTCATAGAGTAGAGGACTATATCTTTTATAAGCTGATGAGCCTTTCGGAAGGGAACTCCCTTTTTGACCAAATAATCGGCTGCATCGGTGGCATTCAAATATCCTTTTTTAGTTAGCGAAAGCATCTTTTCTCGATTCAATTTGAGCGACGATATAAGTGGCGATAAAACTTGCAGGACATTTTTCACAGTATCCACAGTATCAAATAATCTCTCTTTATCTTCCTGCATATCCCGATTATAAGAGAGAGGAAGTCCCTTCATTACTGTAAGCAGGGACTGGAGATTTCCGTAAATCCTGCCGGTCTTCCCCCTGATGAGTTCAGCAACGTCGGGATTCTTTTTCTGGGGCATAATAGAAGAACCGGTGCAGAAATCTTCATCCATCTCAATAAAAGAGAATTCTGCCGATGACCAGATAACCAATTCCTCTGCCAGCCGGGAAAGATGCATCATCAGCATCGCCCCCGCTGACAAAAACTCAATTACAAAATCGCGGTCGGAAACAGTATCAATACTATTCTCGCTAACTGAGGAAAATCCCAATTGCCGGGAAACAAACTCCCTGTCAATGGAAAAACTTGTGCCTGCTAAAGCTCCCGCGCCCAAAGGCAACACGTTCGTTCTGTTGAAGCATTCTGCAAATCTCTCCCTGTCTCGTTTGAGCATAGAGAAGTACGCCATTAAATGGTGCGAAAAAAGGACCGGCTGAGCATGTTGCAGATGAGTAAATCCCGGCATTATTACTTCCGTATTCTTTTCCGACAATTTCACTATAGAATCCTGCAGATTTTCTATAAGCGTAGAAATTTTCTTTATTTCGTCTTTTAAATACATTCGCATATCGAGAGAAATCTGGTCATTACGGCTCCTGGCAGTGTGCAGTCTGCCTCCTGACTCTCCTGTCTTCTCCATCAATCTCCTCTCAATAGCCATATGGATATCTTCGTCTTGAGGAAGAAATCTAAATTTTCCCTCAGTAATCTCCTCTTCGATTTCCCTCAATCCTTTAAAAATCTTGTCTCCTTCGCTTTTAGAGATAATTTTACACTTCACCAGCATCTTACAATGGGCAATGCTTCCCGCAATATCGTAAGGTGCCAGTCTCCTGTCGAAAGATATGGAAGCTATGAAACCAGAAGTATCAATCTCTTTTGATTTCTTATTTTTCATAAATCCTCCTATAATTGGAGTAGCACCGCTTGCGGTGCGCTAACTAATCGCGAGACAAGTCTCGCTACTCCAGCTCTGCGTTCAAAACCCATCTTCTTTCATAGTAAAATCTATTACGGAATATTTCTCAAAGCAATTATCTATCCACCGCTGCCCTTGCTCACCAAGATAATCCCTATAACTGGAAAAGAGATACTCTCCCATTAGAGACACATAACTATGTTTTACAGGATTATAATGAGTATAATTCATCCTTCTCCAAAAATCGGCCTCGTTACGAATGCATCGATCCCAATATTGGTACCAGCATTGCCTTCCGGATATCTTGTCCAACTTGTTAAGCTCTATGGCACTTTTTCCGGTCACCGACCCTATAAAGCGAGGTAGAAGTTCTCCCCTAAGTGCTTTAATTAAAATGTGAAAATGATTGTCTAAAATGACCCATGCGTGCAAAATATATCCAAATTTCTTAATTGCAGAATCTAAAGCAGATTTGATAAATTGCTTTTTTATATCGTTGTTAAATAATCTACTCTTCCTAAATGTCCCAATTGTAATGAAATAATTAGTATTATCAAGATAAATATGTGGTGGACGATGCTTATCGGTAATCATTTATTTACGCGAAACAAGTCTCGCTACTCCAAATAACTGGAGTAGCACCGCTTGCGGTGCGATAACTAATCGCGAAACAAGTTTCGCTACTCCTTTCTATCTATCAAAGCTTTCAATTCCAGAGGCAATCCCATGAGGTCAATAAATCCTTTGGCAGAAGTGCGGTTAAATTTATCTTCAGCTCCATAGGTAGCCAGTCTCTTCTCATAGAGAGAATAAGGAGATTTTCTGCCTACAACCCACAGATTTCCTTTGTACAGCTTCATTCTGACAGTTCCCGTAACCTTCTTTTGCGTTTCGGAAACAAAGGCATCTATTGTCTTCTTGAGTGCTGATTCCCAGAGTCCACAATAGACCAGTTCTGCATACCGGGGTCCAATAAATTCCTTATAATGAAAAGTATCCTTATCGAGGGTTAAACTCTCTAATTCCCGATGCGCTAGATATAGAATTGTTGCTGCGGGAGCTTCGTAAATTTCTCTGGACTTGATTCCCACTACTCTATTCTCCACCAGGTCGATGCGACCAATCCCATAAGCTCCACCAATTCTATTCAGTTTTTTGATTAATTCCACTGGCGACAAAAACTTTCCATCTATCTTAGTGGGAATCCCTTGTTCAAAATATATATCTAAATAGACTGGCTTAGAAGATGCCTTTTCCGGGGGAGTAGTTATCTGATATGCGTCCTCTGGAGGCTCCTTCCAGGGGTCCTCCAACGGTCCGCATTCAATGCAGACTCCCCAAAGATTCCTGTCAATGCTATAGGGTTTCTCTTTGCCCGCAAAGACGGGAATCTTATACCTTCTAGCATATTCAATCTCTTCTTGACGAGATACCATCTCCCATTCTCTCAAGGGAGCCAATATCTTCAATTTAGGATTCAACGCCTTAAAAGTTAACTCAAATCTCACCTGGTCGTTTCCTTTTCCTGTGCATCCATGGGCCACTGCGTCTGCCTTCTCTCTTTTGGCAATCTCCACTAATTTTTTGGCAATGAGTGGCCGGGAAAGCGCTGCAGAAAGAAGATATTTGCCTTCGTAAACAGCATTTGCCTGAAGCGTGGGAAACACATAATCCCGAACAAATTCTCTTTTCAAATCCTGGACGCAGACCTTGGAAGCGCCAGCATTTATTGCTTTCCGTTTCAAATCTGAAACTGTGTGCGTACTCTTCTCGGCAAGGTCAAACTGACCCACATCCGCAGCAAAGGCAACCACCTGGCAACCGTAGTTTTGCTTCAGCCAGTGAATTATTATGGAAGTGTCCAGCCCTCCTGAATAGGCTAAAACAACCCTGCTTACTTTTTCCATCACCCCTCCTTATGTGAATCTGCCTGTACCCCTCACCCTCTCCCCCAACGGGGAGAGAGAAAAACAACCTTTTGTCATCCCTTCCGCATTCCTTCCACTATACCAAACCTAAATATCTGAGCAAAAGATAGTTTTGAAGAGTTTTAAGGAATTTTAGCCAAAAAACGAGGACAACTATTTCGCTACAGAAGCAAATCGGTGTCTGACGACTCCGATCCATCAGAGGAGGAGTTTCGATTTGCGCCCTGCAAAGTCCGAAGTTTTTTGGCGTTAAGAAATTCCTCCAGCGAGGAAAAACTATCTTTTGTGAATCAGCCTTACTGAAAAATGGTCGCTGTCCCTATTTTGTAAAAATTTTATCTAAGGTGTTTACTAATATATCTATATCTCCATTACCAATTATAAAGGGAGGCAAAAATCTCAGAACCCTCTCCTGAGTACAATTGATAAGGATTCCTTGCTCAAAACACTTCTTTACAATCTTCTCTCCTTCCCCTTTTAACTCCATCCCCACCATTAAGCCCAATCCCCGCACTTGCTTAATCTTCTTCGGATATTTAGATTTTAATCGATTCAGGCGCTTAATGAAATAGCTGCCAGTCACTTTCACATTGTTCAACAACTTACCATTCAGTAGTTTCACTGCTGCCAGTCCTGCAGCGACGGAGACGGGATTGCCTCCAAAGGTTGAGCCATGGTTACCATATGCGAAAAGCTTAGCTATTCTATCCTTGGCAATGGTTGCCCCCAGGGGCAATCCGCCACCTACTCCCTTAGCCAGAGTCAGGATGTCAGGAGTTATACCATAATGTTGATATGCAAAGATTTTTCCTGTCCGACCCATCCCTGACTGGATCTCGTCAAGAATTAAAAGGAGTCCAAATTTATTACATATCCTGCGCAACCCTTTGAGAAACTCTCCGGTAGCAACCCGAACACCCCCCTCTCCCTGAACCGGTTCCACCATTATCGCGCAAGTATTATTATCAATCGCCCTCTCCACTGTAGAAAGCTCATTAAATTTTGCCTGCTTAAATCCAGATAATAGAGGAGCAAAACCCTTCTGAAACTTTTTCTGCCTGGTGGCCGAGAGGGTAGCCAGCGTTCTCCCATGGAAAGAGTTTTCAAAAACAATAATTTTGTGTCTATTCTCCTTTTTCCCTTCTTGCAGATGACCGTACTTCCTGGCAAGTTTTATCGCGCATTCGTTGGCTTCTGCTCCACTA
>CAYOFG010000027.1:0-20801 GCA_964403285.1 uncultured Clostridia bacterium | reverse complement strand
GATAAGCTCCAAAAAGTTACCGAATTATTGAGCTAGTACACCTGTCCCCTTTTTCGCCAGAAAAATGTACCTGTCACCTTTTCTAAAATATCTGTAAAATTTCTAAAAATGTACCTGTCACTTTTTCCATAGTTCTTGGTAGAGGTAGTAGACTTGACGGAGATGGCGCAGGAATGGACTCTGAGTCCCATCTCCCTGGCTGCATATTCCCAGCCACTCTTCATAAAGCCAGCCGTCAAGGAAAGGACCTTTGAATTGGCCTCTTGTCCCCTGTTTTCCCGCTTCCCAGGCATTGCCATCCTTCCACCACTCATCCGACCACTCAAAAGCAACTCCGCCAATACTATTGCCTATCCCCAGGCCGGCACTGTTGAATACAATGTCTTCCCAGCAGCCTTTGTGGTATTCCGCCTGTGCCTGTTCAGCCACTTCCTGACTCTTCCCTTCAGCATAAGCAGGGCAGCCATACTCGGTAATCATAACCGGCTTATCACACTCTTCTTTGACGCTTCCCCAGAAGCTCTTGCCGAATCCATCCTTGCCCCGGTAGCTATTGGTCCCGTAGATATCAATATCCGGGCAGTACTTTGCGAAAATATCCAGAAAGAGAACATCCCCGTTGCAGATTGCCACAGGGTGGTTGGGGTCAACAGATTTAATCCATTTAGCCACATGATTGGCAAATCTATAATATGTTATAGGCTCCACATTGGCATTATTGGCAACGCCATAATTATTCTCATTCCCTAAAACCCACATTAAGATGTAAGGCTCGTCCTTATATTCCATCACCATTTCTTTAATACTATTTATCATATTCCTCTGGTGCTCCAGATCAGTGTAATCAGTGCCCACATTCCAGGCGGCTCCCGAACCCACAGCATATGCCCCCAGATAGTCTCCCATCATAACCATAATGCCATAATTTTCATAAAGACTTTTGAGCAAATCCTTATTGTAACTATGATGGTAGAGCCTGATTACATTAACCCCCATCTCCTTCATCAACTCAAAGTCTCCCACCGCCGGCTCATCGACGTCCTGCTGATTATTTCTATTTTTGTCCACCCAGGCGTCAAGAGGTCCGTCTACCTTTCTATTATTATCAAAGTCGGCTACCATCCAGTCCTTGTAAACAGTCAGAGAACCATTATCTGGTGTCAGTCCCACTTTATTTGGCGTATAAGCGACACTTTTAATAATAAAGGGCTTGCCATCCACAAGCATCTGCCAGTGGCGATTCTCAAATTGCACTAATTGCACACGACCTTTCCACATTGTCCTCATAATTTTCAGTTTGCTTAGGTCAGCCCTTTTCTCTCTAACTTCATCTGGCGGGCAGGAGACTATACTTCCAGGATTTACAATGAATACATCGTTATTAGGGTCATTATCATAACCGTTCTCTATCCCAATTTTGGCATCGACTAATTTCATTCCCAGTTCCGGGTGGTTGCGACAGATGACAATAATCTTATCTATAGCCACTCTTGCAGGATACCAGGGGGTATGAAAGAAAGTCCAATCCATCGTCTTAGGAAAATTTACCACCAGAGCATAATAGGCTTTTATTGCATGCGCAAAAAGACCAGCCTTTTCCAGAGCTAAGCCAGTAAAATAGAGCTTCAGTCCCGGTATCTTTGTCTCTTCAGTAGTTGCCCATTTGAAAAAGTTCGCCTGGTAATTCTCTGTCTCCACAAATGACCAGATGTCGCCTTCCAATTTCCCGGCAGACTTGAGCGATTGATAGGCAGGGTCCTTGAGCACGCTCTCAGTATTGGGATATATTCCTTCTCCCGCTGCTTTTGCCAGTCCTTTTTGGTCTTTGACGATGTACTTATAATCCTTTGTACCCACGCCTGAAAAATCTCCATACTTCTCATAATTGACAATTTTCTCCTCGCCCGGGTCGAATAGGGAAAAGTTAGACTCAGAGTGGACGCAACCCGACATACAAAAAAACAGCACCAAAAACAAAAACTCTAAAACAACTACCTTTTTAATCAATATTGTATACCTCCTTGGGCCAAGCTTTCGCTTGACACTCCAATTAGAATTTGGAGTGTGAAATGATAGTTTCACCTAGTCGGGTCAAGCTTTCGCTTGACACTCTTTTTGTTTGATAATAAAACAAAAATTAGAATTTTTCTCATATTACTAAGGCTTTCTCGCTTCATTTTTCCATATCGTTCAGAAGATTTTGAATCAAAGGTTTAACTTCGGGAAGATGGCGGATTGCGGTCTCCCATAATACCGTTAAATCAACTCCAAAATACTCGTGAATAACCTTATCTCTCATTCCAGCCATATCCTTCCAGGGAATCTTCGGATATTTATTTCTGATTGATACAGGAATATGCTTTGTAGCCTCACCAATAATCTCAATGCCCCTTACTACAGCGTAGATTGTCTTCCTGTCTTTTCTAAAATCTCCAAAATCCATCCCCTTTACAAATTCTTTGATAGCAGTTATGGAATCTAAGATATCCTCAATATAATCTCCATATTCTCGATTTTTCATATGTACATTACCTCTTTTAGAATATGCTTTCCTATTCTTGGTTTTAATGCAGTTTTCATAACCAGGTCAACTTTTTCTCCTATAAGTTTGCTTAAATGTCTCTCTAACGCTACAAATTCAAGAAGGCTTATAGGCTCTTCCAACTCTACAAGAATATCAATATCACTCCTTTTTTTCTGTTCGCCTCTTACAAACGAGCCAAAAATCCCTATCTCTTTCAGTTTAAATCTTTGTTTCAATTCTTTCTTGTGCCGCCTTATTATATCTTCTATCTCTCTGCGTCTTATCATTGCTGAACCTCCTAATTAATTCAATGAACCATATTATCACTACTCACAAACTTGTCGAAAAAGATAAACAGGTTCCCTTTAGTTTGTCATCCCAGTGACAATAAATTGCCATAAAAGGTAATTTTCGTTACTATAGTGACATTTAATGCCATCTATACCCCTCGCCAGCAAGTGAGAATCTTTTCTACTTTGTCACAAACTTCTGCTCGAGCATAAATTCGTTCCCAACCTGTCATCAAAAGATCATGGTAGTTAGTGTAAACGTGACGTATATGGGCTTGTACAGCAAGGGTAATGGCTTGTGGGTCAAAATCTTTTGCCGCTGCGGATCGCCCAACGCGACCGCTATATTTTCCACACGCATGTTCGGCGATTCTAACTTCTTCTGAATCTGGGCAGTTTGGGAAAAGCTTTCGTATTTCACCTACAAACTCTTTTACATACTTCTGGTCTAATTCTATGCGTTTCCACTGTTCTCGCCTACGGTGCAATTCCCTGAATTCAGCATCCGCCAAGCACTCTTCTTCTGCCTGTTGAATTGCTTTCGGTTCTGCCAAAATACCTTGCCGTTCGTAGCGTTTACGTGTACGACTCCATTGGACTACCACAGCGTAGATCTTAGAATGTTTTATGGCACGCCGGGTCAAAGCAGCGTTACCAGAAGGAAGATAATCCAGATAGTCAAGGTCAGCGCAGAAAAGGCATAAAGGTCGTTTATTCTCTAAATATATGAAGCTACCACTTCCCAATTCTTCATTACAATCAGAACATTCTGTATCTCGCCGAACAATGAACACGACAATATCTTTCTTTTTTGAAATTTTATTTATCGGTGTCATTTTTCTTTTCATTTCATGGAGTGTGAAACGAAAGTTTCACTTCCTTAGAGTGTAAAGCGTCCCGATAAATCGGGATACCCTAGTCCCGACTCGTCGGGACACTCCTATTCGGCTAATACTTCTTCTATTTTAAGAACAAAATCCTTTGCGTCTTCTATAATCCATTCAGCATCGTCATTACTAAGAATCTCAACACCATATTGTTCGATAACTCTGTTTTCTTGAGCTTTCTCTAAAGTTTTTGCATACTTTTGCTCGAGCTGCTTTGCCTTTTTAATATAGATGATATATTCTGGTTTTACTTTACCGCGCTCAACATAGAATTTTTTAAAGGCTGCTATAGCACAATAATGGGCTGTGGCTCGGATACCTATTCTAAATAACGATGCTAATACTGCATGATACATAGCATAGTATCCACAATTAATTGCCCAATCAAATAAATTATTATCAAACATTATTTTCATGGCACGTAAATTACTATGTGCTTTATCAATATGCTGTTTCGCCCTTTCAATATTCACAGGTATCTTACGAAGATCGGGCTTACCTTCTTTTGGATGAAAGCATTCCCGTAAAGCTATCTCAACAGCTTTAGGCATATGGTCTGCCTCCCTCTTTAATCATCTGCCAAAACAAAAATTCATTGTATAGAACTACTCTGTCTTTCCAAAGTTCATCGTAAAATTCAGTCTTCTTTCTAAAGCCTTCTATAAATTTTTCAGTTGTAGTACTTATCGGGCTTATCTCTAATAGTGGACTTACATTTATTTTAGCTTTATTCAATGCTGCTATTACATCTTTATCTTTTTCTGAAACAACTACCAGGATATCTATATCGCTACCTTTGGTCCATTCGCCCCTTGCCACCGATCCGAAAAGAATTACTAACTGAATTCTCTTGTTTGATAAATCTATTATATCTTGTGTATATTCCTGCAATAATCTAGCTATCTTTTTATTTTTATCATAGAATTCCCTTTTCTTCTCAAGCTCTAAGAATTCAAATATTTTTAGAAGAGCTTCGTTTTCCAAATTAGGTCTAAAAAAGGCCATGTTAGAAATGTCTCGCCTTTTAAACATATTATCTTTCATAAATAAACGCAGCGAATTATCCACATTGTTCAATGAAACTTTCGATACCCGGGCAATTTCTCTAAGGTGTATTTCTTTGAAAGGGTATTTCAAGAAAATTTCTAATATTTTTTTTCTTCTAACCGGTATGAACATCTTCTCCTCATCTGTCCTATTATATGGAACAACTGTCCCATATTATAGAACATCAAGTAATCCTTTGTCAATATATTTTTCGCCGATGCTACGTAACAACCAAAATCAAAACTAAAGAATGACAATTGATTTTTTACGACACAGCCTCTTTCGGGAGAACTCCAGAATCTGGAGTGCTGCGGAAAGCAAAGTCTTCCCTCCCTTTCGGGAGGACTCCAAGCCTCTCCTCGGGAGGACTCCAAAAATTAGCCGGTGACTGCTCCGGCAGTAATTCCTGAAATAATATATTTCTGCATAACTATGTACATTAGCACTATTGGTATAACAGTGATGGTAATACCAGCCATCAACAGAGGATACTGGGTCACGTGTGCTCCCTGAAAGACCATCAAGCCTCTCTGTAAGGGCATAAGGGACTTACTGCTCAAAAGTAACATAGCCAAAAGATATTCATTCCAGACTGTCAGGGCATTGAAGATTACCACCACTGCTATGGCTGGTTTTGCCAGAGGAAGAGCAACCCTCCAGTAAATGCCAAATTTGCCACAGCCATCAATTCTGGCAGCATCCTCCAGGTCCCTGGGCATTTTCTCAAAGAAAGTCTTCAATAAAAATATACCTAATGCTAAACCTCCATTGATCTGTATCAAAATATATCCTATACGGGTATTAACCAGATGGAGCTTCATTAACAGAACATACAAAGCAATAAATGCACCAGGAAGGGGTATCATCAAGGTTGCCAGAAACATATAAAAAAAGATATTCTTTCCGGGAAAGTCCAGGCGAGCAAATGCGTATGCCGCCAAAGAGGCTATAAATACCACTCCAATAACTACAGTGAGCGTGTAAAAAATACTATTGAAGAAATAGATGCCGAATCCACCTTTGGTCCAGGCAAAATAAAAATTATCCCAATGTGGATGGGCAGGAAAAAGACTCATATCGGAAAAGACAGTAGCCTGTGTTTTTAAGGCGGAAGAGAACATCCATACTAACGGGAATATGCAACTGAGAGAGACTAGTATGAGAAAGAAATGGTCGCGAATCCAACCGATAATATTTTCGATTCTGTAAAAAAGCACTGAATTTTTCACTATTCTTACTCCTGTTTTATGCGTCGGGAAATGCGAATCTGAATCATCGAAGCTGTCAAAAGAATAAGACCAAAGATAATCCCCATTGCGCAGGCATAGCCAAATTGAGACTGACCAAGCATGCTGGATATGATACGCGTAACCGGCACTTCTGTATGGTACCCAGGACCACCCCCGGTTGTGGCAACAATTAGAGCATATATCTGCATACAACCTAAAATAGTGAGGATAGAAACCAAAACAAAGACCGGTACCATAAGGGGAACCGTTACTCGAGTGAGTACTTGCCATTTATTAGCCCCGTCCACTCTCGCTGCCTCATACAGTTCCCGTGGAATATTCTGCAGACCGGCAAGGAGAATAATAAAGCCCCAACCAAACCCCTGCCACATATGAGCGATTGCCACAGAAGTTAAGGCAGTTTTAGGTTCTGCAAGCCAAGCCCTCTGAATGCTTGCCAGTCCTAAAGACTTAAAGGCATAATTTAAAAGCCCATAATCGCCATTATATATCCAGTTCCAGATTAACCCGACCACGATTCCCGAGAGAATGGGGGGTAAATAAAATATCACCCTATAAATTTTTCCACCTTTAATTCCCCTGTCGACAAGAAGAGCCAGAACGAAAGCCAGACAATTCTGAAAGGCAAGGGCAAGGAGAGTAATGTAAGCACCATGCCAGACGGACTTCCACCATATGGGATTGCGAAATAGGATATCCTTAAAATGGGAGAACCCGACAAATTTCATTGTGGGCATAACTCCATCCCATTGAAAGACGCTCAACTGAAATACTTTGAAAAAAGGGTATACGCTGAAGATGAGAAACATTACCAGAGCAGGCAGGACAAATAAATAATTTCCAAAAATGTTTTTTACCCTTTCTTTATCGACCATCCATACCTCACATATATAAGTAAAGCTTTCGAGGCTGTGTCATAATGTCATTGCGAGGAGCAAAGCGACGAAGCAATCTCATGGTTATCGACGAGATTGCCACGCTCCCTATGGTCGCTCGCAATGACAAAAGGGGGTTACGACACAGCCTCTTTCGCTTTACACTCCAAATTATCTATCTTTCCAACCTTTGTGATTTTATCTCTCTGTCTTTTACCTTCTGCACTTCCTTAGCTATTTGCTCGGGCGTTTTTTCACCGGTAATAATTGATTGGATTCCTTTATTGAAACTTTCAATCACCCGGGGAAACTCAGCCACAGGAAGAATGCTGGGATGAGTCGTTCTATCCATATCGTCGGCGAATTCCGCTAAAATTGGCGGGATCTCAGCTAGACTATACTTATTGGACGGTAAATTCTGCGTGCTTTTTGCCAAAAATACCTGTTGTTCCTTAGCCGTTAACCACCTTAAGAACCCTACAGCCTGTTCTCTCTTCTCTGATTTTGCGTTAACCATAAATGATGACCCTGCTCCACCCCAGATTACCATTGGATACTTATCGGAAATTTTAGGGGGTGGGATAGCTCCATACTCAAGAGTGGGATTCATTCCTTTATACACATTAACGCACCACGAACCATTAAAAGCAAAAGCCGCCCGTTCATTGGCGAAAATTTGCTCTGCTGTCTTGTTCACCATCGTGACCACACCTTGAGCGAGCAATCCCTTTTCACTCAATTCCTTGAAAATACTAAAGACACGAATCCAGTCCGGGTCAGTATAAGGAACATCTCCTCTAATACTGGCAATTACTTTTTCCTTTCCCATTATATTAAAAGCGTAATTACTGGCAAAGCAGTCTATTAGCCATATCTCTCCCCATCCACTGACGAGTACCGGTATACCGGCAGCTTTTAACTTTTCTCCTGCTTTGACAAACTCCCTCCAGGTGAAAGGCGGTCTATCAGGATCGAGCCCCACCTTTCTGAAAAGAGCCTTGTTATAAAGGGCTTGGATATTTGTGACGTCTATAGGTACTCCATAAATTCCAGGCTTTATGTCAAATTGATTACCGGGAAGGAACCCGTTCACGTCCAGAGCCTTACTGAAAAATACACCCCGCCACTTTCCATTTCCGGCATCCATCTCTTCTGTCAGGTCTGCCACATGACCTGCTTTAATAAAACTGGCAAAAATCCTCTTCTCTCCCAGAATACCAAATATATCGGGAAGAGTATCAGTCTGAGCTGATGCCATTACCTTCTGGGTATAGGCATCCGAAGGAGCGTACAGTTCAAAATTTATCTTTATGCCGTTCTCTTTCTCATAAATCTCTGCCAGCTGGTTAAATGCATCCTGGCGATCGGTCATCCAATGCCAGACAGTAATCCCTGTTACTTTCTCCACTTTTCTTGCGCAACCAACAAACCCAATAATACATGAAAGAAAAACCACCACGCAAAACATGCACACCGCTCTTCTCGTCATCTTATTTTCTCCCCTCACCCTAACCCTCTCCCCGAGAGGGAGAGGGGACTTTCATCAGGATGTTTTGCACTCCACTTATTCTATCTATTATCCCATTACCACTTTTACCTTGTGGACTTTTCCGTCGCTGTGGGGCCTGATTATGTTGCCTTCGATTCTTTTACCGTCAACGAAAATAGAGTTGACCCCATTTTCTCTGCCTTGGGGATTCTCAATTTCAATATCGTAAACTGCTCCCCGGAAGGGTCTCTTTATCCTATATCTCTTCCAGTGGGAGGGAATGCAGGGATCAATCCTTAAACCCTCGAACTCTCTTCTTGCACCCAGAATCCATTCTGTGGCAGCGAGAAATGCCCATGCTGCTGTGCCCGTTATCCAGGTGAAGGCACCTTCACCATAAAGATAGGGATGGTCCGGACCTATGATATACTCTGCAAATGTATATGGCTCAGTTTTGTATAGATTATAATCTTTCTGGCTGTTGGGAAGAATCTTCTTAATCGACTGATACGCTTTGTTCCCACTACCGACCATAGAATATGCCACAATCAGAAATGTATTTGTATGGCAGAATACTGCTGCATTCTCCTTTGTCCCGGGAGAAAACATAGTAATTCTGCCCAATTTAGAATTAAATTTAGTGTAGGCTGGGGCAAACATGGCTATACCATGCTCGCCGTCCAAATATCTGTCAACAGACCTCATAATTCTGGCAAGTTTACTATTCCTTGACTCTTTCTTCTTTCCGCCACTCTGTTTTAGTTCCTCAATCTCTCGTGCCTCAGCCACTCCCGAGAGAATAGCCCATGACTGAGTATTAAGGAATATTTTGCCCTCTCTGTTCTTGGAAGAACCATAAACAGTCCCATCATCTGTAAATCCTCTTACATACCAGTTTCCCTCCCAAGCCCATCTATTAATTCTCTTCGTCATCACTTCCGCTTTCTTACGAAGTTCACTCGCTTTTTTCCGGCGATTGATAAGTTCAGCCAACTCTGCCAATAACTTAAGCGACCTGACCACAGCCATTGCCAACCAGACACTCTCTCCTTTTCCTTTAATCCCGGCAGCATCAATAGCATCATTCCAGTCGGCATGGCCGATAAGGGGCAAACCTCTCCTCCCTACATCCTCAAAAGTGCAGTTAAGGTTCCTTTCTAAATGGTCAAAGATTGTGCCTTTTCCGTCACTAATGCTTCCTCTATTCCAGGCAGGGTCTATCTTAGTCCCTTTCTTAATCCAGTGGTCCTTAAGATAATTAGCTTTCTGTAAAAGGATGCCTTTATCGCCAGTCTCCTTTATATATGCAGAAACGGTAGAGGTTAGCCAGACGGGATGGTCTTTATTAGGCTCATGGGTGGCAGGACCCTTCGTGTCCGACCAACCCGGTGCAGTTGACCCGTCCCGGCGAATCAGGGAAGCAAGGATCTTTATCTTCTTCAGGCTATGTGCAGGGTCGATGGAAACAATCCCTTCTGCATCCTGACAGGAATCGCGGTATCCTCTACCACCAGAACCTTCGTGATAATAGGAGGGGGAGCGCGACCAGAGGTTACAAATATACATTTGATATTTTACCCAGAAATTGACCATATTGTCAAAATCTCTGTCGGGAGTCTCAACTTCAATGTTGTTCAGTATCTTTTTTTGCCAAAACTCTTTCACTATCCCCAGTTCTTTCTTGGACTTGGCAATATCTCTATATTTATTTAAAATTCTTCTGACCTCACGCTTGTTCTCTGTCTGTCCCAGGAAAACAGCAAACTCCTTTTCCTCTCCAGGCGCCATTTCCAGAAAATGGGAAAAAGCAGCAATTCCGTCCTCTCCAGAACATAAACCAAAATCTTTATCTCCTTTACCAATAATAAAAGCCGGACTTTCTTCAGTATTTAATTTACCCAGGAAGATATCTTTTCTTGTTGCATAACCTTCTATGGGGAGATTTGTGCCAAAGAAGAGAAGCCAGGGGAAAGGACGTATATTCAATTTCGCCCAATCTGCAGTCTTCCTCGCCAGTATTGCCTTCATAGAATCATCAAACCAGATGCGATTGTAGAGATTCATAATATTTCTGTATCTCAACTCCAGGTGGTAGTCGCCGATGAGCCATTCAATATAGGGAAAGAGCTGTAAATTTTTTTTCTTTCCGGAAAGATTTGAAATTTTCACCAGCCAGACTTCACAAGGGTCACTGACAGGAACGAAATAGGTAATCTCCACTTTCACCCCGTAATATGTGCTCTCAATCACAGTATAGCCCAAGCCATGCCGACATTGATAAGATTGAGGTTTTCCTCTGACGGGTTGAAAGGTAGGACTCCAGAAATTTCCTTCATCTTTATCAATTATGTAAATATATCTGCCGGGTCGGTCGAAGTGCCAGTTCTCAGGAGCCCAGCGCAGAATCCTTCCACTGCGACAGTCCTTATAAAATGAATAACCGCCAGCACATTGGGAAATTATTGCGCAATAATCTTCATTGGTTAGATAATTAATCCATGGACGGGGAGTTATCGGTTCAGTTATAATAAACTCTAATCCATCATCGCTGAAATGGCCATACTCCACTTCCCCTTCACCTCTTCTTCGAACATTCAATACTTTTGGAGTGCAAAGCGTCCCGACAAAATTCCCCTCTCCCTCTCGGGGAGAGGGTTAGGGTGAGGGGTTAAACTTTCGTTTGCCACTCCAGAAATTCGATAACTTTTTTATGAATATAGAAAATTTTTTCTCTTTGTCAATAAGTAAGTTCTTCGCCCTTCGGCAAGCTGGCATCGCCCACTACGCATTAAAGAGAATAGCTTCACTTTTTAGACAATTTTCGGAACTAGTGCCTGAATAAGGAAAGAGAGATTATAACGGATTATTTTATATCTGAAACAACCCAGGTATAGAATCTCTCCGTAAGCTTTAGTATTTCCAGAGCCTCTTTCTGAGTAAAATCTCTATTTTCATATTCAATTATGCTCTTCTTCACTAAAATCTTTCTCAGAGTTTCACATTTGGATTTGGCATCAGACAATTTTATAGAAGTCGATAGCAAATCAATTACTGCTAAGTGATCATCACTGATAGAATGGATACCTGCATAGAACACAAGCATTGCATCAGAGGAAGAAATTGCACAGTGGACAGCATTTAAACCCACAGCATTCCACTTTTCCATATTTTTGGCCTGGAGCATTATGTCATAGAATTCACTCGCTTTTTTGAGGTAGTTTCTATATTCACTTCTTCTTATCGCTTTTGTCTTTATCTTCTTGGCTACCATTTACAATAAGTCCTCTAAGGGCTCGCCAAAGAGTAGTCTATGAGATTTTAGGATATTCTTTACTAAAGCTAGGCCTTTTTTATATCTTAACTTGAATTCCTCAATAGTCTGAATGTAACTAGAGATTGTATTACCAAATTTGCCCATAATCTTCTCATTTACCTTCCCAAAATCTTCTTCAACTTTCCGCTTGTCTTTCGGGTTCTTTACTAATACCAAGAGATCTATGTCGCTGGTGGGCCGTTCCTTTCCCTTCTTCATACTTCCAAAGACTGCTATAGAGACTATATCGTTTATCACAAGAGAGGAGATATTTCTTACTATAGCCCTATATACATCATCAGGGATTTTGCCTTCCCTCTCAAATAGGGGCTTAAGCAGGTCTGAGATAATAAGGTTTTCTTTATTTAAACGGTAAAGATAGCTCCTCCCTATGCTTCTAAGTAAAAGTGCCCTCTCGTTATTGAGCTCTCGAAGAGCCTTATGGCAGGCTGCGGGGCTCACCTTTATCTCTTGAGCAATCTGACGCCCACTCCACTCCGCCTCCGTCCTACAGAGAAAACGTAAAATCTTAACTTTTACTTCATTATTTAAAATCTTATCTAATGGGTTGTGCACTCTCACAAAATCATCTCTTTTCTATGTTTGCTAATATAAACATATGTTTGCAAACCTAAACATAATATACTATCCTTTATAGGTTAATGTCAAGGGTAAAAAAGTTAGTCTTAGTGTCAAGAACTTGGGAGCTTTTTTGCTTTGGAGTGTAAAGCGAAAGCTTTACCATAGTCGGTCAAACTTTCGTTTGACACTCCCAACAATCCCCCCACTAAATTTTACATCTATGAAAGTTAGTTCTTACCGAGTCTAAGATGGAGGAGCTATAGAATTTCTGAGCAACGAAACCAAATCTTTTTGCTTTATAAAATTCTCCGTTTTAAGGGATTCCAGGATTTTCCTTTTTCCCTTAAATTTAAGAAAAGTATAGAAATTCTCCCAGCCTATAATAGGACCCTGCCTGGATACCCAATCAAAATTTTCAACTAACCGATAGAGACCGTCAGGGAAAATATTCCCAGCTACTGCTTTATAGGTCCAGTACGTCCAGTGAAAATCAAAAGTATCGAAAATTTCCAGGACATCTTCTATCCACTTTAATTCGGATGAACATTCAGGGCATCTTGAATTTACTCCGAATTCGCCAACAAAAAGAGGGACATTATGTTTTCCCATAAATTTTGCGTAGGGCTGAAGTAATCTTTTCAACTTTATCTTATTCCAGTTTCCTCCATCTATTTTCCCCGGATAAGTTAAGCCGGGTCGGAAATTGAATGTAAAGTCTATTGGGTGGTAAAAGTGAATACTGTAAACAATATTACCATCATACGAAATGTCAAGAACATCCAGACTCTGAGCCCAGTTGTTCCCCTCAAGAAATATGATATGTCTCTTATCTACAGACCTGATACTCCTAACTATATTCTTATACATTTTGTTTAATTTTGCTACGTCCTTTGTAACCGGCTCATTCAAAATATCATATCCAGCAACACAGCTTCTGAAGCGATATCTCCAGGCCAACTTTTTCCACAAGGATATACACCTGTCTTGGAAATTCTTTTTCTCCCATAATAAAGCCGTACCTGAGCTATCACTATGCCAGTCTCTATTTTGACTCCCCGGGGCGGCGTGAAGGTCGAGTATACAGTAAATTCTGTACTTCTCACACCAGTCTACTAACCTATCCAGGCAACCCAATCCTTCCTTTGAATAGACATAGGGCTTTGAATCCTCTTCAATAAGCCTGTAATTAAATGGTACCCTTACGCAGTTAAATCCAACATCCTTTATAATTTTTATATCATTCTCATTAATAAAGCAATTTCTATATTCCCTAAAAAAATCCCTGCTTTTATCTTTGCCAATTCTTCCAGCAAGGTTTCTTTTAAACTCGCTTTCCGGAATGTTTCTTCCACCTAAAATGTATCCTTCCAGCATCAGCCATCCACCGAGGTTAACTCCCTGTAAGCGAACTTTCTCTCCTGTTTCATCTACAATATCTTTTCCAGAAACCTTCAAAAATTCCAATTCTATTTTTCCCTGTTCATTCCTTGGTCCCGACTTGTCGGGACACTCCAAGGCCCTAAAGATTTTGGAGTGTAAAGCGAAAGCTTTACCATAGTTGGCCAAACTTTCGTTTGACACTCCCAACAAACTCTTGGAGTGTAAAGCGTCCCGATAAATCGGGATACTTGGTCCCGACTTGTCGGGACACTCCTGTCGCTTGACACTTCCCCATCCATCCTCTTCCACCAGAGTCTGAGAATTCAATAAGATGAGAGAGAAGATTCAATTAAAATGAAGAAGTTACTTCTTCCAGCATCCTGCTATAGGATCCCATGATTTATCCATTCTGGTTTTATCTTTAATTGAGAGTAGTACCGGTCTCAAGAATGCAGTAATTCTCTCCATTATTTCATTAAATTCTTGGGTCACATCACGAAGTCGTAATTTACGGAGAAAGGCAGTCCACTGCTTCTGCCTTCCTTTATCCCTATGGAACTCTAGTCGAAAAACCAGTGGATTATCAGGCATAAAGGTTTTTCTTCTCTGCAAAGTAGACTTAATTGCTTTTTTAAGTCTGTTGCCTTGAAAATTATGACTGATAGAAAGGGTATATACATCATAAAAATCCTTCATCCTGTATTTTAATACAGGGAGGAGAAGCTTCATATTTTACTTGATATAGTCGTTTAATTATGTTATAAGATATTTATGCAAATAGAAGGTAAAACCCAATATTCCCATTACAAAATAGCTTATCACGTAGTCTGGATAACTAAATACAGAAAGAAACTGCTAGTTGATAATATTAAACATTCTCTTGAAGATATTATTTATCAAACTTCGCAAGAAAAGAACTGGAAGATCCAGGCTCTTGAGATAATGTCGGACCACGCACACCTCTTTGTTACCGCCCCACCCAGTGATAGTCCAGCTAAAGTAGCTAAACTTTTCAAAGGGATTTCTGCCAGACGCCTGCTTATGAAGTATCCAGAACTTTCTACCTATAAAGGTAGAAGTAAACTTTGGTCCCCGAGTTACTATATTGGGACTGCCGGTAATGTCTCTGCTGAGACGATAAAAAGGTATATCCAGGAGTGCCAGAATGCGTAGAACTCTGCGGTGTAAAATAGCTATCCCTGAGGATTCTAAGCAATTAGTATTAGACACCATAACCAGATACTCCTGTGCTTGTAATGAACTGGTAAAAATTGCTACTGAAAACAAACTTTATTCTCGATATAAACTTCACCACGCTGCCTATCACAGCATAAGGAAAATGTATGGCCTGCCAGCCCAGCTTACAATAACCGCTATCTGGAAGGTGGTTGAGACCTTGCGAGCTTCGAGAAAAAGAAGAAAATGCACACCTTCGTTTAGTAAATATGCTTCCATAAGGCTTAATTATCCCAGAAATTTCAGCTTTAAATACCCCCATATATCCTTTACTACTCTTGAAGGTAGAGTTACTGCTACGGTTATTGGTGCAGAGTCTAAACTTCTTACTGAGATCAGAAACAACCAATGGGAAATAACTGAATCGCATCTTTGTTATGATAAAGCCAGAGATACTTTTTACTTTAACCTTAGCCTGCAAAAAGAATCTCCTCAAGCCCAGGAGGGGATTAACCCTATGGGTGTTGACCTTGGAATAAGAAGAATTGCAGTTACATCTCTGGGCCAGTTCTTTAGTAATAAGCATATTCTACACACTAAACACAGGTACGATTTTCTCAAATCTAAACTTCAATCTGTGGGGACTAAATCTGCTAAGAGACACCTGAAGAAGCTTAAAGATAAGATAAGGAAATTCCAGAGGGATGTTAACCATGTGATATCTAAAAAACTGGTTAATACTGCTCAAGCTATTGCCAATAGTGCTATTGTTTTTGAAGATTTGACTTATATTAGAGAGACCACTAAGCAGAAAAAAGACCAGCGTAGAGACCACCATACATGGGCTTTTAGAGAACTCCAGACGTTTACCAGCTATAAGGCTGAAGGCATTGGAGTGCCGGTCTTCTTCGTAGACCCTAAGAGTACATCGCATCTCTGCTCCAGATGTGGGTCTACTGATGTTTCCCGTAAACGACTTAGGTTTTACTGCAACCAATGCTCTCTCCTGCTTGATGCCGATCTTAATGCGGCCCGGAATATCGCATCTCGGTATACCCCTGATGCGAAGGCTGTTTGTCAACCAGCCAATTGTAGCACCCCCGATATATCGGGGCCAAAGCTCTCCGATATATCGGAGAGAACTGCGACCCAGGGTAGTTACAAGCCTTGCAATTTATTGCCAGGTAGTTGACCCGACTATTAGCCATAGCCAATTTAACCATGGCTTCAAACTTCTCGGAGATAATACTTTCTATTGAATAAACTTTAACCTTTGGTGGTTTTTCCTCTAATAAGGTTGGAAACTCCGTTAGTTTGGCTTTGGGAATAATCACATCTCCAAAGCCGATATCCATTTGTAATCTTTTCCTTGCCTGACTGAGAGTTGCATTTATCTTGAGCCGCACTCCCTCATAATCTGTATCTTCTTTTATCCGTTCTGAAGTTATAGACAAAGGAACAAATTTAACCCCATCATCACAAAGTAAGTCAACAATAGTTCTAAAAATATATTCAAGTTCAGCAGGATCGTTTTTCACCTGCTCTGCTAGAAAATAAATATCTTTGGTCGGACGCGACCTTGGCATCTTTAAACAGATTAAAAGAAGTCCTCCTTTCAACACAAAACGGTCAGAAAATTCGGAAATTGCCAGACGGCAAAGAAATCTTTCCTGAAAATATCGTAATAGAAGAGCATCAAAATCTATCTTTTCAGATTTTGCAACATTCATAAGTTTTGCTCTTATTGAAGCAGCCTTATTCTTAACTTCTCTTTCCATCTTTATTCCTGGACTGCTCCTAAATCATAGCATTAAGCCAAGTCTGTAGCAGTGGCTTGACCCGACAAATTTCAGCATATTCAAGCAGTTTCTCCAGATTGCGATTCTTACGCTTAAGATATTCAGATAGTCCTTCCTTAGCTATATCAAGTCCCAGTTTGTTGCGATATCGAAAACAATCACATATATTTTTTTCTGGACAGTAGATGCGAATTTTATGACCTTTAATTTTTATCTCATCAATACCCGCTTCAAATTGTTTTTTTGAAAAATGATAAAATTCCACAGGCGGATATTCGATTTTTGGTTCCCTTGAGCCCCGACAAATAGCCATTGATATGATTGAAGGATTAAAAGTAGTTAGTTCATAATAAGATAGAGCCGAAAGCAGACATATAACTCCTTCTGGAACAGCACGGGCAAGGTCAATAAAACCCTGATTGGAAATAAGAGGAATCTCTGCAAGGCGATAGAGGCCCCTCTTTACCCGTATTATCCGTCCTTCGTCTCTTACTCTTTTTATGTCACGGCGATGAATGCCCACTGCTAGAATATCTCTTGTTCTAGCAAAACCTTTACGCATGCTAAATATTTTATATATCTTCTTTTCTTTTTTGTTCATAAAGGCTTCTCTGGACAAATCCGTATACACATTATAATAAATGTAAACGCTTTTGTCCAGTTTTTCCAAAAAATTAGGATTCTTTCTGATTTTGCTTTGGTTATTTACTTGTACTATATCAGGTTTTTATTATTAGTTGCTCCTTTTTTATTTTTCCCTTAGTATTCAATAACTTAAATGGAGTCGAGGTAGTGGATAGTATTAACTGGCTCCCCTCTAATTTTTGCAGAGAAAAATTGGCTCGGGTATCAAGGATTAGGGCGAAGGGTCCCGACAAGTCGGGACACTCCAGACAAATCATAGGAGTGTAAAGCGTCCCGATAAATCGGGATACCAGTCCCGACAAGTCGGGACACTCCTTGTAATCAAACGAATTTTAAAAACTGGGTTCTACACATAAGACTTTGTATTTCCGAATGCCTTTCCAACCGCCCAACACAAAACTTAGATTGGTTAGATATTTCATCTTGCACCAGGTGAAGAAGTATTTTCTGGGAATCATATAAAAGCACTGGTGGAAGAACCTGAAAGCAAAGTAGAGCCCGAGAAAAAATAATACGACTGTAAATATCCACCAGCCAACCCAGGCAGGAAAAATAAGACTCATAGCTAAAACAAGAATAAATAATAATCCGAATATATGCATTAGATGGAAATTTCCTAAATAGATAAACCCCTTTACGGGGAAAGGTATCTTGATACGTGGTTTACTCTTGAGAAATTGGAATATTATTTCCATTGTCCGGCAAGAATGCTCTTTTATCAGAGGAAGATGTGCTTGTCCATAGGTTACCCAGACCCGCCTCAATGCTTTAAAAGTTGCTCTGTGCATGTGGTCAACCTTCGCCCTGGGTGCAAAATAGAGCATCCAGCCATCCTTCTGTATCTTTAAACAAAAATCGATGTCTTCACCAGTGGGTAAGCTCCAGAAACGCGCCTTAGCCCTGTCTATCGCTTCTTTCCTATAAGCAACATTCGCTGTGACAAAAAAGTAACACCTGTGCCCCGCCACCTGCGAGGGAGACATATCCGAAAGGGAAGGAAAGTACCCCTCTCTTATGAAGCCATAGCGGGGAGAAACCATATTAAACCTGAAGTTCTCACAGTAAGCCTCGGTCAAATTATCAGGCTCAACCCGCAAAGTATATATTTCTCCTCCCACCGCACCTATCTTTGGGTCTTTTTCAAAATGGCTTAACATCTCCGTAATCCACTCTTTACAGGGGGCACAGTCACCATCGGTAAAAAAGATGAATTCTCCCTTCACAACTTCCAGTGCTTTACTTCTGGCAAATCCAGGAGATGGACAGTCTGGCACTTCAACAAGTTTTATAAAAGGATGCATATTCTGCCATTTTTGAATAACCGAAATGGTGCCGTCAGAGCTTCCGCCATCGCTAATCACAATCTCCAATCTGTTTCTGGGATAGTCAATGTTCAACAAATATTCAAAGGTTCTATCCAATGTCCTCTCCGCATTCTTGACAGGAACAACAACAGAAACAAATGGGACTTTTTCCATCAATCACCTCCCAATTGGTCCTAGAACAAAAGTACCATAAAACAGGAGAATCTAATCTTGAATTTTATATATTTTTCTTATGGAGGTCAACACAAATTTTTAACAGCACCGATATGGTCAAACTTTCGTTTGACACTCCAAACAAACTATTGGAGTGTAAAGCGAAAGCTTTACTTAGTCAAACTTGGTCAAACTTTCGTTTGACACTCCAGGAGTGTAAAGCGAGAGCTTTACTTAGTCCCAACTTGTCGGGACACTCCTTCCATTTGGGGAAATATCTTGACAATTTTGTGAAGAGGGTTTATAATTGTCGCTAATGAGGATTTATGAGTATAAAAGAGATTAAAGATAAACTTGCTAAATACTTTTCTACGAGACCGGAGATAAAAGTAGGGTATATCTTCGGTTCAAAAGCGAAGGGTGAAGAAAATAGATTAAGCGATATAGATGTGGCTATTTTTATAGATGAAGAAAAAGCAGCCAAGAATCTATCTTACAGATACAAAGCAAAAGTTCTTACTGAACTTATGCGAATACTTAGAACCCAAAAAGTGGATTTAGTTATCTTAAATGAAAGCCCGCTGTTTTTATGCTTCCGTGTGATTCGTGATGGCTTGATTTTGTATTCAAAAGATGAGATAAAACGCATACAATTCGAAGTAAAAATTATGAGTCGCTATCTTGACCGCAAATTCTATTACGACAGACACGTAAATTTATCCTTAGCGACAATAGCAAAGGAGGGTATTTTATGATTGATAGAGCTGCCATAAACGAGAAGATAGAGAAACTTAGAGAATATCTTACGCTTTTGAAAGAATATAGGAAAAGCAATCTTAAAGAATTGAAAGAAGATCTAAAACTGCAAGGTGCAGTGCGTTGCTATTTGCAGTTGAGCATCGAATGTGTCATAGACATTGGTGAAATTATAATCAGTGGGTTAAGATTGCCGCGACCAGAAGAGGCACGAGAAGTTATCGAAATATTAGGCAAGAACAAAATAATTCCACTTAGTTTCTCTAAACATTTTTCTTCTATTGCCGGCTTTTGTAATATCTTAGTCCATGAATATGCAAAGGTCGATATCAATAAACTTTATCAACATCTTAGAAATGACCTAAAGGACTTTGATTTTTATATTAGACATATAGTCAAGTTTATAGAGTTGAAAAAAGCAAAATAAGCAACTCGTTCTATTTGACACTCCAACCTCCCTTTCGGGAGGACTCCAAAAGATTCTGGAGTCCTTGCGAAAGCAAGGTCAAAAGATTTTGGAGTGTAAAGCGTGCCGATAAAGGAGTGTAAAGCGAAAGCTTTACTTAGTCCCGACAAATCGGGACACTCCAAAAAGAGTTTGGAGTGTAAAGCGAGAGCTTTATAAAGAAAAATGGGGTCAGTTCTATTTTTGACTGATTAAAATAGCTAAATACTGACCCCATTTTCCTTTATGCCTGAATGTGATATATCTTCTCCTCTCCCATTCGCTCCCAATACTTTCTGGAAACCGGCGCTGCTGGCAGGATGACCTTGTTATTCGTTCTGATTTTGTTTATCAACTCTTCTGCTTCTTTTCCATAGTTAGCGCTTATGAAGTCAATTAGCCAGTCCGAGAGCTCACCTTCAATAAAAACCTCGGAAAGCATCTGTCCCTTCTTAGGTGGAGATAGGATGACCCACAAGACCTCACTCACCCTCTTTCTCCATCTCTTCCATCCCTTCTTGTCAGTGATGATGGTTACTTTTATCCCGGTAACTTGTTCAGGCTTCAGTGCGCTGATAACTGCTTCATATACACCCTTTGTACTTATTCGTCTACCCGCCTGCCCTAGACTAGATCTATCCAGTATCAAGCGCTCATCTATAATTTGACCGCTACCTTCTAGAGACAGTCCATAATCCCTCATATAGTCAAAAACCATCTTCTTTATTACTTCTTTCCTTAAGCGTCTAGTATCAGAAACGAAACCAACCTTAATCCGTTTTCCTTCTCCCTTGGCAATCTTTATGACATCCTCGAGCATTTTTAACACTGCCGGGTTCTTCATCTCAGCAGTTACCTCCCCAAA
>CAYOFG010000026.1:0-22279 GCA_964403285.1 uncultured Clostridia bacterium | reverse complement strand
CCTAATCTCCGAATACCGGTGGATCAATGCCATCACGTAACTTTGGAACAACCTCAAATATTAATACATCTCTGGACGGTAGCCACGTAGTCCCTTTTCTTCCAATTAACGCGGCGATCTTAGGAAAAAACGCGTTGGGAGAATAATACATAAGCGCCATAATGGCTCTATCAATTTCTTTCTCGGCAACTTCGATGGCTTTATCAACTTCCGCTAATACTCTCACAGTTCCGACGACTTTCCCCTGGTAGTCTTTTCTCAGCTTATTAATGTTTTCCGTGATTTCAGCTTCAGATATTTCTTTTGATTCGACTTTTTCTTTTAATTTTAATTCAATTCGATCAAATAGATCCTTCTTCAGAAATTCAAATTTAACTCTGCCGACATCAAATTCTATATCAATTGCCATGTTGGTGATCGGAATTGATATCGTTACTTCTTTGATCATCTCTTGAATCGCATTATTCAGATAGTCAATAAATTGCGGAGAATTACCTGAGGATTTAATATATTTGGATTTCATCCAATCAAATATTATTTTGATTAGCGAATCAATACTGATCTTTTCGTTTACTTCACGTCTTTTATATATATTCTCATAGAATTTTCTGATCTCTTTATAGTTTATAGGATCGATCCCGATCCATTTATCCATAGATATATAAAAATACCTGGATATTTCGTTTCCCTCAGGATCCGATCGCGTTTGAAACGAATAAGAAATCTCGCTTTCATCAATTGAAATACCAAGTTCTGCTTCAAGCGATTTAAGAGGACGTCCTTTTCTTTCCTCCTCTTTCATTTCTGTTAATAAACCCAGCAGCTTTTCGGCTTCCATATTAAAATATCGAATCGCGGCTTCGTTCTCGATAATCTTATCAGACATATTTGCACCCTTTTTTGTTTATTTTTTATCTCTCATCCTCTTCAACGCCTGCAAAATAACCTGAGCCACCGCCTCCCGTTTGACCTTCTTTTCCTCATCACTCGCCGCCTGGTACTGAACTTTGACCTTGTACCCCTTAACTCTCTCTTCTTTTGTCATTTCGGCGGCGGTTTCTTCTTCAAGAAACAGCAATAGCTCTTCGGGTCGGAAGAAGAATATCTTGCCTTGATCGGATTCTACGATATTTTGAGAAACAAGAGCTTTAATACTCTTTAATGTTTTTTGGTCCGGCGAACAAACAATAATCTTTTCATAGCCAGCAGAGAGGCATTTTTCGACATTCTTAAGCTCCTGATTTTCCGTCGAGGTCATGGAAATTTCGCAGGCGATCTTTTTTCCGTTCCGCTCAAGGCTGACATCGACCCTACCCGAACCGTCAAATACGGGGAGTTCGATTATCGCCTTATATCCCTTATCCTCCGCGATCTTCTTAATCAGATTTTGAAGATACCGATGCTGGGATACGGCTTTATCCTTTGGAGGTGGGATTTCTGTTTTAGGCGGGACTTCGACCGCTTCAACGTCAATTACCCTTCCTCCAACCTGTAATACTGGTTTCAGTACAGGCTTGGCCGGGGCTGGTTCTTTTCTATAGATCGTCTCTTTTTGATACGGCCTGGCCTTCCCTTGAATCTCCGCTTCTCTCGCTTGGTTTTCGGCGGCGAGTTTTTCCCGCTTCACAAGATATTTCCGTCCAAAGGGAATACCTTTAAACCATCTGTCGAACTGTTCTTCTGTCTGCCCCAATAATTCGACAAAGACTTCTTGGGCGGTTTCGATATAGGCGGTTTGAATCGGAATAACCCCACCTTCGATTTTATGCTTCACATAGCAGATTCTCGGCTCTAAGGTCTGAAGCTCATTAGTGTGCTTTTCCCATTCTTCTCCAAGGCTCCAATAGCGAGGCTTAAATCCGCTGACATTCTTTACTTCAAATCCCGAATACTCGAAAGCTTCTTTGGCGAGAATCGAGGCATCATGTCGATTAAGCCGAAAATAGACTTGGATTCCGGCATTTCCCAATATCAAGCTTCTGAGTTCTTCGGGAATCTGGGCGAGAGTCTGATGGCCCATGATTAAGCTCAATCCGTATTTCCGAGCTTCGGATAAAACGACCGAGAACGATTCGCTGGCGAAGTTCTGGAATTCGTCGATATACAGATAAAACGGCGTTCGTTTACTCTGAGGTATATCCGACCTTGAAAACGCGGCCATTTGGATTTGAGCCATAAGAAGCGATCCAAGAAGGTCGGCGGAGTCCTTCAATTTTCCCTTATCGAGTTTAATTAACAGAATCTTCTTGGAATCCATTATCTCTCTAATTTTGAATGAGCTTTTAGAGGACGAAAAAATATGCCTGATTCTCTCGTCTGAGAAAAAGGCATTAATTTTATTCATCACCGGCTCAATCCAAGTGATCTGACTGCGGTCGGTTATAGTATCAAATCTTCGGAAATACTCTCTGGCTAAAGGATGATTAACCTTTTCTAATATGCCTTGCCGGACAGCCCGATTACTAAGGAATGCCGGTATCTCGATTAAGGTTAATCCGGCTTCTCCAAGCGCGATTAGAGAATTCCGCATCAGGTCTTCCATCCTCACGCCCCAGGAGTCGGACCATATTTTTCGGAAAGCGCAGATAAGTTCATTTGCCTGTTCCGCAAGGGGGACGCCAGGCATTTTCTCCAGAGGATTGAATGTCACCGTGAAAATCGGATCGGTCGGATCGATAAGAATAACCTTGTCCGTTATCTCCGGCTCGTCCGGGCTGTATTGCAGGATCAGAAATCCTTTGACGTCTTCGATTAAATCGCCGTGCGGATCAATAACTCCGAAGCCGTTTCCTTTCTCGATGTCCTGCTTAATCAGGTATTCGAGGAATTTTGTCTTGCCCGTTCCGGTAGCCCCGATAACGTAAAAGTGCGTGGCTCGATCAGCCTCGGAAATCTTGGCAAGCTGGAATTCGTCTTTGTTCTCTGACCAGTACCAGCCGAGGTTAACCGAGTCACGCATTTAATTTATAAACTGGTCTCTTTTTCAAACATCCATTTTTCTTGAGCTTTTGCGATGGTCCAAATCAATTAATTATTCCACGTTACGTTTATCAATCATTAATCCGATTAATCAATGGATAAACCCAATTCCAGAAATAATAAGGAAACGTGCTTATGGTTCCGGTCCTGAATTCAACTGAGCTCTTAATAAAACTTTGTGTAGTTTCGATATTTCTTTCAAGTCTATCGATATCTCCCTTTCTTAAATTAAAGCTAAATTTTTCAAGATGAGGTTTCCTCGAAGAAATTTCATGGACATAAAGAAAGAGCTTATATTCGCCTTCTTTCCAATAAAAAGCAGCTTTTAAGAAATCAATCAATGCTATATATTCCTTTGTTTGAAAAATACAAGCTGGACATTCTTGAGGTCGTGTTCTTCTTAAAATATCTTCTTGTTCGTACAGAGAATTTTCGAGTTCTAAGCGCTTCTGTAGAAAAGAAATATCGTTGAATGTAACCTTTCTTTCGATTAATCCAACTACCCCAATCTTAAGGGCAATTGCAGATTGAGTTTTTCGCAATTCTAACTTCTCGCCTTTTGAAGACGTTCCTTCAAAGCCTCTTTCGTCTAGGAATTGCCAGATAAATTCATGTTCTTCCCTAGTTGGATCATGAACTATTCTTATTCTAATTTTCTCAATCAATGCGTCTTTCCGCGCCGTAGATATTGCGAAGGTAGGATTAAGTATTGGTCCAAAAAAAGAATAGCCGACCTCGATTTTTTGCTCAGGAATGAAGTTTAGTTTGGGCTTAACAAATTTATTGTAAAGAAAGTTTATTATATGAGGTATCCAGGCCCCGGCTCCAATTATAGCCGTCCATCCTATCCAATTCATGATATCCTCCTTATATTGACGACTTTATTTACTCAATGCTCTTTGAGTTTTTGCCACTTACCTACGAAATCCCCAAAAACCCTCTAGTTTTCCTATCTATCTTCGACGGATCCTGGTTCATGCCCAGCATCAGCTTGTCCACGGCCTCCAAGAGACAATGATGGACGCAGGTCACATAAGCAGTTAAATCCTGCTTGTTAAATAGATTAAGATCATCAAGGCCGACGATTTTCCCCGCTCCTGGTATAAGAGAGGCAATCGTCTGCCAAACATCGGGCAAATAGGTCAAATACCAAGACACAAAAAGACCATCCCCATAATCGTTGGCATTAACATAGGCTTTAAAATTTCCGAGCTTTAGGTTTCTTCGATCAGCGACAATCAAGAAATTTCTCGTCTCGCCAAAACTGGTCGATGTCAGAGTAGGCCCGACTTCCTTTTCATTTATTTCTATCGATGGAGCCTTTGATTTATTGATTAGTTCTTTTGTTGCCGAGATTACTTGATCTCTCTGGCCCTGCGCTCCGCTGATGAGGGCAGACCAATTATCAAGGATCTCGGCTTTCCGCTCAGAAACTATGATGACAACTCCGATGATGCCGAGCACTAAAATAACTAATCCGATTTTCATAGAAATAATCAGGAAAATGAGTCCTAAGATTAAAAGAAAGAGAACGATTGTTTTCTTCATTGTTTACCCCCTAGAGAAAATAAAAAAGGACAGATGCCTTTTTCACAATAATGCAGATCCTTCGCTTTATAAGATATCATAACCCCTTAATATCGATATTTTAGCCGGATTGTTTGGGAAAAAGCAAGAATAAATTAGCCGCCTACGAGGATTTTCCTTATCCGCTCATCTTTTATGAGCGATTCCCGGCTCCCATCTAAAGCGATCGTCCCGATATCGAAGACATATCCTCTATGGCATATCTCCAGAGCTTTCGAAACGTTCTGTTCAACTAGAAGTATGCTCGTTCCCGCCTTATTGATCTGTTTTAGTTTCTCAAAGACGATCTCGATATAGTTCGGCGAAAGCCCGCTTGACGGTTCATCTAATAGAAGAAGCGAAGGCTTAAGCATTAGCGCCCGGCCTATGGCCAGCATCTGCTGTTCGCCGGTCGAAAGAGTGCCAGCTTTTTGGTTTTTTCTTTCTCGAAGGATCGGAAATAGCTGAAAGACATTTTCAATTCGTTCTCGGATTAAGAGCTTTTCTTTTTGAGGTATGGTATAGGCGCCCATTTCAAGATTTTCCAGGACAGTCATGGTCGGGAAAATATGCCTTCCTTCGGGCACCAGCGAAAGCCCTTTTTTGACGAGTTTATCCGGGGTCATTCCTTTAATAGGTTTTCCTTGATACTTAATCTCTCCCGGATGAATAGGAATAAGACCACAGATTGCTTTTAATGCTGTTGACTTGCCAGCCCCATTCGGGCCGATCATTGCCACAATCTCTCCCTCATTCACATAAAAAGAAACGTTTTCCAATGCCCGGACAGTTCCGTAATTCACGGAGAGATTCGCTATTTCGAGGATTTTATTCATAAATTCGATTTTCCCAAATAGGCGATCTGGACTTCTTTGTTAGCTTTAATCTCCTCGGGTGCGCCCTCGGCGATCTTTTTGCCGTGATTGAGTACGATTATCTTATCAGCCACAGACATAACCGAGTGCATATCGTGCTCAATGAAAAGAATGGTCTTGCCTTTGTTTTTAAGCGTCCTTATATGATCTAACATCAATCCCTTCATTTCCGGGAATAGTCCGGCCGTCGGCTCATCGAGAAGAAGAAGCTCTGGGTCAAGCGCCAGGGCTCGGGCCAATTCTAAAAGTTTTCTCTGGCCATGGGAAAGTTCTTCCCCGAGCTTGTCTTTTTTGTCTATCAGACCTACGAATTTCAACAGCTCTTCGCCTTTGAGTTGATTAGCCTTGTCTTCGGCCTTCATTTTCTTCGTTTGAAGTAGACCCGCTAAGAAATCTTCGCCCGTCTCGCATTTAAACGCCAGCATCACGTTGTCCAGAACAGATATTTGAGGGAAGAGCCGAATGTTCTGGAATGTCCGGCCGATTCCAAGGCGGGCAATTTTATAGGGTTTCAGAGAAGTTACATTTTTGCCTTTATAGATGATGCTCCCTTTGTCTTTATCTAGGAATCCCGTGATGATATTAAAAAGAGTCGTCTTTCCCGAGCCGTTCGGTCCAATTAAAGCAATGATGGACTTCTCTTCAATCTCAAAAGAAAGATTATCCAAAGCTTTAATGCCATCGAATTCTTTTGTTATGTTTTGAACTTTGAGAATGGCCATGATTACTTAAACTTATACTTTCCGATTAAGCCCTTCGGCCTGAAGATCATGAGAACCACTAATAACAATCCATAGATTATCTGTCTCAGAGGAGCGGCGATTGAGCTTGGCAGACCTAAGAATCTTAAAAACTCAGGGAAGATCACAAGAACCATAGCCCCTACAACGGAACCGGGAAGACTAGCCATCCCGCCGAAAACAACCATAAGTAGCACCGTAATGGATTCCATGGCAGTAAAGCTTGAAGGATCAATAAAGGTAATGTAATGAGCGTAGAGGCTTCCGGCGATTCCAGCAAAGAACGCGCCAACCATAAAGACAATAAGCTTGTGCTTAACGATATTCTTGCCCACCGCTTCCGTGGCGATTTCATCTTCTCGGATGCCGGTAAGGATTCGGCCGAAAGGCGATTTCGTAATATTTCGGATCGCGAAATAGGTGATGCAGACGAATATCAAGACCAGAATCAAATATATCCAGACATTGTTGAATTCAAGGCCGAAAAGAGAAAAAGAAGGAATTCCAGGAAGCCCCATAGGGCCTCTAGTTAAAGAAACCCAATTCTTAGCTATGGAGTAGATGATTACTCCCAGACCGAAGGTCGCTAAGGCCAGATAATCACCCTTGAGCCGCAAAGAAGGATACGAAACTATAGCTCCCAGAATAGCGGCAAAAATCGCTCCGATCAGAAGTCCGATCCAGGGAGATATCCCTAGATTTAGGGCGAGCAGGCTCGAAGCGTATGCGCCGACAGCGGCAAAAGCGATATGGCCAAGAGCAGCCAAACCTGTATATCCGACAATCAGGTTAAGGCTTAAAGATAAGATCGTATAGATACCAGCGATAATAAAAATGTGGATCAGGTATTCCATAAATCAAACCTTCTCTTTTTCCGGCTTCACGTTCATGATACCCGAAGGCCGAAAGAGAAGGAACAGTATTAATATTCCAAAGGCGATTGCGTCTTTCCAACCTGCCTGGATCTGCCAGATTCCCAGGTTTTCAGCAAGACCGAGAAAGAGACCGCCCAATAAAGCACCAGGGATGCTTCCAATACCGCCAATAATCGAGGCGATGATTCCCTTCAAAATAGCGTTAAATCCCATCGTCGGTTCAATATTCGTTTCGAGAGAAACAAGAATACCTGCTGCTCCGGCGAGGGCAGAGCCTATGGCGAACGCTATCATAATTATTCTTTCTGAATTGATTCCCACGACTCTTGCACCAACGGGATCGTCCGAAACAGCACGGATAGCTTTGCCAAACTTAATTTTTTGGATGAAGAGCCAGCAAAGAAAAAACAACACAAGGCTTGAGATAATGATAATAATCTGAGTGTCGGTGATAACTGCTCCTAAGAAATGATGTCCCTCTTTAACCGGCCCCGTTCTTAAAGTCAATATTTGAGCGCCGAATATCAACTGAAGTAAGTTCTGGAGGAAAATAAAAACGCCGAAAGAGGCGAGAAGAAAGACTAAATTAGAAGTTTTGCATTTGCGCAGAGGAAAATATACGAATCTATCTATAAAAACGCCTAATAGAGCGGCGATAATTATGGATAAAAAAAAACTTATAAAGGAATTTATCTTAAGAAGAACAAAAAAAGAGTATGCTAAATAAGCACCAGCGGCATAAACAACGCCGTGGGCAAAATGGAAGAATTTTACCGTCCTATATATAAAAGTAAATCCAAGAGCTATAAGCGCATAGATACTCCCTGCAATTATTCCATTAATAAATACTTGTTCGATCATTATATTATTTTTGGTCTTTATTTTCTTTTTTTTCTTCACTCATTGTAACAATATCATTACACTTGGCGAGTTCAGTTAAAGGATTATAGTGAGCTAAAAGAAATATCAATAAACAAAACAATATAGTCAACATAAAAATAATAAAGATAAATATCCAATCTAATTTTATATTGAAACAAGGGTTCGAGATGAAAATTAATATTGAAAATTGTATGACGATCAATACGCTAAAGAATATGATCCACTTTTTTCTGCTGCTTTCAGCCCAATATTTTTTTCTCATGTTATTTGTGGAATATATGACAACACCCATTATCACTAAATATGCAAACGAAAGCATTGATATATACCATCTTAAACATGTATATAATGGATCATTATGCCAAGCCAATTTTAGCTTTACGACCAATAATCCAGTTATTATAAAAATAGATAGGACTATAAAAACCAAGACCCAGGCCGTGATAAAATCCATAACGTAGAAATATGTAATGATTTTTATTTTCGATTTTTCTTTATCGGGACCAACTATTTCTTTAATATTAACTAATAAATTTTTCGGAAAACTGGCATAACTACTCAAAAATGCAAACGAAGCAAAACACAATCCTATAAATATAATTAATTCTCGTGCACTAAGCTCATTTAATAAATACACAATTCCCTCATTCCTGTTAGAATAAATAATGTTTTTTCAACATTTTGTCGCATATCTCATCCATTTTTATTAGTTATAAATATAGTTTTCCTTCACCGGTAGCTTGCCTTGGTTTTTTATTATCGTATTTTCTCGTCTTAACCTTATAGTGATTCTTTCTATTCTTCAGTAATCTTCTTCGGTTTTCCTCAATCAATTCGAATAATCCCCTTATTTCTGCAAGATATTGAGCCATATTTTTTACTCCCTTCTAAAATCTTCTTTTTATATAGACCTTTAGTTTCGATGTATATTTTATTTTTCAAGGGCGAATAAAGAAACCAAATCTTCTAAAATATCAATTGGAGGTCGCCGCTGAGGAAGCATTTTCAACTTCTGTATCGCTTTATTACGGATGGTTTTGATTACTTTATCTACTTTTTCTCTAATATTTTTTTCTAATATTAAATTTAATACATCTTGAATGTCTTTTATAGATAGCTCTTTCTTATCGAATATTTTTTTTATTTTTTCCCTTTGATCTTCTCTTCCAAACCAATAAATAGATAATATCGGAAATCTTTTCCTCTTACCATATAAATCAGCAAATGGGATTTTTCCAGTTATTTTAGCATCAACATAGTCTAAATAATCATCTCTTATTTGAGATAATCTCCCTAGCTCTAAGCCAAAGGATCTCATGTTTCCTTCGGCCTCTTCATTTATACCCGCAATCAATCCTCCGATCACGAAAGGTTCGGCGATAAGAATCGATGTAGCTTCATCTATAAGGCTAATGTAATCTTTTAAAGAATATTGTTCAAAAGGCTTTTTTACATGATAATTGACCTCAAGCGTATGACTTGCGTCAAGTCTTTCAATACATAACGATTGTACATGCGCTATTTTCTCGTACAAATTTATGTTGCCATAATGAGCTTGTAAAATGATCTTACTATCTTCTTTCAGTTTTGAAGAAATGCCATATGCAAATGAGATCTTTTCGGATAAATCATGAAGAGAATGAATCCTTTGCCTTTCTATCCCATCGATAATATCGTCAATTGGAATGACGCCTAATAATAGAAGATGAACAGCTGCCATTGCTGGCACGATAAATCTAGATTCCCTATCTCCTCCCGCTATCTCATATCCCAGTTTCGTCAATAATGGCCTTATGTCATCGGTACTGTATCTGCATTTTTTTATGAAATCTAAAGTCGCCTTTTTCAAAAAGGGAACGATTTGATCTTTCTTGTAATGATTTAATATAAATCTGTTAACAGTTTTACAAATCTGATGGTTTATTTTTATTAAATTAACTTTCATATCGATACTATGATTATGGTTAATTAACTGGAATGTTCTTCTTATACCAAATAAATTCGCCGTTCTTTATTATCTTTACCCCCATTGGTTGAATTACGTCCCCATTCTCATCAAAAGAAATTTCTCCGGTCACTCCTTTAAAGTCCTTCACTTTATATAATTCTTCTTTTATTTTTTCGGGACTCAAATCGCTCTTTTCCATCGCATATGCAAGAACCTTCATTGCATCATAACCGTACGCAGCAATTATATCAGCTTCATAACCATACCTATTCTTAAAACTATCTACAAACTGTCTGACATTCTGTTCATGCGAGTCAGGTGAATACTGCAACTGCGTGAAAAAAATTCCTTCCGAAGCCTGTTTGGCAAGATCAATAATTTTAGGATCCTCAAGGAGTCCCGTGCCTATTAAATAAGATTTTACTCCTAATTCTTTGATTTGGATTAGAATTTGAGGCACCTCTCGATATCCCACTAAAAATATCGCGTCTGGATTTTTACTTTTTATTTTTGTTAGTTGTGCGCGGAAATCTGCGCTGCCTTGTTCAAATGCCTCACTTGCTACAATTTTACTTCCAAGTGATTCTGCTAAATTAGAAAATATTTCCTTCAATCCTACTCCAAAATCATTATTAATATATATAATTGCCAATGATTTCCATCCTTGGTCTTTTACAGCAAAATATGCTGCGACTCTCCCCCCAAACAAATCAGATGGAACATTTCTAAAAATAAAATCCCCAGCTTCTGTAATAGAAGGAGCACTCGATAATGGAGATATTACGATGACTTTCTTCTTATCTGCAATAGGCGAAATGGCAAGTGTTACTGAACTTACTGCATCTCCAATGATTGCAGGGACTCCATAAATATCCACAAGTTGGTTAAAAGCGGAAACTCCTTCAGTAGGATTCGCCTTGCTATCTTCATAAATTACCGTAATTTTTTTCTTATGAATTCCTCCTCTCTGATTTATATCGGTTATGGCAAGATCGATTCCCTTCTTAATGTTCTGACCATAGAGGGCAGCATCTCCTGTCAATGGCAAAATAGCCCCTATTTTAATTTCTTTTGCATCTTTCTTTGTCTGCATAACAATAAGCACGACGGCTAAAGCCACGACGACAATTAAACCAATTCCCATCCATATTTTTTTCATATTCTTGTTCGTTATATTTTATTGATTAGATTTCAACCTTTTACCAGTAAAGGAATTAATCCCACTCTGGTTTATCCTATTTCAGATTAACAAATTAAGGGCAAAAGTCAAGAGTCGATAGCGTTTTTAATCTTCATCCCCAAGGCTATGGCTTCTATCGCCCTCATAAAGTAGCAATGTTTTCGGGATTTCTCTTTATTTAGCTCGTGGACAAGCATCGGGTATTCTTTGATAATCTTATCGGCCAGATTCCTTTTATTTGCTTTCTCGTCTGCTAAGAAAAATCGCTCAAGCTCGTAAATGGAAAAGCTTTTAACTTTTATTCGTTTCCTCCTCGCAAGGGCTTTTATCTTAGAAACTAAAAGCTTCAAATTCTTCGACGACCTCGAAGGATGAAGTTTTTTTATTGCTAGAGCATTAATGTCATAAAGCTTGATGTGTTCGCTTAACATTTCAAGAATTCTCCCAGCCTTTTCTTTCGCCCACTTCCCTCTAAAGGTCTTGACTCTCCAATCCAAAAGATCTGTGTCATAGAAGACCGCAATCCCTAAATATCTTGTTCCTGGATTAATCCCGATGATTCTTAGAGGTTTTCGGTTCATACTTTTTTATCAAATGGCTTATAGGTTTCAAATTATTAAAACCGTCAGTTCCGTTATTCTTATTATTTATTTTTATATATTTATTATTGTTTGATTTCCCTGGTGTCCTATTCCTCGTATCCCGTTTGTCGTATAGCTGTATCCCTTTTGGCGTATCGACCTTAAGAAGCGAATAAATACACCGACCCGTTATTTTATTGGCTTTTATTAAATTGAAATCTTTAAGCAGCCGGATTTTTCGGTTGACCGTCCTTATGCTTAGCCCTAAATGTCCGGCAATTGATTTCTGAGTCGGAAAGCAGGTCTGGCTCTTGGAATTTGCGTAAGAAGCCAAGACGTTATAGACGGCAAGTCCTGAGCTTTTAAGAATTCGGCCATAACGTTTTAGTATAGCTCGATTTATCCAATACCACTCCCTCTCATAAATGCTTCTTATTTCGTTTCTTTCAACGTCGTTCATAATTTTAATAGAATTTCTTTCTCCAGACGTGCTCGCAGATGATTTGAGCGACGAGACAAAGATTCCGCCTCATTTCGTCTATGGATTTACGAGACAACCTCCGCATTTTGAGAATGCGGCGATACTTTTCATATATGTCTGGGCGTCTCTTTCTTTTAGGCATGTCTGCGTTTCAGATATTCTTCCCTTTTCATGATCTTTCTCTTAATCAGCCGAATCAGAGGAAAAAACAAGGCGTCGACCAATACGCTGTATATGCCCGACAATTTGAGAACGTTAATCAGGCTCGGCAGGCAGACGCCTTTCTCCCAACGGGAGATCATTCCCGCATTCTTAAGATTCAGGATTTCTGCGACATCCTTCTGCTTCAATCCTACGGCTTTTCTATATCGCCTCAGATTATTCGGAATCTTTTTAAAATCGACTTTTTTCATACCCTCCTTGATTAATGGTTATACTTTTAAGAATAGCTGAGGAGGGAGTCGAAACAAGACATAAAAAATTGCCTTTTCAGGCAATTTAAAGGTAGGATTGTGGAGAAGATGGGGATAAAATAAAAATACCTCAGAAAAGCAACTAATGATTATCCTTTGTAAGAGAATATAAAAATGACTAAATCGAAACCTGATCGGCTAACGAATCTTAGTAATGAAATTCTCAATAGTTTAAGAACCTCAGAAAAATTAAGCAATATTCTCCCGTCGGCCCTTATTCTATCCAACATGGTCAATAATAAAGAACTCGTGAAATGGATACAGCTTGAAATGAATGGTTATTTCAACACAAATCCAGCACTGACAGAGGAAGTAGTAGTTCCTGAGTATAGAATTGTCCCAGGTCAATATCACGACGTCTTGGGAAGGCCGTTAATTATTACTGTGGTAGCCGTAAGGACATCGTGAACTGATTCTTAATGGGTGGAACCGTAAGGACATCGTATACTGTTCGTGCCTCAGCAGAGGGGATCGATAACCCTTCCTGTGAAGGGGAACGGGACCGACTTGATGTGCTTTCCCTCGTGTTTGATGAAGACCCTCCTGTGATGCGTGGAGAGCGTGGCCACGACGTATTGCCTTTCCAGTTTCCGGCGGATGAAGTATTCTGCGCCGTTGAACTCGATACAGCCGTGACTGTCGACGTTGCGGACGAACGAAACGCAGCCCTTGGCGATGGGAAGAACCAAGTGACCGCGGGCATCGATGTAAGGATCGAGAGAGAAGCCGTCCGGGAGATGGCGGAGGGTCGTCCAGGTCCGATCGCGAAGAACTTCGGGGAACCGGGTCCCGTGGTCGGCGAGGCTGAGGCTTCGGCTGGGCTTCTGGACGTGGTAGTAGCGAAGGAAGCGCCGGCTCGTCCGGCGCAGCGCCCGCAGATCGGGACACGTGTGAAGAAGGACGCGTTTCTGCCAGAGACCGTTAAAGCTTTCCACGGCGGCGTTCCGTCCGGGCTCTCCCGGCGGGATGAAGAGAAGATGGATGCCCAAAAGGAGATGGAGCCGGGTGAGCTGGGAGAGGCTGTAGCGATACCGCCCTCCTCCCGACGCGGACATCTCGTTATCCATCTGGGAGATCCGGGGCAGTCCCATAAAGCGCCAGGAATCAAGGAGATGGCGGCAGAGCGAGATCGTCTGCTTATCGGGAAACTGGCCGGCCGAGGCTGTTTGTCCGACGACATCGATGGTGTGGAAGGAGTAGAAGCGGGTGACCCCCCGAGGCCCCCGCAGGTATCGAGGCCCGACCAGGTCGGTTTGCTGAAGATCGCCCATCCTGCGAGCTCTGAAGTGGGGATACGGGGGGCCGCCGGCAAGGCGTTGGGCCTTGATCTTTTTCGTTTTGCCGGCCCGGGCCAGGATCTTCTCGATGGTCGAGATGGCGGGAAGTCTACGGATGCCCCGTCGCTGGAGCTTGAAATGGATCGTCTCGGCGCCGATGCCGGCGAAAGCCGCTCGGCGGGTCTTATGGGCTTCCAGTTCGTCGCGGAGAGCCAAGATCTTGCGGACGAGCGGCTCTCGAGTTCTATTCCGGACATGTTTCGGAGCTCGGCTTTGGTCCCGAAGACCGTCGAGGCCAAAGGCCTTGTATCGGTGAATCCACTTCGCCAGCCACCCTCGACTTCGACGGACTGTCTCCAGCGTCCGGCAGAATCGACCTGTCTCCTCATAGATTCGAATCGCTTTGAAACGGATCTCATATTCCCAGCGTTCTTTCATTGCCATCGACTCCTTCCGAATGATCTCGGAAGAAGTTTAGGCGATATCCAAAATAGTTCACGATGTCCTTACGGTTTTTTGGTATACAATGTTCTTACGGAAACCCATTACTGATCCTAAAATGAGGTTCGTTAATGAATACCGTCTTCGGCACGGTGCGTTAGAACTGGAAAAGTTGGCAGAATCAAAAGATTTTATCTCAATTCAAGATCCAGGCTTCATAGACATAATTAAAAAGAATCTAAAAGTTGATGTTTTTTCTTTTAGATTCAGCCCTACTGCAATTTTTGGAGTATTAAATGCTATAAGAACAAATTTGATAAATAGAATGCTAAATATTGCGCCGCAATTTGTCCAATCTAATAAGGAACGCGAATCCAATATGATTAATAAAGCCATTCATAATCTTCATCCTTCAGTTCAAAAAGTTGCGGGCAGATTGTTTTCTGATGGGCACTATAGACAAGCTATTTTAGACACATATATTCTTTTGGTCGATAAAGTAAAAGAAAAATCTGGTCAACGTGATTTAGACGGCGTACCTTTAATGCAAAAAGTATTTTCACCCAATAAACTCTTAATTAAGGTTTCTGATGATCCTGGCGAACAGCAAGGATTTATGTGGCTGTTTTCAGGAGCAGTAATGGCTATTAGAAACCCCAAGGCGCACAGATTAATTGAACAAAAAGACCCTCACCGAGCATTAGAATGGCTTTCATTTGCCAGCGTTCTTCTGCGAGTCTTGGATGATGCAAAGGTTGATAAACGGGCGATTCATAAAACCTAATCAGTTTTTCTGATCAACAATAATAATAGACTTTTTATAACCAAATATTGTTCTGTTAGTGAAGCTTTTACTAACTGTTCGAAAACGTCCTCTTTGGTGGGCCTGACAGGACTCGAACATCGTTATTTTTAAATGCCTCTTTGTGCCAAAGACACTGCTTTCACTGGATTAGCTCTTGGAATTTCGCCAGTAAGCGCCAAAGATTTATCCGGCTCGTGTAGTCGTTCATCGAGTAAGCACATACCATATATTGCTGGATCGGCATCTCGCAATTTCATTTCGTCTAAGTCCCATAAATAATTAACAAGCTTATCAAGATCTTCTGTTCTGCCTATCTCAGACAATTTTGCAGCAGCTTTAAAAGCGATCCACTTATAATTATGATTTAATAGTTTCAGCATCATTTTCATATCTGCCCTTGTTGTTTTCTCGATAAAGCATGCAGCTATCAACCTTCTCATGAAAGCTTGGTTATTGATGTTTGCTATAGGGAGTCGCTTTGTTGGTCTTCGTTCCCCTCGGGCAATATAAGACCAATATTCCTTAGAATTAATAAATTTCTTCATGTCAATGCTGTGTCTTTTAGTACATATTTTTCCCATATTGGTGGCGATTCTCACATGATTATGGAAGTGTATCTCGTCTTTATATTTGCCGAATAAGTCAAAGAGGAAGTCAACGTCTTCCGATCTTCCCACTTTACATAGTGCTAGCACGAGATCGCGGGCATCATAATCTAGCTTGATGTTACGCAAATATGATCGAACAATTTGCCGATCGTTTTTTGTAATAATTTCATAAATTAATTCCCCTAAGCCAAAACGACGCACAAAGCCTTTCGAAAATAAAAATCCAAAATTCGGACCTATTCCTTCTCTTGTGATAGCTTCCACGGCAGCAATCTTTATTAACTCACTCTTTTTATTTACCAAGGACCAAACAGCATTGTAATTCTGGAGTCTGTTTGCGATTCTTGAAATTGCGTACCAGCAAGCCGTTCTTATTAGTACGTTCCTCTTTTTCGAAGAGACCCAGGATGTCAATAACTTCGAATCTTCGGCCGTTCCTACTTCACCCAAACAGTAGATATAGATAGTCCGTTTTGGTTTGTCCCTTGTCTCAACGAAAGTTCTGTATAGGCTTATATCTTTGGCATTTGCAATATTTCGGATTATTAAACGTAGTAACGTCTGTTTATCTGGCGATTGGCTGATAGCGAGTCTTTCAAGGTCTTCATCAATTTTTGTAAATGCCTTTGACAAAATAACCTTAGATGCTAATGCAACTTCTTCTCTTTTATCGGCATACATTTTTAGCAACTTTGCGCGATCAGGCGGCATCGATACTTCCTTTATGTATTGAGCTAATTCTTCTTTTTCCTCGTAGGAAGGAAAGGTTTCGAGCAGCGCCTGGAGATTCACGGCGATCGCATGCTTACGGATTAAATACCTTAATGCGCTTTTCTTCACGATCTCATCGCTTGATTCAATAAAATATTTTTTAGCCCAAGCCGCACATATTTCGATATCTTTTCCCTCCAGCCAGTAAAAACAAGGGCCTCTGCCTGCAAGATAGTTTAGAAATAAGAATTTCTTTCCTTCTATGTCCGGGACAATGTCCGCCCTATGTCTATAGACAAAAAGGTGTTCTCTCCTCGAAAATAAGGTATTCGTAATGGGATATGATCTTACTCTTTCTTGAAATAAGTAGATCGCTTTCCGTTTTTCTATTATCTTCTTGAATGTTTTCCATATAGTTTGGTCTTTGAGCAACCCAAAACAGATGATCAGATATGTCCCGATTACGTTGTAAATGATTTTTTCTAACTCTTCTAAGCTATGTATGCGAGATTCGTGTACGCCTTTTTGTCTCGCAGAGAAACCATATCTAAGAATCGCTAGATTCGCAGGTCTCTTTTGCCAGTAATTTAAATTCTTTTTCTCAATGTCGCGGGCTTTTATAATGCCCAGGCTTTCGAGTATAACCACGTATTTCGGAGTTTTCCAGAGGGGCACCAGTTTGCCGCTATCTGTCTCGAACTCCTTATTCGGCATCAGCAACAAAGCGATTTTCTTAAGAAAAGGATCTATTAAGGCGGATAGTTTGTCCGCACTATTACACAGCAACCCGATTTCTTTACGAGGCAATGCAAGATAGCTTTTGAACGCCGAATAAAACTGTTCTCCCAGGCCACTGAGGCTTTTCTCTTTACAGTCAAGACTTAGGACGCCATCAAAAATATCCAAAGCTGTTTCCAAATCACTAATATCAACTAAGATTTCCCTTCCATCAGAATACGGATGATTCAGTTTCCTATAGAACTGAAGACAATACTCCTTAAAATCGCTAGAATTAGATATTCCCATGGATCATTTAGATATTTTTGCCAATATCTCCACTCGCTTTATTTATTAATCTGATTTTTATTATGCCGTTATCCCCATCAAACAAAATTGTCACTATTTTCTTTTTAATCTTATCATATTCGTTCGCATTATCAAGTCTTCTTCATTTTTCCTCGTATAAATTTTGACAATAATCCTATATTTGCTAGTGTTTATCTTGGTCGATTAAATAATCCCCAACTAAATGTTGGGCCTTTTGATATATATGCGAAAAAGACGCCTAAGAAGAAAATTAAATATCTACGATAATTATCGACTCTTGTTAAATAATCCAAAACTCACTAATGCTGAGATAGAGAAAATGAGAAGCAGTTTAAGGCTGCTTGCATTAACAATTTGTGAGCATGTTTGGAAAAAGAAATTCTACTAAAGAGTAGGAATTTTTGATTTCGAAGGCAATATTTCCCTTCTTATACCGAGATTATCTTTATTTTATGCTGAAGAAAGGATAATCATTTTAATGGAAATATTGTTATGCCCAGAAAGAGAGAACGGGAAATCCAGAAAGAAAAGGACGCGGGAATTATCGAAATGGCTGCTGAGCAGTTCGCATTTTTATTATGGAAAGAGTGTCTATATAGCAATAAAGAACGTAAATCTATAAATATAATTCCTTTTAATAAATCGCTCTCTGGGAAGAAAGGAGAAGCTTGCTAAGTTTACTTAATTATTTAAAAGGCTTAATATATTTATGTAGTTTATTTCGTTAATAATTATGGCACGTCCTAAAACTTATATTTTGAGAGGCAAAGCTTTTGGAGAGTTTGATGGTATTAAACTCTATTATTTCGGTTTTAAGGACCGGCCTCGTTTCCTCCCTGAATCCGGGAGAGGATTTTCCGGCCTTAAACACATTCTTGAAATATTAAAATCGAAGTTTAGAAGATTTACTCTATCTTTTACACCTGATGAAGATTCGGTAACAAAGGTGCGTTCTCTCTATAAAGTTCGTCTTTCTGCTAATTCGCATAAGCGTTTCAGTCAGAGAATATGGGATGCCAATCGTCAATTAAAGCTTCGCATGGGGCGGCAATTACTATCCGAGGCCCTGCCAGATTATTTCAGCATTTCTGATTCTGTATTATTTTATCAGAGGGGATTATTCTCCGAAATTCTAACTAATGATTTTGATATACGGCGTCTTTCGCCAGAAGATAGTGTAGCGCTGACAAATTTATTCGCAAGATCAGCATTACAAAAAGATCATTCTGTATTAGACATTCCTACTGCTTACAAAACAACTCGGGACGCTCAACTCATCTATTTGAAAAGATTAGTTGACGATTTCGATAGAGAAATACGCAATGGCCACGAAGAAGCGTGGTGGCAAAAGTATTTCCACTCAAACATACTTTTCTTCCAGAATAATTATATACATAGACTGGATAAATTGAATATTTCTGTGCCCGGGACACAATTTCCCGACTTTTCGGTAATTACTGCTGATGGATATTTGGATATTATTGAGATTAAGAAACCTTCTACAGATTTATTGAAAGAAGATACATCGCGCCATAATTTCTATTGGAGTACTGAAATATCAAAAGCCATATCACAAGTAGAAAATTATATAGATAATGTTGAAAGGCACTGCGATTCCATTAAGGTTAATCTCAAAGATGAACACGGTCTTGATATAAGAATAATTAGACCGAGAGGAATTGTCGTTGCAGGGTGTTCATCTCAATTATTGGGAAATAGGAAAAAGTCAGATGATTTTCAGCGATTAAATAGAGGTTTAAAGCACATTCAAATTATTCAATACGATGAGCTCTCTCAAAACTTAAAGAATACTATTATGAGTATTGAGAGACTAGCCCAAGCAAGTTCTCAAGAAAAACAGGGAAAGAAGAAAAAATTAAGTCACAACCGACACTAATATTTATGGATTTTCAATTAAATCCGTACGCATCTTTTTTATTAATATCACCATTTCTTTAATCGATTCCAAATATTCGGCATCTTGTAGGATGGTTATAATATCTGTCGAGCTGGCACCCAATATTTGCCGAATTAGGCAATTTTTCCCCTCTAGAATAAGATAACAAAAAGCATCACTAAAAGTGATGCTTTTTGTTATTGATCTCCACGCCCTAGATTAATTAATATAAGCTCTATAAACCTCTTCAACATTCTGTGATCCTCGTAACAGTCCCCCGGGAGTAGTGTCTCGCAAAGGAAAAGCATGGGAGCCTCCGTGACCTTCGCTTACGAGGCTTCTAAGCTTTGCTACATCATCTGGCTTAATCTTTTGCAGACGTTCAAATTGGTCAAACATTTGCAATAGGCCTTCTTTTGTCCATTTTTCAACCTGTGCTAAGGTCCGTCCATTCGCTATTAATATCTCACCCATTACGGCCTCTATAGATTTTCGTAATGCATTTGCGGCGCTTTCTCTCATTACGGAGCTGCCGTTGCGGTTTTTCACTACGAAGTCGAGGTAAGTCAATGTCGCACCGAACTTAATATTGATAGTCGGACTCTCTTTTTGGTTATCGACAAATTCGTAATAAGTAGTTGCCTTTACTCCTTTAATTCTATAATAGAAGTCGTCAGCAAAGTTACGGGCGTGAGTTAGAACAACTACTTGCTTATTACTTTCCTTGGCTTTTTTGACAAGAATTTCTATTAAAGTTCTCGAATGATTTTCGTCCATTGATTGAACGGGATCGTCTAGAATAATCACGTCCCATACCGGATTTCTGTCGACACGTTGCGGAAAATAGATACTTAAACTCAGACTGTTTATATGAGCTTCACTAAATATGGTTACGGGATTTATCTCTTCATCGTTAGAGCCCGCTGCTACTAAGCGCGCTTGTCTTCTTTGCCCTCCAGACACCTCGATTTTCTTGAAACTAACAGTCTCTCCTGGATTCAGTTCCTCGTAGTATTTCCTGATTTCTTCAGAATGGCTTTCTAGCAGTTGCGCCACTTCTGTTTTTTCAAATGTCTCAAGTTTTTTTTGTATTGATTGTGTTATTACCTCAATCAGATAGTACTTTTTGGAAAAATACTTTTTATCTTGCAAAAAAGAATAACATCTTTCAACCTGTATCCATTTCCGCATTTCTTGTCCCTGACTTTCGTTATCCTGAGGAAGGCAAGACAGAATCTCATTTCTTGATTTGCTCCATTCTTCGTTTAAGTCGTGTATCTTAACTCCGATATCTTGTGTCGCCGCAACGAGAGCCTCTTTTGTTGCTGAAATATCAACCGAGCTAATTTTATGAACGTAGTATTTATTTAGGGCTTCTACATATCCGTCATAAAAAAGCTTTAGTTGGTTTGAAGAGTCTTTTATTGTTTTCTGGGCAGACTCAGAAAATTGTCTAGTTTTTGCAGCAAACTCATCAAAGTTCATATCACTCAACTTTTGTGCAACAACTTTCAGCTGGTCAGGGGAAGAAATTAACTTATCGAATCCGCAATTAATATGAAATATAAATTCAGCGTTACCCATTGCCTCCTCAAGTTCTCCTTTTGCCGAGATACTGTCTTTATCAGCCTCAAGTTGTTTTTTGACCTCTTCCAATCTTTTCTGAGTCAATGTGTCTTGAAGGCAGAAGGGACATCGCGGCAACTTTGCCAGTTTTCCGCCGGCATCAAAGAATGTCGCTTGTATGGGTGTAAGTTCGCCCCCAGCAGAACGTTGAGCTAGTTCGGATAGATTGGCAAATCCTTCTTTTAGGGATGTTATTGATTTTTCAATTTCAGAATCTTTGATGGGTTCAAGTAAAGCTAGCTATTTTCCTAACTCAGTACCAGATAGGCGAATAATAATTGCCTTGAGGCCATCTTCAAGAGAAACGTCGGTTATGCCCTCTTTTGAAAGAAGGCTACGCACTACACTTTCAAAACCCGCAAGGTTCAATGATTCGAAGTTTTTTACGAATTCTTTCGGGAAATTAAAAGACTCGTTAGCACGGCATAACCCCTTAAAGTTTTCCGCATCCTTTTTATATGGAGGGTCTTTTTTAGTTGCGCGCAGATCAATTAGATGTTCGCGCAAAACGGTTAACTCTTCTTGTCCTAATATTTTTGCCAACTGCTCCCATCGTTCCTTTTGTTCTGTATTAACTAACGCCGAAATCTCAACCTGGGCTAATATCGGTCTATGATAGTTCTTAAATTCGGGCAAGACAGTCTCAAAACTTGAAACCGGTGTTCCGTCAATAAATAGCTTGCTATTACGTTCGCTCTCCAATTCTTTTCGAAGCGTAATATTTCTACCCTCTTTTTCTATAACAAGTTCTACAAAAGATTTTGTTTCTAGTAGCGTGTAAAGATTTTTTAGATATAATCCTGAAGTATATTCCCCTGGGCACGGCGAGAGACGACGACGCGAGATATCATCGAAAAATAACCATTCAATAGCTTCGGCAAAGCTACTTTTGCCAGAGCCATTTAATCCATATATTAAAACTATCCCATCTAAAGGAATTTCAGTTTCGGAGTTAAACCCTCGAAAACCGCTAATTTTTATTGTCTTTAGTTTCGCTCCCATTTGAGTGCTTTACAATTTTTTCAAATGAATCAGATAAAATTTGAAAATTAGGATTCTTAATGTAATCCGCTAATAACTCGTACTCGTCTTCTGTAAGTTCTTCAGAAAAATTTTTTAATATGTTTTTATCTGGCATATATTATCGGATAAATCCCCTTATCTAATAATTATATAGCACAAATATTCTTATTTTTCCATAGAAAATCTATTTATAAAGAATGGAGTGTCTCACCCGAGTTTGACACGGCTAGTCAAGCAAAAGGCTCGTAACTCACAGTAATCAAA
>CAYOFG010000025.1:0-24103 GCA_964403285.1 uncultured Clostridia bacterium | reverse complement strand
AGTGCGAGGCGGGTGCGCGTTAACAGATTTGGTTCGAAACGAAAAAATTGGCTCCGGAATTAAAATTGATTCAAATTTTGTTCCTATAATTCTACCAAATACAATTCATAAATGTAAAAAGAAAAATCTTACCTTATAGGATGGTCGGGTGGGAATAGGTAAATGAGCAGATGAAGGGAATCAATCATGCTCATCACCTCCATTTACGCTCCTCCTCGGGTAAATATCGAAGTGGGAATAGTCGTCGCTTCATCTCACTTCGTTCGCCGTAATCGTCGTCCTGCGACGCGGTCAAAAGTTTTTTCCTTCCCAAAACAAAATGCCCCGATTTTGTCGGGCCAACACCAAGTATTTATTGTCTTTTTTGTTTACTTAAGTCTTTATGTCAGTCCTAATTTAATTTTGCATTTTAACGCTTTAGCAGTTCGAGATACTTCCGAGCTTCTGTTGCACAATCAGGGGAGCCTGTCTCTCCAATAGCCAACACTTTTCTGAAATATTCTTGTGCTTTTTCTCTCTCCCCTAAATTGTAATACGAAATACCAATAGCTAAGTTAGATTCTTCTATTAATACCCAATGCGGCTCGGTTTCTAATAATTTGTCTAAATATTCGATAAGAGTTTCAGTTTCTCCTTTATCACTATAGTATTTGATTACTTCTTTCAACGTGGGTCTAAGGGAGTAGCACGGCCCTTCATAGTCGTCTCCAATATAACATGACTTACCACTATCAAATATAATTTTTTTAAGAAGTTCTATCCCTTTAGAAGACTCATTTCTCATTTCATTAATGTACAATAATCCTAATTGATACATAGCAATTGTCATTGCCTCCTTATTATTTGTTGTTTTTGCGATAATATTCTTTAAACTTTTCTCTGCCAGTACCGGGTCTGATAAATTCTCTATACAAACCTTCCTAACTCTTTCAATGGAATACAAATCTCCTAGATACGCCATCCTTTCATAGCAACTAACCGCTTCTCTAAGTTTGGCTTCGTCCGTATATTCTCTAGCTAATGTTGAAAGAGCATATATTACAGTATCAGTTGATTTAGTTGTCGCAATTATTTCCTCTATTTTTGTTTTGAGTATATCTTTATCTTTATAAATAATTGCCAATAACTCTAAAACTTCATATACATAGGAATGGGGATAACCGCCGGCCAAATAATGCCATTTTCTAGCTTCTGGATATTCTTTTACAATAGTCGTGCAAGTTTCAATAGCTTTATCTCTCTCTTGAGAATCGATATATATTTTTGCAGCTCTTATTAAGGCTTCACCGATGCCATTACCGCAATAGTTTTCCATATTAAAATCTATACATACAATAGATTTAGGATACTTTTTTATTACCTTTTCATAATACTCAAGTGCCTTTTCCTTTTTTGACAATTCGTCTCTTACATAGTCCCCCATAGCCAAATATATTGTGGGAACTAAATCATATCCAAAAGTACATGACGTCCCATCAGGATAATTCTTCTCTATTAACGTTAACATCTCCAAGGCTCTATCTATGTTATTTTTGTAATGAAAGTGCCGCCATATATAAAATATTGCATCGTCGGCAATCTCACTTCGAGGAAATTCTTGATAGACTTTCTCTAATAATCTTAATCCTTCCTCTTTAAATTTGAAAGGAACCCTGTATGTGGAAATACATGGGACTTCATCCCGATATTCTAGTGCTTTGGCAAGAAGCGTTAAACATCTCCTTTCAGCTGTATTTCCTTCTTTATACATTCCTTCTAAGTGTTTCCCAAAAAAATTTGGGAACGCAAACCGCACCCTTTCTTCTGGTGTAGAATAAGTGTTTGTCGATGCACATTCTAATTTTTTGAATGGGAAAAAAAGCAAAGACAAAATCGATATAGTTAATATCCTTACTAAATACTTAATTGTTGGCCTGCTCATAACTTGATTTCCATTTTTGTCTGGAGATTTTAAGATGCTCTATTGCTTTAAGTTTCTTTTCTACAAATTTTTGCATTGGGACCTTTTGCGGTTACGAAAGTGAATTTAAAACCTCCCATTACATTGGGTAACCAAGCTAAAGTGGCTATCAAATTTTACACTTTCGCCGACTTGGAGAATCCTCAGTTATCTTGATTGTAAGTATAACATTTGTGAAAACTTAGGTCAACAAAAAAAGACAATAAATAACTTGGTGTTGGCCCGACAAAATCGGGGCATTTTGTTTTGGGAAGGAAAAAACTTTTGACCGCGTCGCAGGACGACGATTACGGCGAACGAAGTGAGATGAAGCGACGACTATTCCCACTTCGATATTTACCCGAGGAGGAGCGTAAATGGAGGTGATGAGCATGATTGATTCCCTTCATCTGCTCATTTACCTATTCCCACCCGACCATCCTATAAGGTAAGATTTTTCTTTTTACATTTATGAATTGTATTTGGTAGAATTATAGGGACAAAATTTGAATCAATTTTAATTCCGGAGCCAATTTTTTGCGGAGGCAAAAAATTAGAGCAATCGATATTAGAGAATCGAAAATCGATTGCGGTCTAATTTCTATTCTCGATTTTTGAAGTTAAGATACTTAGAAGCAAGCGGCTTTTGTAGGTGAGTTTACACTCCTTCGGCTCCGCTCAGGACAAGTTCATTTAATGAAGTGAGTCCTACACGGGGAGCAAAGCTCCCCAAGACCCCTCTATTTTATATTTCTGCCTTGACGAGAAAAGATTGTACTTGACAGGAAATACTGAACCTTGTAAAATTTTTTATGGTATAATGAAAAGAGGAGGTATTCTCTATGAGGAAAATAATGCCGCTATTCATCGCGTGTACGCTTGTATTATCCCCATTTTCACTAGGAAAAGCTGAAGAACGCGACTATCCAAAGGAAATTTCACCTGCTATTTATGAGATTTATGATCTGGTCGTTAGGGATAACCCACTTAAATTTATTCTCGAGGACCCAGACGATTATTGGCAAAGTCCAGCCGAAACTGAAGCTCGTGGTGGAGGAGATTCTGAAGATCTGGCCATCTGGGTCTATAAAAAGCTCTGGGATAGGTATTATCAGGTAAATTTTATGACATGTCGAATTCTGGTATGGGGAAGAGATGAGTTTCATATGTGGGTACGGTTTAATACCTACGCGCTTCTTGGGGGAGTCGTTGACGTTTGGGATATTGATCTGACTACGAGAGACAAAATTTTTCCTGCAAGAATCGGTTATGAGCCCGGTCCGGAATACAAAGCTAAGCGGAAAGCGGCTCTTGAGAAGGATAAATAGGCGGGTGGCACTCATAAGCAAAACGCTTTTAGGGTTCAGAGAATGGTAGCAGAAGGAAATAAGGAGTGGATTTCGCAATTAACAAATCTAGTTCTTTAGCAGTAGCCTCATCATATCTTGTAGAGCGTCCCATTTAACTCTTACCTTCCAAATATTCTTTTACAAGTGCATTCGTCAATCCCCAGGGGGCCGACCAGGACTATTTCGTTTTCAAGCTGGTAGAATATCAGAAATCGCTTGTTTTTCCTCGTGTTTGGAAGGCCAAAAATGAAAGTCAGGGAAAAAGTTCGGATTCTTCCCCCTCTCGGGTCGTCTTGGCTCAGACCGTTTTTAGGCGTAATAATGGCTGTAATAATTACTTGAAATATTACTTTAAATATGCTTTAATATCTGCTGGGAACAGTACCATATAACCATATGTTAGAGCCAAAATTTTCTATATCAATACATTTAGCTAAACTCATTGATGAGATAAGTTCTTTACGTGAACGGATAATTAGTGCACCTATTCAGGTTGCTTGGAAGCCAGCATTGCAAAAAGAGACAGCAATAAGAAATGCAATGGGGTCAACTGCTATTGAAGGGTTTGTTTTGAGTTTACCAGAAGTCAAAGCTCTTGCTTCAGAAAGAAGAATTAATAGGGACTTGAGTATGACAGAAAGAGCTGTGCTTAACTATCTTGCAGTGCTCCGATATATCGGTAAGTATGCGCATAAGAAATTTTTGACTAACGAAGATATCTACACACTTCACAGAATAATAGGAGAGGGAGCGGTTGAGCACGAACCTGTAGGAGTTTACAGGACGGTGCAGAACTACATAGTAAATGGAGTAGGAAATATTGTATATACCCCGCCATCACCAGGGAAAGTTCCTGAACTAATGAACGAATTACTGGAATGGATAAACAGAGAATCAGAAAGGCATTTACCGGCTATTTCATCAGCAATTATCCACTACCATTTTGTAGCAATCCATCCATTTGTTGATGGTAACGGGAGAGTTGCCAGGACGCTGGGAACATGGGAATTGTTAAGACACAACTTTGATACATTGCATATATTTGCAATTGATGATATCATTTATGAACATAAACAGAATTATTATTCAGCGTTAAGCAGTGTTCATAGACAAGAAGGTGATTTGACCCAGTGGCTTGAGTTTTACTTAGAGATAATAGCGGAATCACTTAAGCGTGCTTGGAAAAGGGTTATATCTCTACCCAAAACAAAAGAACTTGAGAGATTATCTTTAACACCTAAGCAGGAAAAATTATTACTGCTTTTACACGAGTCAGGAAACTTAACAGCAAAAGAAATATCTTCAGTGTTAAAAGTGACAGTTCAAGGAGCGCATTTTCTTATAAATCCTTTAATTAAAGCAAAACTTATTAGGAGGTTTGGTGGCAGGAAAACAGGTAAATTTGGACTTGTAAGATGAAATTGCAAATGGGGACAGCGACCATTTTTTGAGAAAATAGGTGGCTGTCCCCATTTTCCATTTTCTACATGAATATTAGAATCAAAAAGTCACTATGGGGATATGTTAAGAGTTTGGGACTGGTTGCATTTATGTCGCTTCTGGGAGAATTTGTTCAAAGGCGCCTTGAACCGACTAACCTTGTTATGCTTTATCTTCTTGCGGTTGTTGTTGCAGCCAGTCTTTGGGGCCGTGGCCCGGCAATTTTTACCTCTATAGTGAGTGTTATTGTTTTTGACTTTTTGTTTGTTCCGCCGAGATTCACCTTCACCGTTGACGATGCACAGTATATTCTCACTTTTATCGGGCTTTTTATTGTAGGCATTGTAATCAGCGAGCTTACTACGAAAACACGCGAACGCGCTATCGAGGCAAACCGGCGCCAAGCACAGATTGAATTGTTAAAGGCAAAGGAAAGACTTCAAGCAGCTATTCTTAGTTCAATATCCCATGATTTGCGCACGCCGTTAGTCTCAATTACCGGTGCCCTCAGTAGTATTCTGGATAATGGAAAACATTTAGATAAAGATGCGGAAATCGAACTTATAAGAACAGCTTATAATGAGTCATCACGATTGAATCGGATTGTGGGAAATCTCCTTGATATGACAAGAATAGAAGCGGGAGCTCTTAATCTTTCTTGCCAGCCCTGTGAAATTAGGGATGTTGTGGGAGTTTCATTAGAAGAGCTAAAGCAAGATTTGGAAGATAGAAATATTCATATTGATATCCCAAAGGACTTACCGGATATTCCCATAGATTTCACACTAATCGCAAAAGTTTTGACAAATCTGATTGATAACGCTGTTAAGTATTCCCCACCTAATTCATCCCTTTATATTTCCGCGCAAAAGGTGGGAGATAATTTACAAATCGCCATTAAGGATGGAGGATTGGGGATTCCCAAAGAAGATATCGCGAAGGTTTTCAATAAATTCTATCGCGTTGAACGAGTGAAGAAGATACAAGGAATCGGCTTAGGGCTTTCCATTTGTAAAGGTATTGTTGAGGCGCATAAAGGAGAAATATGGATTGATAGTATTGAGAACAAGGGAACGACAGTTACCATTGAACTGCCTTTTCAATGAGGTTGAACAATCGGTCGTATGAAAGAAGATGCAAAGGGAAAATTAAGGATATTAGTTGTTGATGATGAAAAAGCGATAAGAAGGTTCCTGCGGGTTTCGCTTTCAGCGCAAGGCTATCATATATTTGAAGCCGGAAACGCCGAAGAGGCATTGGAGATGTCGGTTTCCTCGCATCCGGATATCATACTTCTCGATTTAGGTCTCCCTGATATGGATGGAGTAGAAGCTGCAAGGGAATTACGAAAAAGAGTCAAAACTCCCATTATTATTTTAACAGTTAGAGAAGATCAGAAGAGTAAGATTGCCGCGCTTGATGGTGGCGCAGATGATTATTTAACTAAACCTTTCAGTATGGGAGAGCTTCTGGCGCGCATGAGAGCAGTTATGCGCCGAATGGTTCCGGTGGAAGAAGATTCGGTTTATGAATGCGACAATCTCTCTGTTGACTTTACGAAAAGAATAGTCCAGGTTAAAGGCAAGCCAGTACATTTGACGCCCACAGAATACGACATTCTCAAGGTTTTTATACTCAATGCCGGCAAGGTATTAACCCACCAGCAAATCCTGCGAGAAGTTTGGAATATGAGTGATGATTTTGAGGGGATAGAGCATCTTCTTCGCGTAACTATAAGTAACCTACGTAATAAAATCGAGCCTAATTCTGACCGGCCTACATATATACTCACCGAATCGGGAATCGGATACAGATTCCGCGCCCCATCAGAGTAGTATCGCCCGCCTCTTTAAAAATTTTGACATTTTTTTGACTTGCTAACTATCTTCCTTTAGGATTAATATTTACATAATATGCTATAAGTTTATAACGCGGAGCTATCGCTCCGCTACTCCAATCCTTTAGGATTAATATTTACATAATACGCTTAGTTTTTAAAAGGTGAATTTGTATGAAATTTTTAAAGAAATTATCAACCATTCAACTCTTGGTTATGGGATACCTGTTTGTTATAACAACGGTTGCTGTTTTACTTTCACTTCCGATTTCTTCTGTTAGCGGGCAGAGACAGCCTTTTCTTGATTCGTTCTTTGTAGCAACCTCAGGCATAAGTACAACAGGCCTTACGCCAGTTGACATAGGAAGCTTTTATTCTTTGTTTGGTCAAATAGTCCTATTGATTGATATTCAAATAGGAGGGTTGGGGTATATGGCCTTTTTTGTTTTTCTCGCTTCGTTCATGCAGGCGAAATTGTCTATGAGAGGTTATCTCGTGGCGTCCGAGTCCGTTTCCGGCGCATATCCAGGTTATAGCTTAAAATTTTTTGAAAGAGTCGCAGCCTTTACTTTTACTTTTGAGTTTATAGGAGGCATTATACTGGGTTTTTGTTGGCTTGAAAAATTCCCTCCGCATAAAGCTTTCTATTTTGGGTTTTTTCACTCTATCAATGCCTTCTGCACCGCTGGTTTTGGGTTGTTGCCTGACAGCTTGATTTCTTTTAGTAAAAACATCCCTGTTAATTTGACTATTATTTTTGTATCTTTGATAGGAGGCATAGGCTTTTATGTGATAAATGAATCTTATACCGTAATTAAAAAATTGATAAGTCGCCAAATATACAGAAAATTGTCTATTCACAGCAGATTAGCCGTTATAACAACCCTCGTGCTTGTTTTGATTGGAACTATAGTTTTTCTTGTATCTGAAAAATGGGATGAGTCTTTTCGTATTTTTGATAGGCTTGTGATTTCTCTATTCCAGGCAGTTACGGCTCAGACAACAGACGGTTACAATACCGTTGATATTGGGAAGATTTCTTCCGCAAGCCTATTTATGCTGGTTGTTCTTATGTTTATAGGAGCTTCTCCCGGGAGCACTGGCGGAGGCATAAAAACCACAACCATAGGAACAATTTATCTCTGTTCAAAATCTTACATATTAGGCGATAAGGACGTTAATTTTCAAAAAAGAAGGCTTTCGGAAGGTACAATAAAAAAAGCCTTAGCCATTTTGTTTTTATTTCTTATAGTATGTGCTGGGGATATGATAATTTTGACATCTGTGGAAAAGTTTCAATTTCATCAAATTCTATTTGAGATTGTATCGGCTCTGGGAAATGTCGGCCTTTCAACGGGTATCACAGCATACTTAAACAATATAAGCAAAGTATTTCTGATAATTACAATGTTTATAGGAAGGGTTGGTCCTTTAACAGTTGGCTTTGCGCTTCTCGGAAAGAGAATTTTTGGAAATTTTAGATACCCGGTTGGAGATGTTTTTATTGGGTAGTAAAAAAGCCAATTGAGCAAAGGACTTAGCGCCCCCCACACTCCTGTCTGAAAAAATTCTTGATTTATCGTCCCTGCCAAATTCTGCCTAATTGCTCCAAGCCACCATTGAAAGTCGTTTACTAATTTGAAAGAATATGTTATATTATGGCCTGATGAAAAAAGGGGTCAGAGTCATTTTTTACGAACCTCATCCCCTCGGCTTCAATTCTCTCTTCCCTTTTGAGGCGAGGATTGGGGTTTCGGTCTTTCTTCTGTCGAGGAGACTGTGTGTCAAAAGTCTCTAAAAATGGTCGCTGTCCCTATTTTTATTTTGGAGGGAGTAAATGATAATACCAATTGTTTGGATTTACTGGGTAGTCAGTTTGACGATTGTTACTTTTGCCAGTGCTTACATAGTTAAAAAGTTCAAGGATTATGGGTTTGCTGGCTTAGTTGCCTTTTATACAATCTATTTAGGTGCGTCTCAAATACTTGCTTCAAGGATTATAAATTTCAATTTGGGGTTTTGGAATTTTTATGCTCCTGGTGCAGTATTCATCTACCCTTTCATCGCTCAGGCAATAGACATGATAAACGAAGCCTATGGAAGAAGAAAGGCCCATTTAGCAATAGGAATAGCATTTCTGACCCAGGTGCTGTTAGTAACATTTATACTTATGGTTAATAGCCTCTCTCCTGCGCCATTCTTCCGCTTTGAAGAGGCATGGCAAGCTATATTCAGTCTGGGGGTGCGAATTACGGTGGCGTCGTGGATAGCATTCTTAGTGTGCCAGAACTTAGATGCTTATGTATTTGCCTGGTTGAAAAAGAGATACGAGAAAAACGTAGTACTCCGAAGCGTTACCAGTGACATATTAGATTTGACCTTGGATAGTGCAATCTTTGCAACCATAGCATTTTATGGAGTTATGCCTGTAGTTCCGCTGATAATAGGTCAAATAGTGAGCAAAAATATTATTGCCTTGTTGGATACGCCCTGGTTCGTTTGGTACAAGAGACTCATCCGATAGAAAAAGGGGTCAGAGTCATTTTTTACGAATCCACCCTCTCCGAGGATAAGTGAAAGGAAGCGGGTCCTTCCCGGGGCCGACGGAGACTATTTGGTTTTCAAGTCGGTAGAATAGCGGAAACCCCTGTTTTTCCTCGTACTTGAAAGGCCGAGAATGAAGATTACGGAAAAAGTTCGGATTCTTCCCCCTCTCGGGGAGCGCTCATTACCCTTTTAAATAAAAGGGGTAAAAAACGGTTGGTCTTTCAAAATGAAGTGGGACCCAAATTTTTTTAAAAATAGCGCTTTTTAACCAAAGCGGCGCTTTTTACTACAGTAACCCGCGAGGTTACAGGTACTTACGAAATCCTTGGTAGGTTCGAGCCATCCGCCGTAGGATAACCCAGGCTTTGCTTGTCTTGCTTTTCGTTTTCCTTCCGGAAGGCTCATGAGGAGGTGGATGAAAATGTTAAGAGCAAAAGATGTTATGACAAAGGAAGTGATAACCATCAGTTCCGATGCTACGCTGGCAGATACAATTGAACTTCTGATGGCGAAGGAGATTAGTGGAATGCCAGTTATAGACTCTAAAGGGGAAATGATCGGGATAATATCAGAGAAAGACATTCTCAATTTTGCGTTCAGCGGGAATCTGCATAATACTAAAGTTAAAGAAGCAATGTCAAAGAATGTAATAAGCTTCCCGCCAGATGCAGATGTTGATTCAATCGCTTTAGCTATTGGACAGCGTCAATTCAGGAGAGTTCCTATTGTAGAAGAAGGCAAAGTAGTTGGCATTGTTTCACGGCGAGACATAATTCGTGTTGCACTTAAAATTGGAAAGAAGTAATAAATCAGTTAAAATAAATATGTTTCTTTCAAAGTTAAATAGGGACAGCGACCATTTTTGAGAAAATAGGTGGCTGTCCTCATTTTCCGCTCTCTTCCAGGGTAGAGAGCTGGGATGAAGGGAAGAGTTTCTTCTTCCCTAAGGCGAGAGGGTCAGGCCGAGGAGGGGAGGGCCCTGACATTATTGAGCACCCAGCCCCTAAATCGTTACACGAATGCGTATGGGGGGTAGTAGGGATGAGGAGGGCTGCGAGATCATCAGCTCCCAGCTCGATGAACCGAGGAGTTCGGGGCAAGTTAAGAGGGCGAGTCCTACGCGGGGAACCAGCCAATACCGTCCATTCCACCCGACCAATTGTGATTAACACAATGGTATTTTCACCTAATTCAGAAAATGGTCTCATATAGGGACATTTTTATAGAGTAGTTAATATTGAAATAACTAGCCATTTCAAGAATCCGCGGGAATTTCATCTTTTTGGTCATTTTCACCAATTGGTGAAAATGCCATTAGAAGGCTCTTGACAAGAATTGAAATTTATGCTATTATATAATCACGTTGGAAATAGCCAGTAATGGTGAAAACCTAATAACCAATGAAACGTAGGTAGGATAAGAATAGGATAAGAAAATGACCGAAAACGAAATACAACCTAAAATCCAACAGACAATTGAGAATCTTCTCAGGGAAACAGGCATTGTACAACTGGAACAAATATCCCCCCAACAATGCATAGGAAAATCTCGGATCGATTTGTTGGCAGATATACGGGTTAATGGTGAGAATTTTAAACTTATCATAGAAATAAAGTCACCCGGAGAACCAAGACAAGTTAGGGCAACTGTTCAGCAACTTAAGGAATATAAAGAACAATTGAAATACAGCGGCACAGTCACTGGAATTATTCCCAAAGTCAAAGGCCAAATCTATGGGATTGTCGCTGCACCATATATTACAGAAGACTCAGCAAGGATCTGCAAAGAAAACAACATTGGTTACATTGACCTTGCAGGCAATTGTTTTCTTAAATTCAGTAAAGTGTTCATTGAAAGAAAAAATTATCCGAATCCTTACAAAGAAAAACGAATTGTCAGGTCTATTTTTGCACCGAAGGCGGGCAGAATACTCCGAGTTATGTTATCAATTCCCAGAAAATCCTGGCAACTGCAGGAACTGGCAAAAGAAGCAGATGTAAGTTTAGGTCAGGCATATAAGGTGAAAGAGCGCATGCTTAACCTGGAATACGCAAGCAAAGAAAACAAGAACATTGTATTAAAGCGCCCCGAAGAATTACTGGCGAAGTGGTCAGAGGAGTACAGTTTTAAGAAAAACAAACTCTACGATTATTTTAGTTTCGGTGAACCAAGAAATATTGAAGAAAAAATAGCCAATTATTGTGAGAAGAATAATATCACTTACGCGCTTACACTTTTTTCAGGGCTGGCCTTGGTGGCTCCATATGCTCGGTATACTCGGGTATTCGTATATATTAAGGAAAAGGTCCAAGAAGTTATATCTGCACTCGAACTAAGGGCGGTTGATTCGGGACCGAATATTACAATTCTTGAGCCATATGACGATGGAGTATTCTACGGATTACAGACAATTGACGGGATGCAAGTAGTGGTAAATATTCAACTTTATCTTGATTTGGCAAGTTATAAAGGGCGTGGCGAAGAATCGGCAAGGTTTTTATTAGACCAAAAGATCAAACCACAATGGTAACAAAAAGCGATTATACAGAACAAGAAAATAGAGCGTGTTTTTCAGTGTTGTTAGAATTTATGACAATACTTGGCGAATTCCGTGAGAATATTGTTGTAGTGGGCGGGTCCGTTCCGCCTCTACTTCTCCCAGATGCAAAAGAAAAACATATTGGGACACACGATGTTGATATAGCACTTGATTTTAAAAATATCAGGTCTGATACATATAGTAGGATTCTTAAAATTCTCGAGAAAAAGGGATATTATCAAAAATCAGAAACTCAACCCTTTGTGTTCTTTAGAGATATTATTGATGAAAAAGGTAGAAAGGTAACAGTCGAATTGAATCTACTGACAGGTGAATATGGTGGAGCAGGTAAAAGCCACAGGCACCAAATTATTCAGGATGTAAAAGCAAGAAAAGCCAGAGGTTGCGATTTGGTGTTTGACAGCGCTATTAAAGTTAGTATTTCTGGGCGACTACCCGGCGGTGCAGATAATGAAGTCGATATCAAAGTAGCATCAATTGGCTCATTCTTAGTTACAAAAGGTATGGCTCTCTGGGAAAGCGGCAAAGAAAAGCATGCATATGATATCTATTACTGTTGTAAATACTTTCCCGGCGGGCTTGAAACCTTAGCAGAAGCTATCGCTACAATAGCCAATATGAAACTGGCAAAAGAAGGTTTGGGCAAAATTCGCAGTAAATTTGCCACAATAAATTCTATTGGCCCAAACTGGGTAGCAGATTTTCTTGAAGTTACTGATATAGAAGAGCGCGACCGAATAAAACGCGAGGCATTTGAGTTAGTAAATTCTTTGATGGAAAAACTTAGTATTGTCCCATTTGAGGAGGAATAACATAAGAAAAAATGGCAAATACAGAAAAACGTGAAGGTCATAGAAAAAGGTTAAGAGGCAAATTCCTCAAAAGGGGGATTGAGGCGCTTCATGATTATGAGATTATTGAGCTATTACTTACTTTGGGAACACCGAGAAAGGACTGTAAACAACAGGCAAAAGAGGCAGTAGAAAAATTTAAAGGGCTTCGTGGGGTTCTTGAGGCATCAATAGATGACCTTCAGGAAATAAAGGGTATAGGGTTTGGAAGTAACTATTGATCAGGATACCATATGTATTGGAAGACAACAATGGGATAATTATTCAAAGCAGTATTTATATGTCCTTAGTGCCGCTCCTTATGTAAAGCAAGGGAATAAAGCTTTCTATGTTTTTGCTGTAGAACAATATGATTCAAAGAGAAAAATTAAGAAATATTCTATTAAATTGTCCAATCAATTTAAACAAACTATAAGACTTTATCATTACAATCCAAAAAGAGGTTCTCACATTCATAAGGTTGTCGATGGTAAAGAAGATAAAAGGCATGTTAAGTTTTCCGAAGAAATAAACGATATTGTAAGTGATATGTTAGGTCAAATGAGACTTTATTAATCGCCCATAACAGGGCGATGTAGCGAACTCTCACGTGCTGACGTCCTCACTTTGCTAACCCATCCCGCCATTCCAAAACTGCCCGGAGAAATACCGGGACGGTGCTGATACTTTTCTGTTGGTAAAATAGAATATGAACCAGAAAACTATGATTGAGGTTAAAGACCTGGTAAAGAAGTTCAATGGGCTTACGGCAGTTGCTGGCATCTCTTTTAATGTCAAGCGCGGTGAATGTCTGGGTCTACTCGGGCCGAATGGCGCGGGTAAGACGACTACTGTTCGGGTTATCCAGTGCATTTCGCCAGCGACCAGCGGCACTGTCTCTGTCCTGGGGATGAGAGCCTCTCTTGATGAGCGCCGTATCCGGGCGCTATTGGGCGTGGTCCCGCAGGAGAATGATATAGACCCGGATCTGACGGTGAATGAGAACCTGGAGCTTTTTGCGGCTTTATTCGATATTCCGAAAAAGGTTGCGCAAGCCCGTATAATGGAGCATCTTGAGTTTGTAGAACTTAAAGAAAGAGCCAATAATAAAATAGGTTCGCTTTCCGGCGGTATGAAGCGGCGTTTATTGGTCGCGCGCGCTTTGCTGAACGAACCCAGTATTATGATTCTCGATGAGCCGACGACTGGGCTCGACCCTCAGGCGCGTCACCTGATATGGCAGAGATTGCGCGCCTTGAAGAATAAAGGCGTCACCATGGTTCTGAATACCCATTATATGGAAGAAGCCGAGCAGCTATGCGACCGGTTGTTGATTCTGGACAAGGGTACCATTTTAAAGGAGGGGATTCCCCAGGAACTGGTCAAGAACGAAGTGGGCGAGGAGGTGGTAGAGGTCCGGAACCATAGGGGAGTGAAGGATGTCCTGAGAATGCTTCAGGGACTTGAATTCAATTCCGAAGTTGTTGGCGATACTCTGTATCTTTATTGTCACGAAAGCAAAGAAATCCTGACCCGGCTGGCTACCTCTGAGACTTTCTCGGTATTACGTCGGCTGGCGACGCTTGAGGATGTTTTTTTAAAGCTGACTGGCAGAGGGTTGAGCGAATGAGAAAACTGTTAGCGGCATTGAGCCACCGTATTTACTATGTTTGGAAGCGGAACCTGGTATCCTATAAACGTTTTGCGATTCCGACGTTCATTGCCAGTATGGGTGAACCCTTGTTATATCTTGTGGCAATGGGTATTGGGCTTGGGTCGTATATGGGGCTGATCAATGGTATGCCTTATTTGAACTTTTTGGCTCCGGGTCTCTTGGTTTCTACCGCGATGTTTGCGGCTACCTATGAATGTACTTTCGGCGCTTATGTGCGAATGACGGTGGAAAAGGTCTACAATGCGCTGATCGTAACGCCGCTGACCGTGGAAGAAGTGGTAGCCGGTGAGATACTCTGGGGAATGACACGCTCTATGTTCAGCGGCTTCATCATGCTCATCGTACTGCTCTTGTTCGGCATTGCGCACTGGTCGAGTTTTCTGCTTATGCCGCTGGTGTGGATGGCAGTGGGGTTCTTCTTTTCGTCCCTCGCTATAATTATAACGTCTTTCGCGCCGAACTTCGATTTCTTCACTTATTATCTGGAGTTGTTCATTACACCTATGTTCTTTTTTTCCGGTGTCTTTTTCCCGCTGGATAAGATGCCGGCGGTGGTCAAGGTCATCGCTCATTTCTTGCCGCTGACCTATGCTGTGGATATCTCCCGCGCGTTCATCCGGGGACCGCTGGGCTGGAACATACTCAGGGATTTTGTAATATTACTCGTATCCGCTTCAATTCTTTTCATCTGGGCGCTTCATCAGATGAAAAAAAGACTGATTAAATAGATGAACCCAGCCCGAATACTGTCATGGGAATGGCAGTAGGTAAAATTAAATAATGAGAAGACAAAGAGTTAGAAAAGCACTCATCTTGATTTCGTTTTTCTTGTTTCCGGTTACAATATTTTATCCCTCACCAGTTTTAATAATTGAAGGTGCTATCAGGTATTCTTTCCGGATCCAGAAAGCCTCTTATAAAACATTGCCTCTCTGAGAGAACGTGAAAAGTAGTCAGACGCATTTGTTACCTTGATATCTTCAATATCCTGTATCTCTGAGTTCCTGCAGGAATCTTAATCTGGACTATATCATTTTCCTTATGGCCCAGTAAACCCTGACCTACAGGAGAGGCGACAGAAATCCTGCCAGAGGTGAGGTTTGCCTCTGTTTCTGAGACGAGAGTATACTCCAGTTCTTCTTCCGATTCCAGGTCTTTGAGCTTTACCTTTGCTCCTATCCGAACTTCGTCTCCGGCAATCTTTTCCTCTTCAATAATTCTTGCCCGGGGGAGTTTATCTTCCAGCTCGGCGATACTTTTCTCATTAAATGCCTGCGCTTCTTTTGCCGCATCGTAGTCGGCATTCTCTGAGAGGTCTCCCAGGGAGCGGGCGTGCTCGAGTGCCTGAGCAATCTCTTTTCGCTTTACTTCTTTCAAGTACTTGAGTTGTTCTCTTAATTTCTCATATCCTTCTCTGGTCATATAGATAGATTCTTTTCTCATAGTAGGTCCTGACAATTTCCAAGAGATTTTCGTTTTTTAGACCAACCATATCTTAACAGTAGATATAGCTCCCTGTCAACCCATAATTTTCTATGTAGGAAACCATAAATCCTTTTTTGTATTTACGAATTTGAAAAGATAGTGTAAAATTTAATGGGGAGATTGTTTGGAGTGTCCCGACTTGTCGGGACCAAGTAAAGCTCTCGCTTTACACTCCAAAGCAAAAAAGCTCCCAAGTTCTTGACACTAACATTTGAAAAATAAAGCTTGACAAAACTGAAATCATATAGTAAACTTTAGTTGAAGTTAAGCACGAAGTAGTGCTTAAAGAAAGGGAACAATGGGCGTTCGAAAGAACGCCTTTTTTATTTTATAGCCCTTTCTTTCAGCGTTAGAAATACTGGATAACGACGTCCTTTTTAGTAGCAGAGTCTGCTAGGGAGGACGTTTTTTTATTTTTAGGGGTGTGGTTTGATATGGACTTTGAGACACTGTTGAAAAAAATATCTCCCATATTAAAAATAATAGCAAAGAGCCATAATGGTCATGGTTTTTTCATTGACGAAGAAGATCTCTACCAGGAGATGTGCATTCACCTGTGGAGCAATTTTGCAGATGGCGTATCGGGAGGAGTAAACACTTCTTATATAGTCAAGAGTTGTGAATTCTATATATTAAACCATTTAAGAAAAGCGAGAGAAAAAGCAAGAATTGTGAGTTTGGAAGAACCGATCAATGAAGACGGAGATACCTTAAAGGACATATTGTCTGATACAAAAGAGCCTTTGGATAAATTTGTAGATAGGGATCTAACTATCGAAGCTATAAGAAATAATCGTCTTAGCAAGAGGGAGAGAGAAGTTTTTTCTTTATTGCTAAAAGGTCTTACAATAAGAGAAGCAGGAAAAGAATTGGGAGTTTCGCATGTTATGGTGGTTAAAGTTAAGAATAGAATAATCAGGAAGTGGCAGAAAAAAGAAAGAGCAGAGGTTACCAGAATTCCCTAATATTTACTTTCTATAAGTAGAGACTTAAAATAAAAAGTTATAAAAGGCACGTTGTTGTGTCCAGACAAAGGCGTTCAGTAAAGGACGTCTTTGTTACTTTAAAGATTTTAATACGGCGCAAGTATAAGAGACGTAGGCGTCCAGTTTGATACCATGAAGGTAAAAATTGGACGCCTTTTTAGTTTATTAAAGGGGATTTACAGTGGTATTAAGTGGCTAGAGATTTTTAGAAAAGCGAAAGGAGGAAAGAAATGATAAATACAGGCGATACAGCGTGGGTTTTGGTTTCGTCAGCTTTAGTAATGTTGATGACGCCGGGACTTGCCTTTTTCTATGGCGGCATGGTCAGACGTAAAAATATTTTGGGCGTTTTTATGCAGTGTTTCATCATTTTAGCTGTATTAAGTATCCAATGGGTTCTATTTGGTTACAGTCTTTCTTTTGCTCCGGCAAAAGGTTTTTGGGGTGGTTTTAGCTGGTTTGGTTTAAAAGGCGTGGGATTGGAGTCTTTTCCTGATTACGCAGCAACTATACCGCATCAGGCATTCATGATCTTTCAGGCAATGTTTGCCATAATTACTCCTGCACTTATAATCGGGGCATTTGCAGAAAGGATGAAATTTTCCGCATTTTTGCTTTTTACTTTACTCTGGGCAACTTTTGTTTACGACCCAGTTTGCCATTGGGTATGGGGGCTCGGCGGGTGGCTTAGAAATTTAGGTGCGCTGGATTTTGCCGGAGGGACAGTGGTGCATATTAATGCTGGTATAGCTGCTTTAGTTACAGCTTTAATAATAGGCAAAAGAAAAAATTTGGAGCGAAACATTCCCACTCCACATAATATACCCTTTGTAGTCTTAGGCGCAGCTTTGCTTTGGTTCGGTTGGTTTGGATTTAATGCGGGAAGTGCGCTAGCAGCAAATGGGTTAGCAGTAAATGCCTTTGTGGTAACTAATACAGCCGCAGCTACTGCCGGGTTGAGCTGGGTGCTTATAGAGTGGCTGCGTAATGGAAAACCAACAATGTTTGGTGCAGCTTCAGGTGCTGTAGCAGGCTTAGTAGCCATTACTCCCGCTGCGGGTTTTGTGAGTGTGATACCTGCAATAATAATTGGCCTATTAGTCGGCGTCTTTTGTTTTACTGCGGTAAGTATAATTAAGCCAAAATTAGGTTATGATGATTCTCTAGATGCATTTGGAGTTCATTGCATTGGCGGTATGTGCGGCGCTCTTGCGACAGGACTATTTGCTTCTAAAGCGGTTAATCCCAACGGTGCTGATGGCTTATTCTTCGGTAATCCCAAGCAGCTTCTAATCCAACTGATAGCAGTTTTAGCAACACTGGTGTATACCCTGGTAGTTACTTTTATTATTTATAAATTGGTTGACCTATTTATTGGTGTGCGAGTTACGGAAAAAGAAGAGCTCATGGGACTTGACCTTACCCAGCATCACGAAAGGGCTTATACAGTATTGGAATAACAGGAGGCTTTTTATGAAACTGATTATTGCAATAATTCAACCAGACAAATTAGAAGAGACAAAAGAAGAGCTTTACAAGGCAGAGGTAAATCTGATAACTGTAAGTGAAGTCTTAGGTCACGGTCGTCAAAAGGGCGTAACTGAGATATATCGAGGCGCAAAAGAAACAGGTAACCTGTTAAGGAAGATACGACTGGAAATTGCCGTAAATGAGAATTTTGTTGAGCCGACTATAAAAGCGATTATAAAGGGCGCCAAGACTGGCGAAATTGGAGATGGAAAAATATTTGTGTTAGACCTTAAGGAATGCATACGTATTCGTACCGAAGAACGTGGTTCGGTTGCAATTGGCTAAGAGGGGTTACCAAAACGACTCATTTTTTACTTATATATTGTAACAGATATTAAAAATAGGTGCACAGTTTGCGCCTATTTTAAAAGGAGAACGAAGGCGTTCTTTAAAACCACGGCGGTTTTAGAACGTCTTTTTTGTTTTTATGGGACTTTTGATTTTGACCGTCCGAAAAAAGGAGAGAAAAATGACTAAAAGAACAAAAGAAGAAGTGTTGAAGGTAGTTAAAGAGCAGGATGTTAAATTTATTAGATTATGGTTTACAGATATCCTGGGTCAGGTAAAAAGTTTTGCTATTACAGATAGCGAATTAGAAGGCGCATTGGAAAGCGGAATGGGGTTTGACGGTTCGTCCATTACAGGATATCAGTCTATTGAAGAAAGCGATATGGTAGCCCTTCCTGATGCGAGTACATTTCAGATTATTCCCTGGAGACCGCAAGAGAAGAAAGTAGCCCGGATGATATGTGATATTTTTACTCCAGAGAGAGAACCTTATGAAGGTGATCCACGTTATGTCTTAAAAAGAGCTTTAGAGCGAATGAAGAAGATGGGATTTGACCATTATTATCTTGGACCGGAATTGGAATATTTCTATTTTAAAAATGATACTTCAAGTACTGATATACTGGACAAAGGAGGATATTTTGATTTAACCACTCTGGATGTAGCAAGCGATCTTCGTAGAGACACAATTTTTTCTTTAGAGTCTATGGGTATTCCCATAGAATATTCGCATCATGAAGTAGGTCCAAGCCAACATGAGATAGATATGAGATATACTGACGCCCTGGATATGGCTGACCATGTTATTACTTATCGCATAGTGGTTAAAGAGATAGCGCAGAAGTATGGGGTCTATGCAACATTTATGCCTAAACCTTTATTTGGTGAAAATGGGAGTGGCATGCACACCCATCAGTCGTTATTCAACGGTGATAAGAATGCCTTCTTTTCTAAGCAAGATAAATATCATCTTTCTGATGTGGCTAAGAGATTTATTGCCGGGCAACTTAGACATTCACGAGAGATGAGTGCAATTTTTGCACAATGGATAAACTCGTACAAGAGGCTTGTGCCAGGATATGAAGCGCCTGTATATATTTCCTGGTCAGAAAGAAACCGCTCAGCCCTGATTCGCGTGCCGGTTTATCACCCGGGCAAAGAAAAAGCTACGCGGGCAGAGTTTAGATGTCCTGACCCGGCCTGTAATCCTTATCTTACGTTTGCGGTTATGCTCCATGCAGGCTTGAATGGTATAGAGAAGGAATACAAATTTCTTGAACCTATGGAGAAGAATCTGTATCATCTCTCGGCTATGGAAAGAAAAGAATTAGGGATTGAATCTCTACCCGATAGTTTGGGAGAGGCAGTTCTTATTGCTGAACAGAGTGAACTTGTCAAGAAAGCATTAGGAGACCATGTATTTACGAGATTCATAGATTTAAAGAAAAAAGAGTGGGAAGATTACAGAATTCAGATAACTAAATATGAACTGGATAAGTTGCTCCCTATACTTTAGATGGTACTGATTATAAAACATATTTCAATAGAAGGGCCAGGGATTATAGCTGACTTTTTCAAAAATAAAACCGGGAAAGTTAGAACTGTTGAATTGGATAAAGGTGGTAAATTACCGGAGAATCTTTCTGAAATAGAAGCAGTTATATCCCTTGGTGGCCCGATGAGTGTATACGAAGAAGATAAATTTTCATTTTTGAAGGACGAAGATATTTTCTTGAAGGAAGTTTTAAAAGAAGAGATTCCGGTTTTGGGAATATGTTTGGGAGCGCAACTCTTAGCTAAGGCTTGTGGTGCAAAAATCAGGAAGGCAAAACAGGAAGAGATTGGCTGGTATAAAGTGAGTCTGACAGACGAGGGTAAGAAAGAACTATTGTTTAAAGGTTTAGGTAATGAATTAGACGTTTTTGAATGGCATAGAGATACATTCGAAATTCCCAATAACGGAATATTGTTAGCATCATCTCAACATTGCAGAAATCAGGCTTTTCGCTTCGGCAGTAATGGTTATGGGCTTCAATTTCATATAGAAGTTACGCCGAGTATGATTAAGTCCTGGATAGGGGAATATTTAGATCCTGACAATGAAAGTAGAATGGCTGATGTAAGGAAGATGCTTGTAGAGACATATGAGAAGAAAGACCAATTTGTAAGACAGGCAAATACAATTCTTTCAAACTTTTTTAGACTGATTGCTGAAAAAGTATCTTTTGAAAGGTAAAAATTTTACCATATTCTGCTTAAAATCTAGGCATTTGAGATTGGATGGTGGGGTTTTGAGATGGAAGAGAGATTAAGAATAGCCCTGGCACAGATTAATCCTACTGTGGGAGACTTAAAAGGGAATGTAGAGAAAATCATAAATTTCACTATGCAGGCTAAAAGACTCAAAGCCGATATAATAACATTCCCCGAACTTGCGATGTGTGGCTATCCGCCAGAGGACTTATTGTTGAAGAAACAATTCGTAAGGAACAATTTAAAAGCACTAAATTTACTTATAGAAAAAATATCTGATATTGTGGTAATTGTAGGATTTGTTGATAGAGATAGAGAGGGTAATTTATATAATGCTGCGGCTCTAATTCACGAAAGAAAATTAAAAGGAATCTCTCATAAAATAGAACTTCCCAATTATGGAGTTTTTGACGAGAAAAGGTATTTTAAACCGGGAAATAAACCCTTTGTGTTTGCGTTAGGAAGAACAGTCCTGGGAGTTAACATTTGCGAAGATATCTGGGTCAAAGGAGGAGTAGCAAAATCCCAGGCAGAGCGGGGAGCCGGGCTGATTATAAACATCTCTGCTTCTCCATACCATTCAGGAAAAGTAGTTTCAAGAGAGAAAATGTTAAAAGAACGCGCCGAAGAGACAAATGCTTACATTTGTTACAACAACTTAGTTGGCGGTCAAGACGAGCTTGTATTTGATGGCGGGAGTATAATTCTTGACCCCCAAGGGAAAAGGATTGTAACGGGCAAGCAGTTTGAAGAAGATTTAGTGGTGGCTGATTTACCGATAATGGTAAAGAATAAATTAAAGGCAAGGGTTAGACGTGAGTACCACATAAAATTGGATAAATTGAAAGAAGCTAAAAAGCCAGATTTGCCCAAAAGATATTTTAAGAAATTAGATAGAGTAAATGAGATTTATAATGCCTTAGTTCTGGGAACGCGTGACTATGTCAGAAAGAGTGGGTTCAAGAAAGCAGTAATCGGATTAAGTGGTGGGATAGATTCTTCTTTGACCGCTGTAATTGCCAGTGATGCTATTGGATGTGAAAATGTTATCGGAATCTCGATGCCGTCCCGGTATTCGTCGCAAGAGACGCGTTGTGATAGTAAGACTTTAGCGGGAAATTTAGGCATCAGATTCATCGTAGTTCCGATAGACAGTATTTTTAATGTCTATCTGATGCTCCTGGAAAAAGAATTTCTTGGCTTTGAGCGCGATGTGACTGAGGAGAATATTCAGGCAAGAATAAGAGGAAATATCCTTATGGCATTCTCCAATAAATTTGGCTGGCTTGTGCTTACAACGGGAAATAAGAGCGAGACTTCTGTCGGATATTGTACCTTATACGGAGATATGGCGGGAGGCTTTGGCGTAATAAAAGATGTGCCTAAAACGCTGGTCTATGAACTTGCGAGATTCAGAAATGAAAGAGAGAAGAGGAAATTGATTCCCCAGACTATTTTTAATAGGGAACCGTCAGCAGAACTAAAGGAAAGTCAGAAGGATGTAGACAGTTTGCCTCCTTATCCTGTTTTGGATCCAATCCTGAAATGTTATGTAGAGGAAGACAAAAGTTTTGAAGAAATAGTTGCTAAAAAATTTGATTCCGAAATTGTAAAGAATGTTATTCACCTGGTGGATAGAAATGAGTATAAACGCCGCCAGGCTCCACCGGGGATAAAGATTACACCCAAGGCATTTGGCAAGGATAGAAGGCTTCCTATTACTAATCGATATAGAGAATTCTGATAAGGGCGAAGGGAAATGGATAGATTTCGAGAAAAAGAGATAAGTGGTTGCGGAATTCTGGGGATAATGGACCAGAGGGGTAAGAGATTTTCGGGTAGAGATATCATTGCCGGGATTGGTTCTATGCGCGAACGCGCCAATGGATTAGGCGGCGGGTTTGCTGCCTACGGAATATACCCGGAGCATAAAACAGACTGGTGTTTTCATATGATGTTTGAAAATAAATCTGCTATGGTGCAAACAGAAGAATATCTCAGGGATAATTATAAAATTGTAAAAGATGAAATCATTCCTACAAGAGAAGATAGATCTATCAAATACAGGCCACTCTTGTGGAGATATTTCTTACAGCACAAAGAAGAAAAGACAAAATTACATTATGACTTAACAGAAGAGGATTTTGTAATTAAGACAGTAATGGAGATAAATACGAAGATTCCCGGCGCTTTTGTAGCCTCGAGTGGCAGGAATATGGGTGTGTTTAAAGGCGTAGGATATCCGGAAGATATCGGAAGATTCTATAAATTGGAAGAATACGAGGCTTACATCTGGACAGCCCATGGCCGGTTTCCTACCAATACAGTTGGCTGGTGGGGCGGAGCGCACCCTTTTGGTCTTTTAGATTGGTCAGTTGTCCATAATGGGGAGATTTCTTCTTATGGAATAAATAAAAGGTTTCTTCTAAATTACGGATACGTATGTGCATTTTTTACGGATACGGAAGTTATGACCTATCTTTTTGACCTTCTGGTGAGGAAACACGGGCTTTCTTTCGAAGTAGTAGCAGATATACTGGCTGCTCCTTTTTGGGATGATATAGAAAGACAGCCTCAGGGAAGAGGAGAATTACTGAGAACACTGCGGATTGCTTATGGAAGCGCACTGGTTAATGGCCCGTTTAGTATTATTGTAGCAAATTCATCTACTATGGTAGGGCTAAATGACAGAATCAAACTGAGGCCTCTGGTGGCTGCGACTTCCGAAGATAAACTTTATATCGCCTCTGAAGAAGCAGCAATCCGGGAAGTTTGTCCCCGCCCAAATAGAGTATGGATGCCTAAAGCAGGAGAGCCGGTTATCGGCAGGCTTATTGAGGTATGAAATGGCTAAAAGACCAGTACCTACAGAATTTATTATAGAGAGAGATGAGGAAAAATGTATTGCCTGTCAGGCTTGCGTAAGAATGTGTGCTAACGATGTACATTCTTATGATCCTGAAACTGATACAGTATCTTCTGACAGCGCAAAATGCGTTGGCTGTCACTTCTGCGAGACCATTTGCCCTACTGGCGCGCTTGTAATAAGACGGAATCCTTCTGAGTTTAAACTAAATGCCAATTGGAATGCGGAAGTGATTAAAAATATTACCAGGCAGGCTGAGACAGGCGGTATGCTTTTAACCGGGATGGGTTGTGATAAACCTTACCCTATATACTGGGACCATATTCTACTCAATGCTTCGCAAGTTACAAACCCATCCATAGACCCATTGAGGGAACCGATGGAATTACGCACCTATATAGGAAGGAAGCCGGATAAGATAGAGATTCAAATTACAAATCCCAAATCTAAAATCACAAGTTATAAATTACAAACTTCAATTCCTCCGCAGCTTAAATTAGAGACGCCAATCTTATTCA
>CAYOFG010000024.1:0-24330 GCA_964403285.1 uncultured Clostridia bacterium | reverse complement strand
TGGGGTCTGATTCGGACCTTTCCACTATGAAAGAGTCGGCGGAAATCCTGCAGAGGTTTAAAGTTCCTTATGAAATGACAATCTCCTCTGCACACCGTTCTCCTGAGAGGACAATCGATTACGCTAAGAGAGCGGAAAAGAGGGGGCTCAAAGTCTTGATTGTTGGGGCTGGCGGAGCGGCGCATCTTGCAGGTGTAATTGCTAGCCACACCACTCTTCCGGTTATAGGTGTTCCTATGCATACAGAAGCATTGAAGGGAAGAGATTCTCTATATTCTACTGTGCAGATGCCTAAGGGGGTACCTGTTGCTACTATGTCGATTGGGAATTCGGGTGCTGTGAACTCCGCTATTCTGGCAATAGAGATTCTTGCTTTGAATGATGTGCGCATCAGGAAAGAATTGAAAAGATATAAGGCTGAGTTAGCAAAAGATGTGGAGAAGAAGGGTAAGAGACTGGAAACATTCGGCTATCAGAAACACTCGACTTCAAAGAGTAAAATGGAGTAGATAATCCATGATAAAAGAGTTGATATTTGGTTTAGTTGGTGGGCTGGGCTTATTCATATTTGGCATACATCTTATGGGTACCGGGCTACACAAGGCTGCTGGAGATAGGATGAGGAAAATTCTTGCTGCTCTAACCAGCACGCCCTTTATCGGCATGTTCGTTGGCCTGGGCGTAACATCAATTATTCAGTCCTCAAGTGCCACGACAGTTATCTTGGTGGGATTCGTAAATGCTGGACTGATGACCTTGAGACAGTCAATTGGCGTGATTCTGGGAGCTGATATTGGCACGACAGTGACTGCGCAATTAATCGCTTTTAAACTGACCGATTATGCTTTGCCAGTCATCGGGTTGGGTATGGCGATGAACTTGTTCGCGAGAAAGAAATTTTATAAGAATATTGGAGAATTTCTTTTCGGTTTCGGTATTCTCTTCTTAGGGCTAAACATATTGACGGGTTCAGTGAAACCTTTTGGAGGCAGTGAGTCTGTCCGCAATGCTTTCGTTATTTTTAGTAAGAGTCCTATTACTGGCATAGCCACTGGTATGGTAGTGACAATGATTATCCAATCGAGTAGCGTAACAGTGGGTTTAGTTTTAGCGTTAGCTTCTGTTGGATTAATAGACTTGAGAGGCGCAATACCTCTAATTTTGGGAGATAATATTGGTACTTGTATAACCGCAATTCTGGCTTCTATCGGCACAACTATTTCTGCAAAGAGGACGGCCATTGCCCATGTGACATTTAAAGTTCTGGGAGTACTTCTTCTCTTGCCTTTTCTACCCTATTATGAAAAGTTCGTTGCGACTACTGCAACCAGTATCATGCGGCAATGTGCTAACGCCCATACAATATTTAATGTAATAATCACCACGCTTTTCCTTCCTATGGCAGGAGTTCTGGCACGGACGATTGAAAAGGCTGTTCCTGGGAAGGAGACTGTTGTGGAGGCAGGTCCGAAGCATCTGGAAAAACACCTCTTATACACCCCTGTCTTAGCTTTGCAAGCAGCTGTCTACGAGGCTATTCACACTTTGAATCTGGTCAAAGATATGATAGACGACGCTATTGAAGGATTTATGAAAAATGACATTAAGGCATTGGCTAAAGTTTCCCAGGGTGAGGAAGCAGTGGACAGCCTGAGAGCGGCGGTGACAAATTATCTGGTGGAACTAATGCAGAGAGAATTGAGCGAGGAGGAGTCAAAGAAGATTCCGCCTCTTTTGCATTTAATAAATGATGTTGAGCGAATCGGCGACCATGCGGAGAACTTGAGGGATTTGGCAGAAAGGAAAATTGAGGAAAAGTTACCTTTCTCCCAGATGGCAATTAGTGAAATCCGTCAGATACAGGGAGAAATCGACCGGATGGTGGAGGAGGCTATTTCTGCACTTAAGACAAACGAGGTTGGGGAGGCTCAAAAGGTAATTGAGAGGGAGGCGCGAGTTAATCTCTTGAGGGATGAGCTGAATCGGAATCATGTTAAGAGATTAGAGAATGGAACTTGTAAGGTGCTTTCGGGGATAGTTTTTCTGGAGATGGTGAGTAACTTTGAAAAGATAGGGGACCATTTAACTAATATCGGTCAGGCGGTTATTTCTCCACTGCAGTGGGAACATATTGAGGAAAGGGAGCATATTGATGAAAGGGAGAGAGTTTAACTTATGGTGACATATAAACAGGCGGGCGTAGACATAAAGAAGGCAGAGGAGCTGATAAGGAAAATAAAGGGGATTGTTTCTGGAATCGGGGGATTTTCTGGTCTTTACCCGATGGAGTTGGCAAGATATAAGAGACCCTTTCTCGTTGCCTCTACCGACGGGGTGGGAACAAAACTAAAAATTGCGCAACTCGTAAGAAAACATAATACAGTAGGAATTGACCTTGTGGCAATGTGTGTCAATGACGTCATAACTTGTGGAGCAAAACCTTTGTTCTTCCTCGACTACTTTGCCACGGGAAAGCTGGATGTGGGAGTGGCTGAGGAAGTAATCAAGGGGATTCATAAAGGCTGCCTTCAGGGTGCTTGCCCATTAATAGGAGGAGAGACTGCGGAAATGCCTGGCTTCTATAAGAAAGGCGAATACGATTTAGCTGGCTTTTGCGTGGGCATTGTTGAGAGAAAAGAAGTAATAGATGGAAAGAAGATTAAGCTGGGCGATATAATTTTTGGTCTTCCCTCTTCGGGTTTGCATAGTAATGGTTTCTCTCTGGTGCGTAAAATTTTCTCTCAGAGAGAATTAAGAAGCTTAGGGGAGGAATTATTGAAGCCCACAAAGATATATGTGAAAGACATCCTTTCCGTAAAGTCTATTGTGCGGGGAATTGCCCATATCACGGGAGGAGGATTTATTGATAACATTCCTCGCATTCTTCCTCGGGGGTGCCAGGCAATAATCCATAAGGGTTCCTGGAGAGTTCCCGGAATTTTCCAGGTCGTTCAGAAAAAGGGAAAGATTAAAGAAGAAGAAATGTTTCATACTTTCAATATGGGAATAGGTATGGTTCTGATTGTCTCCCCGGCTAAAAGAAAGAGACTCTTATCCCGTTTACCGCAGGCTCTGCCTATTGGAGAGGTAGTATCTGGCAGGCGCCAGGTGAAGATAATATGAACTATAAGTTTGGAATATTCTCTACAGGAAGAGATAATGAAGCAATCAAGCTTTTCCAAGAAGTGTATAATAACATTGAAAAAGGGGTCATAAACGGAGAGATAGCGTATCTATTCTGCAATAGAGTTGAAGGAGAAAAGGAGATAACCGATTCGCTTCTTAAATTGGTGAGAGACTCTGGGATTGAGTTAATCACTTTTTCTTCTAAGAATTTTAGGAGAGAGATGAGAGAGAAGGCTATTGAGGAAAGCAAGAGTATGGGAAGCGATTCTTCCCTTCTTGTTCAGTGGAGAAACGAGTATGATAAAGAAATAATGGAGAAGATTCCTCAATCCTTTGACATCTATCTCGTAGGTTATATGCTCATAATCGGACCTGAAATGTGTAAGTCTTACAACATTCTGAATCTCCATCCTGCGCCACCCGGTGGTCCTCAAGGCAGCTGGCAGGAAGTGATGAGGAAATTGATTGAATCAAATGCAAAAGAAGCAGGTTGTATGATGCATCTGGTAACAGCCGAATTAGACAAAGGTCCTCCCATCTCATATTGCACATTCCCCATTGTGGGAAGAGACTACGAGCCGCTGTGGAAGGAGTACTACTCTACCGGCAACTACTCTAAGCTCTTCTCTAAAATTCGGGAAGAAGAATTCAAAAGAGAATCTCCTCTGGTTATCCATACAATAAAAGCATTTGCTGATGGAAAAGTATGGATAGAGGGGAAGAGGGTGGTGACCAGAGAGGGCGAAGCCACAAAAGGTTATTGCTTAAACGAAACTATAAAATAAAAGATGCAATTTATTACTGATTGTGAAGGACCTATCTCCAAGAATGATAACGCTTTAGAACTGGCAACCAATTTTCTCCCGGAAGGCGAGAAATTTTTTACCCAGCTTAGCAGGTATGATGACTTTTTGGCATTAACCGGAAGGGAAGGATACAAGGCAGGCGATACATTGAGATTGATCCTTCCATTTCTGAAAGCCTACGGGACGACAGATAAAAAAATTGTAGAATATTCAAGAAAAAATATTCTTCTAATGCCTGGCGCTAAGGAGACACTCCGTTTCGTTCAGGAGAGGATGCCTTCCTTTATTGTCAGTACCAGCTACCAGCCCTATATTCAGGCACTCTGTGAAGTCATAGAGTTTCCTCCGGAAAATGTCTATTGTACCGAGCTAAACATAGACAAGTACAACATCTCTAAGGAGGAGATAGGAAAACTTAAGGAATTTAGCAAGGAGATATTGGCTTATCCTTTGATAGAAGTTTCTGAAATTAATAATTTAAATCCTCAGACTAAAAAAGCTATAGATAGATTAGAAAAGATTTTCTGGAAAGAGATAGTCTCTATGGAATCGGGTAAGATGCTGGAGGAGGTTAATCCCGTGGGAGGTCGAGAGAAAGTCAATGCCATAAAAGATAGTCTAAAGAGATGTAACCACAGTCCTCAAGATGCTATGTATGTGGGAGATAGCATCACTGATCGAGAGGCATTAAGTTTTATAAGAGAAAACGGAGGGGTGGCAGTATCTTTTAATGGTAATAGATATGCAGTTGAGAAAGCGGAGGTAGTCTGTATTTCAGAAAACACAGCTCCCATTTCAGTCCTTGCAGATGCTTTTTCCCAGGGAGGTAAGAGGAGGGTTATGGAGTTGGTAGAAAACCGGAAAGAAAAGTTCCCCCTACTGGAAGTGGTAAGTGCAAATAGTAAAGAACGTCTCATCCGTGAAAGCGAAAGAATCAGGAAGAGTGTGCGGGGTGAGGCGGGAAGTTTAGGATGAGAAGATGGATGTAATCTCTATAGGTGCTGTAAACATCGATTTAGTGGCTAAGGTAGATAGGTTTCCCAATCCTGACCAGGAGACTGTAATCAGGAGCTGGGATATGGTTGGCGGCGGTTCTGCTGCCAATGTTGCTTGTGGAATCTCACGCCTGGGAGTAACTTCCGGGTTCGTGGGAAATGTGGGAGGAGACTATTTCGGAGAGATTCTGAGGGGCGGATTGAAAACAGAGAAGGTCGATATATCTTGCTTAAGAGTTTGTAAGGGTAATAGTGGAAGTGTTATTGCCATCGTCAGTAAAGATGGAGAGAGGGTTCTCTTTGCCTATCAAGGAGCCAATGCAAAATTATCTCCTGGAAATATTGATAAAAATTATGTAAAATCCGCTAAGTATATTTTCTTGAGTAGTATTGAAGGTGAAGAAGCTATCCCGGCTATGGAACTTGCTTGCCGTTATGCTGAAGAATCGGGAGTGAAAGTATTTTTCGACCCGGGATACATATTCGTGGAAAAAGGACTTAAAAATCTTGCAGGAATTTTGCATAGAGCAACAATAGTGAAATTTAATGAGACAGAGATAAAAGAGTTGACCAAGAAAAAAAAGTTCCTCGATGCTTCGGAAGCCATTGCTGAATACGGACCGAAAATTGTTCTTACCACTCTGGGAGAAAAAGGATGCTTCGTCTATTCTGCTTCGCTCAAAAAATCTATTGACTCCTATAAAGAATTCAAACCTGTGGACAAGACAGGGGCTGGCGATGCCTTCTCTTGTGGGTTTATTTTTGGTGATTTGAACAATTGGGATTTGGAAAAATCTGTAAAATTTGCTAATCTTATAGCGAGTATTTCCATTACCAGAATTGGCGCAAGGTCTGTTCCCTATCTAAAGGAATTAAAGGATTATAAACAATATAACCAATTTTTTCTGGAGTAGCCCCGATGAATCGGGGCGTTATTGCGAAACGAGTTTCGCTACTCCAAAGACTCTGGAGTAGCAGAGCTTGCTCTGCGTCTATTGTTGTATCTCAGGCCCCGAATGAAATGAAATTATGAGAAGGGGGAAAGTTATGCCGCAAGTTAAGAGAGCGCTTATTAGTGTGTTTGACAAGACAGGAATTGTAGAGTTTGCCCGTGGTTTGAGAGATTTGGGAGTAGAGATTATTTCCACCGGCGGGACTGCTAAGATGTTAAAGGAAGCAGGAATACCCATCCGCTCGGTTTCCGATTATACAGGTTTTCCTGAGGTGCTGGAAGGAAGGGTGAAAACTTTGCATCCCAAGGTTCATGGAGCTTTACTTGCCGTCAGGGATAATCCCCAACATATGAAAGAGATAGAAAAACATAACATAGAATTGATAGATATGGTGGTAATTAACCTTTATCCATTCGAGGCGACAGTTGCTAAAGAGGGCGTCACTAAAGAGGAGGCTATTGAGAACATCGACATCGGTGGTCCAACTATGTTAAGGTCAGCAGCCAAGAATTATAAGTGGGTGGTGCCGATTTCTAACCCTCAACACTATAGTTCTGTTCTGGAAGAGATGAGAAGGAATAAAGGTGTGGTAAGCGAGGAGACCTCTCTAAAATTAACTACAGATATATTTCAAAATCTATCTAAATATAATTACCATATCTACCGTTACTTTCTTACTTCCTCTTCTTCTCCTTCTCTTTTTCCGGATTTATTACAGTTGCAGCTGGAGAAGGTAAAGGATTTGAGATATGGAGAGAATCCCCATCAAAGCGCAGCATTTTATAGAGAATTGGATAAAGGAAAGGGACAGGGAATAACGAACATAGAGCAACTGGGAGGGAAAGAACTTTCTTTCAATAATATTCTGGATTTAGACGCAGCAGTCAATATAGTGGAAGAATTTGAAGAGCCAGTAGCAGTAATTATTAAGCATACTAACCCTTGCGGGGTGGCTACTGGTGAAGTTCTCCTTGACGCTTATAATAAAGCTCGCCAGTGCGATCCCGTTAGTGCCTTTGGGTCGATTGTGGGGTTCAATCGCAAGGTGGATGGTAAGACCGCAGAAGAGATTGCTAAGACTTTTGTTGAGGCAGTGATTGCGCCAGATTTTGAAGATGAAGCGGTTAAAGTTCTGGGAGCAAAGAAAGATATACGATTGCTAAAGTTGTCTGGTGAAAGAAAATTATCTTCTAACCAACTCGACTATCGGAGAGTTTCCGGAGGGCTGTTGGTTCAGACGAAGGATCTGAAAACTTTTGCTGATGGTCTGGAAGTAGTTACTGAGAAGAAGCCAAACGATGTGGAATTGAAAGCTCTCCGGTTTGCCTGGAAGGTTTGTAAGCACGTTAAGTCGAATGCTATTGTTCTGGCAAGCGAAAGCCAGACGCTGGGTATCGGAGCTGGCCAGATGTCTCGTGTTGATGCAGTGAAGATTGCGACGAGGAAGATGGGAGAGCAATTCGGGAAATACAAGGGGCTTATAGTTATGGCTTCGGATGCTTTCTTTCCTTTCCGCGACTCTGTCGATTTGGGTTTTGCCTCGGGAGTTACAGCAATTATTCAGCCAGGAGGTTCGTTGAAAGATAAGGAGTCGATTGCTGCTTGTAACGAGCACAAGATTGCTATGGCTTTTACCAGAATGCGCCATTTCCGCCATTGAGAAAAGAGAAAAGTAAGAAAAGGGGTCAGAGTCATTTTTCATTGTAGCAGCAGAGCGTTAGCTCTGCGTCGGTGTAGGGGCGATCCCGATATATCGGGATGGTCGCCCAAAAGGAAGGGACGGCACAGAGTCCGTCCCCTACAGAGGAAGCAAAGCTTGCGCTTTGCTGCTACAAGAAATGCTCGCTACACCAAATCTCCTCGCATTAGGAGAAAAAGGAGAAGAATGGGACGGCCAACCTGGGATGACTACTTTATGGAAATTGCGGGGACTGTGGCTAAACGTTCCACCTGTCTCAGGAGGCAGGTGGGAGCAATCATTGTACGGGACAAGAGGATTCTTGCCACAGGATACAACGGAACTTTAACCGGTCTACCCCATTGTGAAGAGATAGGATGTATACGAGAGGAAAAGAATGTTCCCTCTGGACAGATGCAGGAATTGTGCCGGGGGCTTCATGGTGAACAGAATGCACTATTATTTGCTGCTTCCAATGGTGTAGATATAAAGAACGGTACCATATACTGTACGCATCAACCTTGTATCCTCTGCGCCAAAATGATAATTCAGGCCGGGATAACTCGCGCTGTTTTTAAAGGTGAGTATCCTGATGACATGGCGCAGAGACTATTTAAAGAAGCAAAAGTGGAACTTTGCCAGTTAAAATAACGAAGTTACTGCATGGTAGCCGCAGGCTTCAGCCCCGTTAGAAGTTCTACATTCACGCGCTTAAGCTTACGGTAAAAGTATCTCACTCGTGAGACAAAAACTTCTAACGGGGTCAGCCTGCGTTCCACAAAGCGCAACTTAAAAGTTGCGACTACCAGCGATCACCTTTTAAGGAGGATAAATTGATTTCTCGCTATACTCTTCCTGAAATGGGGAGAATCTGGACTGAGGAGAACAGGTTCAGGATAATGATGGAGATTGAGCTGGCTGTTTGTGAAGCTCTGGCGAATCTGGGAGAGATTCCCAGGAGTGCGCTCAATAAAATTAAGAAAAAGGCACGCTTTAATCTTGCAAGGATTAAGAAAATAGAGAGTAAAGTGCATCATGATGTGATTGCCTTTGTATCTTCTTTGAGTGAGAGTGTAGGTAGAGAAGGAAGATATATTCATCTGGGATTAACTTCTTCTGATATTCTGGATACAGCACTGGCTCTGCAGATGGTTGAGGCAGTAGATATTTTAATTGATGATATGGAGAATCTTTCCCGCACTCTGAAAAAGAGAGCCACAAAACATAAGAATACAATAATGGTAGGGAGAACCCACGGTGTCCACGCTGAGCCGATTACTTTTGGATTGAAGCTGGCGTTATGGCATCAGGAGACCCTGAGAAACTTAGAGAGACTGAGGCGAGTAAGGGAAGTGATTGGCGTGGGAAAAATTTCAGGGGCGGTGGGAACTTATGCCCATGTGAATCCTAAAGTGGAACTCTATGTCTGCAAGAAATTTGGGTTGAAGCCAGCCCCAATTTCTACGCAGATAATTCAAAGAGACCGCCACGCCGAATACCTTTCCATATTGGCGCTGGTAGCCACATCACTGGAGAAATTTGCGCTAGAAATCAGAAACCTCCAGAGGACTGAGATTCTGGAGGTAGAAGAGTATTTCAGCCCTACCCAGAAAGGTTCTTCAGCAATGCCCCACAAGAGAAATCCCATAACTTGTGAGAGAATTTGTGGACTGGCGCGGCTTGTTCGTTCCCATGCAGTAGCCTCTTTAGAGAATATACCTCTCTGGCATGAGAGAGACATTACGCATTCCTCTGTGGAAAGAATTATTATTCCTGATAGTACAATTCTTCTGGATTATATGTTGCAGAAGTTCGAAAATATTGTGAGAAGACTGATAATCTATCCTGAGAATATGAAGAAGAATCTGGAGAAAAGTAAAAATACCATTTTTTCTCAGAGAGTTCTTCTGCAACTGGTAAAAAAGGGAATTTCTCGAGAGAAGGCGTATGAGCTAACTCAAAGAAATGCTATGAGAGCCTGGAAAGAAGGCAGTGAATATCGTGAGCTTCTAAAGAAAGACAAGGAAGTGGGAAAATATCTTACAAAAAGAGAAATTGATGCCTGCTTCAATCTCCACTATTACTTGAGATATGTGAATGTAATCTTTAAACGTCTAGGGATAGAAGGGAAATGAAGAAATGGCTACTCTAGTTGTGGTAGGAACTCAGTGGGGCGACGAAGGTAAAGGCAAAGTTGTCCACCTTCTTTCAGAGAAGGCTGATTATATTATCCGCTACCAGGGTGGAAACAATGCGGGTCATACTGTTGTCTTTAATGGTCAGGAATTCATTCTCCACCTGGTTCCCGCGGGAATTCTCGAGCCGGGCAAGAAGTGTATTATTGGAAGTGGAGTGGTAGTAGACCCCCAGGCACTGGTGGAAGAGATTCGCTTTCTTGAAAGGAAAGGAATAGAAATAAAAGGCAGGCTCTTTGTAAGCGATGCCTGCCACATTATTCTACCATACCACAGGTTGTTAGACCAGCTGAGGGAAACCCAGCAAGGTAAAAGGAGAATCGGCACCACTCGAAAAGGAATTGGACCAGCCTATGCCGATAAAGTAGCGAGAGTGGGCATAAGAATGGCCGATTTCCTTTCCCGCAGCCTATTCAGGGAACTATTGGATAGGAATCTGAAAGAAAAGGCACTACTTCTTAAGAAAGTCTGCAAGCTCTCCGAGTTGAGGCGAGAGATTCTGGAAAAAAGAAAAAAGCAGCTACCCATAATTAGAAAGCTCGTCGTAGATTCAGCAATAATGATTAATTGGATAATTTCTCAACGAAAGAATGTTATCCTGGAGAGCGCTCAGGGGACTCTACTGGATGTTGATTACGGAAGTTATCCTTATGTTACCTCCTCCAATCCTGTGGCTGGTGGAGCCTGCGTGGGTATAGGTATAGGACCCACTCAGATTGACCGAGTTTTGGGAGTCGTCAAAGCATATACCACCAGGGTAGGGGAGGGGCCATTTCCCACAGAACTATCTGATAGGATAGGTAAGCTATTGCAGGAAAGGGGAAAAGAGTTTGGAGCAACTACAGGTCGGCCTCGACGCTGTGGCTGGTTTGACGCCTCTATTGTCCGACATGCGGTCAGGATAAATGGACTGAGGAGTTTGGCTTTGACTAAGCTTGATGTTCTGGATGGGATTGACCCTTTAAGGATTTGCGTAGCATATCGCTACCGGGGAAAATTGATTAAAGAGTTTCCCACCGGCAGAGAAATTTTCAAAGATTGTAAACCAGTTTATATAGAGTTAAGAGGATGGAAAGAGAAGACTAAAGGCATTCAGAAATTTAGTTTACTACCACAGAATGCAAAGAGATATTTAAGTAAGATAGAAAGCTTGGTTCAGGCAAGAATCTCCATAGTCTCTATGGGGAGAAGTAGAGAAGAGACGATTATAATAGATAGAGACTTGATAGATTTCAAATTTTGAAAAATGTCTGGAGTCCTCCCGAAAGGGAGGTTATCCCTTCCTTTCGGAAGGAGTCCACCTCGCTTTCGCGAGGACTCCAGATTGTACAGGAGGTAGGAAATGGCGCGGGTTGTGTTGAAAAAGGCAACTAAGATATATCCTGGGGAAGTCATCGGCGCTAAGGACATTAATTTAGAAGTTGCTGATAAAGAGTTCTGCATTTTGGTTGGACCATCAGGCTGTGGTAAATCAACCACGCTACGAATGATTGCTGGCCTGGAGGAAGTTACTGAAGGAGAAATCTATATTGATGATAAACTGGTCAATGACATTCCTCCCAAGAACAGGGATATTGCTATGGTTTTCCAGAACTACGCTCTGTACCCTCATATGACTGCGTATGAAAATATGGCATTTGCACTAAAGTTGAGAAAGTATCCCAAGGAAGAGATACAACACAGGGTAGAGGAAGCGGCAGAGATTTTAGGCATTCGCTCTCTTTTAGATAGAAGGCCAAAGGCACTCTCTGGTGGAGAAAGACAGAGGGTAGCAGTGGGGAGAGCTATAGTTCGCAAACCAAAAGTCTTCTTATTTGATGAGCCCTTGAGTAATTTAGACGCCAAGATGAGAGTGCAAATGAGAACAGAACTGAGCAAGCTTCATGACCGGTTACAAGCTACTATGATCTACGTGACTCACGACCAGGTAGAGGCGATGACGATGGGAGACAAGATTACAGTATTGAAGGATGGTGTCATTCACCAGGTGGCAGATCCAATCACACTTTACGACCAGCCGGTAAATAAGTTTGTGGCCGGGTTCATCGGCACGCCCCCAATGAACTTTATGGAATGTCGGGTAATAAAAAAGGAAGGTGGAATATATATAGATGAAGGAAACTACGAGGTAAAAATCAGTAAAAGGATGGAAAAAACCCTCGAACCTTATGTAGGTAAGGAAGTAGTCTTTGGCATCCGGCCAGAGGATATTTATGATAAGCTCTATTCTGCGGGAGCTACCCGGGATAACACTATTTCCAGTACCGTAGAGGTTGTGGAGCCTATGGGTGCAGAGATACTGTTACATTTAACTACTGGCAAGAGCATTTTTATTGCCCGCGTGGGTTCACATAACAAAGCAAAAGTTAATCAAGACATAGAAATGGTCTTTGATATGGATAAAATCCATATTTTTGATAAAGAGACAGAGAAGGCTATAGTGTAGTCCAGGAAAAAGTTTACAAAAAGTTTACAACTTTTTTACACAAATGTTATATTTTGGATATAGACTTTTTTTAGAAAGAAAGAAGAAGAAAAAGAGGAGGATATTGTACCGGGGAACAAAGGTTGACTTCTATCTAGTTTTACTAGGAGAGGGACTATGGGTTCAAAAAATAGACTCTAGCCGAATTATCGAAGATTGTAAAGTTTGGTAATTCGGCCTTTTATTTTTCAGATGAGGGAATTCTTTGAGAGATAATTTTTGCCAGGAGCCAGTGATGGAGAAGGAAGATTTAGCCAGAAGAATAACAGAGCTAGGAAAAGAGCTGGGAGATAGAACCTCGGAGTTGGTCAGGACCAATAGTAAATTGATAGAACTCAGGAAAGAGTTGTCAAGAAAGGTAAGGCAGAGGACGAAGACACTATCTTTTCTTTACAGAATAGAAAGAGATGTTTCAAATAAGTTGAAGATGGAAGATGTTTTAAAGGTAGTTGTGGAAAAGGTGAGTTCCATTCTTAATGTGCAAATATGCTCTATCCTTTTGGTAAATGATAATACTGGCAAGTTGTCAATTGAATGTGCTAAGGGACTGGAGGAAAAAATTCTGAAGGATACAGAACTTGAAGTGGGAGACAATATTTCGGGCTGGGTAGTAAAACATAATAGGCCAATTTTAGTGAAAAATATTGAGAAAGATACTCGCTTTGTTAAAAGAAGTGAGGAGAAGTATTATAATAAATCTCTAATGAGTGTTCCTCTGGCTACAAAGGATAAAGTTATAGGAGTTATCAATGTAAACAACAAAAAATCGAGAAGAATCTTTAATCAGGAAGACTTTCGATTGCTTAAGCAGATATCTGCTCAGGTGGCGATAGTTATCGAAAATACCGGACTTTACAAGAGTTTAAGCGATCTTTATATGCGGACCATTATGACTTTAGCCGCTACTATTGATGCCCGTGACCATTATACCAGGAGACATTCGGTGATGGTGGCTAAATACGCTGTAGCTATTGCGGAAGCGATGAAACTTCCTCCTGAGCGCGTAGAGATTATCAGGCAGGCTGCCAATTTACACGATATTGGTAAGATTGGAGTGCATGACTTTATTCTCCTTAAGCCCGGTAAATTAACTGATGAAGAATGGAAGGAAATAAAGCTCCATTCGGTTAAAGGTGCTGAAATACTGGAACCTCTGGTTGTTTTCCTTAACGGAGTAATCGATATGGTTAAGCAACATCACGAAAGATATGATGGGAAAGGTTATCCCGGCCAGTACAGAGATGGGGAAATAGATATAGGAGCAAGGATAATGGCTGTAGCTGATGCCTTTGATGCTATGTTATCAGAAAGACCATATAGGAAAGCATATTCTAAAAAGAAAGCAGTTGAAGAGTTAAGAGAAAATAGTGGAACGCAATTCGATCCGAAAATTGTGGAGGCTTTTCTTGAGGTGTTAAGTAAAGAGCCAGGGTTAACTCAGAATAGTTATCAATAATTAAATGATAGATTGTTAAAAAAGGGGACTGTCCCCCTGGAAAAAGGGGACTGTCCCTTTTTTCATTTTTCTTCCCACAGGATTAACCCCTCCTAGTGAAAGCTCATTTCCTGTTGATAATGCAGAACCTCGCTCTGCCACTACAGCTTCCGCTTTAGTGGAAGAAAGGTTTGACTTTTTAGACTTTTTATGGTATATTTGGATTCGAAAAAATTTAAAGGTTCATTTGAGATTTTCATAAGATAATAAGCAGGGAGGGTCTCGTGGTATCTCGAAAGAAGAAAACCATAATGGATGCAAAGGAAATTTCCTGGACAATAAAGAGGATGGCTCACGAAATTGTGGAGAAGAGTTACGGAACAAAAGACCTTGTCATTGTGGGAATTCAGACCAGGGGAGTTTATCTTGCCAAGCGGATTGCCAAAGAGATAGAGAGTATTGAGAAGAAGGAAGTACCCGTGGGAGCTCTGGACATTACTCTCTACCGTGACGATGTGGATTCTATAGCAAATCAGCCATTGGTTAAGGAAACGAGAATTCCTTTCGATATTACCGATAAGAAGGTAGTTCTTGTTGACGATGTCCTCTTTGCCGGAAGGACTGTAAGGGCTGCTCTCGATGAACTGATAGATTTTGGTCGGCCCAAAGTCATAAAATTGGCAGTGCTAATCGACAGGGGCCTTAGAGAACTCCCTATCCAGCCCGACTTTGTAGGGAAAATTTATCCCACTTCTAAGAAAGAGCTTGTCTGCGTAAATTTGAAGGAAGTGGATGGAGAGGACAGCGTGTTTTTGAGGGAGGAGTGACAAATGCGGTTAAAGAATAAGGATTTGCTCGGCTTGGAATATCTGGACAAAGAAGAGATAAATTTAATTTTAGAGACAGCGAAACCATTTAAGGAACTGTTTACCCGCTCGGTAAAGAAAGTTCCTCCTTTACGGGGTAAGACCGTGGTACTTCTCTTCTACGAGCCCTCGACAAGAACCAGAATTTCGTTTGAGCTAGCAGCAAAGAGGTTGAGTGCCGATGTTTTGAATATTTCCGCCTCCACCTCCAGCGTGGCAAAAGGCGAAAGTCTAATCGATACGGCAAAAACTTTAGAAGCAATGAAGGCCGACTTCGTGGTTATTCGCCATTCCATGGCAGGAGCTCCCCAGATTCTTGCCCGGACAATAAGTGCTTCCATAGTTAATGCTGGCGATGGAGCTCACGAACATCCCACGCAAGGATTACTGGATATGTTTACCATCTGGGAGAAGAAGGGGAAACTTTCAGGCCTGAAGGTTGGTATTGTGGGAGACATTCTTCACTCGCGCGTTGCTCGCTCAAATATCTGGGGATTGAATAAGATGGGAGCAAAAGTATACGTGGTAGGGCCAGCAACTTTGATACCTCCCAGGATTGAACAGATGGGAGTAAAAATCTTCTACGATCTTGACGAAATAATTGATGAGCTTGATGTTATTAACATTTTGAGAATTCAGATGGAGAGACAGAAAGAGAATCTGTTTCCCTCTCTGCGGGAGTATAATGAAATTTTTGGCATTACCGATGAAAGATTGAAAAGGGCAAAGAAGGACCTACTGGTCATGCATCCCGGCCCAATGAACAGAGGAATAGAGATATCCTCCTCGGTGGCGGATAGTCCTCGCTCTGTAATCACTGAACAGGTTACCAACGGGATTGCGGTGAGGATGGCAGTTCTTTACCTTCTGGCTGGTGGGGATAGCCGGGGTGTAAAAAGATAGGAATCATAATCATAGCGGGAGGAAATAGTTGAAATTAGTCATTAGAAACGGAAGAGTAGTCGATCCTAAGAATAAGATTGATAAGAAAGCAGACATCCTGATTGAAAATGGAAAGATAGTGAAGATTGGAGAATCTTCAAAATTCAGACCAGGAGATGTTACCAGGTCTACGATAACCATTGATGCCGCGGGCAAGGTAGTCACCCCTGGGTTGATCGATATGCATACCCATTTACGAGAACCGGGCAGGGAGGACGAGGAAACGATTGCTTCCGGAACCCGCGCTGCTGCGCAGGGAGGATTTACTTCTATCTGTTGTATGCCCAATACGCAACCAGTCATAGATTCTGTCTCTGGTGTGAAATTTATTCTCACTACAGCTTCCCAGGAAGGAGTAGTCAATGTTTATCCTGTAGGAAGTATAACCAAAGGACGAGAAGGGGAAGAACTGGCAGAGATAGGGAAGATGAGAATTGCTGGAGTTATCGGTATCTCCGACGACGGCAAACCGGTGATGAACGCTCAGATAATGAGGAGGGCCTTAGAATATGCTAAGATGTTCAATCTCCCGGTGATCTCTCACTGTGAGGATCTAAATCTTTCTATGGGCGGGGTAATGAACGAAGGATTTACCTCCACGGTTTTGGGTTTAAAAGGAATACCCAGGCAGGCCGAGGAGATAATGGTGGCTCGGGATATTGCCCTGGCAGAGTTGACCGATGGAAAGTTACATTTAGCCCACATTACTACTCGCCGCTCTGTGGAACTAATCCGCCAGGCGAAGAAGAGGATAAAGGTAACCTGTGAAACCGCACCCCACTACTTCTCCCTTTGCGAAGAAGACGTTCGGGGTTATGACACTAATACGAAGATAAATCCTCCTTTAAGAACTAAGGACGATATCGAAGCATTGTGTGAAGGATTGGCTGACGACACAATCGATTGTATAGCATCAGACCACGCTCCCCATCTGGACGTGGAGAAAGATTTAGAATATAATATGGCTCCTTTTGGCATAATCGGACTGGAGACGATGTTACCCTTGATTCTTACAAATCTGGTAAGTAAGAAGGTACTAAACTTAAATCAAGCAATAGAAAAATTGACTGTGAACCCGGCAAATATTCTAGGATTGGAGAAGGGTTCTCTCTCCATAGGGTCTGATGCCGACCTCACCATAATCGATTTGAATCTGAAAAAGAAAATCGGCAACGAATTCACTTCGCAGAGTAAGAATTCCCCATTTGTTGGGATGGAGTTGCAAGGGTTCCCAGTGGCTACTATAGTCGGGGGCAAGGTAGTAATGGAAGATGGGAAAATTGTTTAGGAAGCTTGGGGACCCTTTTCTCACTTCCAAGGAAACCTCTTTTTTCGCTTTGAGCGAAAAAAGCATGTCCTCAAGTCGTTCGAAAAGAATTCCCCAAGTTTCCGAGAGGATAGGTATGGTGCAGGTTGACGGAAAAATTTTAGAAAATAGAGAGATTGGGCCCCAGCGGTACAAGATGGCCCTTTCTGCTCCTCAAATTGGACACCAGGCGAAGCCTGGTCAATTTATCCATGTAAGAGTCTCTAAAAGTTTTCCTCCTCTTTTACGCAGACCCTTTAGCGTCCATCGTGCGCAAGGTCAAAATATTGAGATGCTTTATAAGATTGTGGGCGAGGGCACAGAAATTTTAAGCAGAAAAAAGAGAGGAGAATATCTGGATATCCTCGGTCCCTTAGGAAAGGGTTATAGGTTACCACAAAAAAGGGGACAGGTACAATTTTCAAAGAAGTCGCCATCTGTCACATCAAGGATATCGGATATTATCCTTGTAGCCGGAGGTACAGGAGTGGCTTCTCTTCTTTTCCTGGCAGAATCGATTTCTGTATCCAATCCGGAATTATCAATTCTCGTTCTCATTGGAGCTAAGAATAGAGAGGAGCTTCTGTGCGAAGGAGATTTTACAAGACTGGGTTGTCGGGTGGAGGTAGCTACGGAAAATGGCACAAGAGGATATAAGGGTCTGGTGAGCGACCTTTTGGAAAAGTTCCTGCCACTTTCCGGGAATAGACCCAAGCCAATGGTCTTTGCCTGTGGACCTTCTGAGATGCTGAAAAGGATAGGAAAGATTTCTAAGGAACATCGATTTCCCTGCCAGGTTTCCTTAGAGGAACGCCTGGCCTGTGGAGTGGGTGCTTGCCTCGGTTGCGTGGTTAAAGCCAGAGGTTCTACTTACACTTATAGGCGAGTCTGTAAAGATGGTCCTGTCTTTGACGCCGGGGAGTTGATCTGGGAATGATGCGAAAGGCAAAAGAGAAATCTCCAAATTTGGCAATAGAGCTTGCAGGGATTTCTTTGAAAAATCCTGTAATTGTCGCCTCGGGAACATTTGGCTACGGAGAAGAGTATTCCGAGCTTATAGATTTAAACAGGCTGGGAGCAATTGTTGCCAAGACCATCACTTTAAAGCCGAGGTTAGGAAATGAACCTCCCAGGATTGTGGAGACTCCCTCAGGGGTGTTGAATTCGATTGGTCTACAAAATGTTGGTATAGATACGTTCATTAATGAGAAGCTACCATTTTTTAAAAAATATGATGTCCCTTTAATTGTGAGTATTGCTGGTGAGACGACAGATGAGTATGTGCAACTGGCGAAGGCGTTGAGAGAAGAGAAGATTTCCGGGTTGGAATTGAACCTTTCCTGTCCCAACATAAAATATAAGAGGAGACTTATGTTCGCCCAGGACCCCCAGGCGACTCATCAGGTGGTGAGTAGAGTAAGGAAGGCGACAAGTTTTCCCCTTATGGTGAAGCTTTCTCCTAATGTTACTGATATATCTTCTATTGCCAGGGTGTGTGAGAAAGCAGGAGCAGATGGAGTCTCCCTGATAAACACATTTACAGGTATGGCTATAGATATAGAAACTAGAAGACCGATATTACGCCAGATTACAGGTGGACTTTCGGGTCCGGCAATTAAGCCGATAGCTCTCAGGATGGTCTACGAAGTTTATAAAGCAGTGAAGATTCCCATAATCGGTACGGGCGGAATTATGACTGCTGGTGATGCCTTAGAATTTATTATTGCTGGCGCGAAAGCTGTTGCTATTGGTACAGGTAACTTCGTTGATCCCCTGACTCCGATTAAGGTTATTGACGGAATAAAAGAATATATGGTAAAGAATAGAATTAAAGATATCAAATTGTTGGTAGGGAGCTTGCAGTGTCCGAAAAACTGATTGTAGCCCTCGATGTTGAGAAGATAGAAAAGGCAGAGAATTTAGTCGATTCCCTGATTCCCTATGCGAAGTTGTTTAAAGTTGGTAGCTTTCTGTTCACTGCTTGTGGCCCCAAAGTTTTAGATATGGTAGTAAAAAAGAGAGGGAAAGTATTCTTAGATTTAAAGTATTGTGATATTCCCAATGTGGTGAGTAACTCCGTTAGAATGGCCCAGAGACACGGCGTCTTCTCCCTGACTCTCTCTATCCTTGGAGGGAGGAAGATGTTGGAGGCAGCAGTTTCTATTCGTCCCCGACCTTTACTCTGGGGAGTTACTATTTTGACCAGCATAGATTCTCCCGATATGAAGGAACTGGGAATATCGAGAGAGATTGGTGATGAAGTTGTAGCTCTGGCGAAGATGGCGGAAAGCGCAGGATTGGAAGGTGTCGTGGCTTCCCCTCTGGAAATTGAGCTCATCAGGAAAGCCACCAGAAAAGATTTCATCATCGTCACCCCGGGTATAAGACCTCTGGCGCAGGGAAAATCTTCAGCCGATGACCAGAAAAGGGTAATGACTCCTGGTGAAGCTTTGAGGAAGGGAGCAGACTATATAGTTGTGGGAAGGCCAATCATAGAATCCCCCGACCCCGTTAGGGCAGTTAAAGCAATATTGCAGGAGATGGAGAAATAGAGTTGACTGAGAGAGAGGTTTTAGAGATATTCCAGAAAAGCGGTGCGCTTCTTTCCGGGCACTTCAGGCTTTCTTCTGGTTTACATTCAGGTAAATATCTTCAGTGCGCACTGGTTCTGCAACATCCGGATTTGGCGGAAAAGCTTTGTAGAGAGCTTACCTCCAGGCTTGAGCTCAGCCGGTCAAAGATTGACGCTGTGGTTTCTCCCGCTATCGGAGGAATTGTCGTTGGTCAAGAGGTGGCTAGTTTTTTGGGCGGCCGAGCTATATTCTGCGAGAGAGAAGAAGGTAAGATGAAATTGCGGCGTGGGTTTAAAATAGGAAAAGGGGAAAGAGTTGTAGTTGTAGAAGACGTAATCACTACGGGTGGTTCGGTGAAGGAGATAATAGAGATTGTCAAGAAGATGGGGGGAAAGATAGAAGGAATGGGAGTGATTGTTGACCGTAGCAAGCCTTCCCTTTCGGATGAACTGGCCAATCTAAATTTACCTCTGAAGAGTCTTCTGAGGATAGATATAGAGACTTATTCTCCCGAGGAGTGTCCGATTTGTAAGAAGGGAATCCCTTTACAAAAACCGGGAAGCAAATAAGTGGCAAACGATGGCTAATATTCTTCCTTTTAAAGGTATTTTCTATAATCGGGAAAAAATAAAGGAGCTATCGTGGGTTCTTGCTCCCCCTTTCGATATTATCTCTAGCGAGGCACAGGAAAGGTACTACCAGATGAGTAGATACAACGTAATCAGACTCATCCTGGGGAAAGAATTTCCCGGCGATAATGAAGCCAATAACAGATATACCAGATCAGCCCAGTTTTTTCAGGAGTGGTGTAAGCAAGAGATATTAATAAGAGACGGTTCCCCTTCCGTCTATCTTCTGGAACAGGAGTATGAGTTGAGAAGTGATATGTTAGGGGAAGTGGCTCCTGGAAGCAAAGGAAAAACTGTTAAGAGGCGGGGATTTATAGCTCTTGCCCAGTTGGAGGATTTCTCCAAAGGAATAGTGCGACCACATGAAAGTACGTTAGTTGAGCCAAAAAGAGATAGGTTGAATCTTCTCCGGGCTTGCAGGGCAAACTTCTCCCAGGTTTTTACCACTTATGAGGATGCGGAAAATAGAATTGATAGATTATGGCAGAAGAAGAGAAATGAAACGCCGCTAATCGACCTTATCAATGAAGAAAATATCAGACATAGGTTATGGAGAATAAACGAGAGGGAGTCAATTAACTTGATAGTGGAAGGAATGAGACGTAAGAAATTGTTTATAGCCGATGGTCACCATCGTTATGAGAGTGCCCTGGAGTATCGAAATGAGTTAGGGAGGAATAATCCCCAACATTCGACCCAGGAGAGTTATAACTATGTAATGGCATATTTCGTAAATATGGAAAATGGTGGGCTTGAGATTTTGCCTATTCACCGAGCAATCAGGAGCTTTGAGGGATTTGATGGGAAGAGATTAATTGACGGGGCGGGAAAATATTTTGATATAAAAAAGTTTAATAACTTGAAAGAACTGTTGGGTCAGTTGAAAAACGAGAAAGCAAAACACAGAATAGGGATGTATATGGGGGGTAATGAATTTTATCTATTAAGTTTAAAAGATGAAAAAATTACTAAAGGGTTAATTAAAGGAAGACAGAAAATTTTTTGCGAGCTCGACGTAGTTATATTGCATACTCTGATTATAGAGAAGGTTTTGAAAATTTCCCCGGAGAGTCAAGAAAGTATAACCTATTCCGAAAAGATTAATGAGATGGTTGGTAAGGTGAGAGATGGTTCGCATTGTGTAGCCTTTTTCCTCAGGCCGGTAAAGGTATCTGAGTTTAAAGCGGTAGTTGAAGCCGGGGAGATAATGCCCAAAAAATCAACATTTTTTTATCCCAAGCTGTTGAGTGGTTTAGTAATTAATAAGATTGATTAGATATGGAGTAGCGAAACTTGTTTCGCGTTGTGGGAAGGGGAACATGAAAAAGATATTTTTATTGGTTATTATTATTTTGATGATTGTCTGGCTACCTAATATTTCCCTGGCAGTAACTACGATTGAAGAGGACCCGGTCTTCCACTACCTTTTGGGAAGCATCTATTATGAGGACGGGGATATAAGAGCTGCTGCTTCAGAATATGAAAAAGCAGTGCAACTGGATAGTAGTTCACCATTTCTTCACTTGGAGCTGGGGAAAGTATATTATGCTTTAGGGCAGTTCGATGAGGCGGTGGACGAGTTTTATCGGACTTTGAATCTTCAAGAAAATAGCCGAGAAGCTTACGAGTATTTGGCGGAGATTTGCAGAAGGAGAGGACAAGAATCGGAAGCGATTGAATTTTATAAAAAGATAGTGGAGTTGAATCCTGAGGATTTGGAAGCCAAGCTCGATTTAGCAAGAATGTACGAAGAGGTGAAAAAAATTGACCTGGCAATTGAAGAGTACAAAAAAATAATTAAGATAGATCCAGAACAATGGGAAGCCCGGCTTTCCCTGGCATCAATTTATGAATTCCAGGGGAAATACAGAAAAGCAATAGAAGAGTACTCAAAATGTAGAAAAATCGACCCGGAAAATCCGCAAATTTATAATAAACTCGGAGCGCTCTATTTTTCTATTAAGAATATCCCCAAAGCGAAAGAAAACTTTGCTAAGACTCTAGAGTTAGATCCCCATGACTTAAGAGCTCTCCACAGCCTGGCTCTGATTTTTGAGCAGGAGAAGGACTGGGACCGGGCAATCGAATACCTGGAGAAGATCAATCTCCTCCAGAAAGATGTAATGGAGACCTACCTACATCTGGGAATTATATATTTACAGAAAGGCGATTATCAGAAAGCGAAAGAAGTTTTGCAGGAAGCAACTGAATTCAAACCGGAAGATGCCAATATATGGTATTTTTTGGGAATTTGCCTGGAGGAAGAGAAGAAATATTCTGAGGCAGTAGATGCTTTTTCTAAATCAATAAAATATGACCCGAAGAATACGGAAACCTATTTCCATCTGGGTATCTGTTATGACCGGCTGAAAAACTTTGATCTTTGTTACCAGGCTCTGGAAGAAGTAATCAGGATGAATCCTCGCCATGCTCAGGCGCACAACTACCTTGGTTATTCCTGGGCTGAACGCGGTATAAATTTAGATGAGGCGTTAGAACATATTCAGAAAGCCCTGGAGATTGACCCCGAAAATGGTGCCTATATTGATAGTCTGGGTTGGGTATACTTTCAACAAGGGGAGTATATAAAAGCTCGGGAAGAGTTAAATAAAGCAATAAGATTGATAAAGGACCCGGTAATTTATGAACATCTTGGTGATACTTATGATAGACTGGGCGAAACCGGGAGAGCTTTAGATGCATATCGTAAAGGATTAGAGCTGGATGCAGAAAATGAGAAGTTAAGGGAGAAAATAGGAGACTTGAAGAAAGAATTGAAGGAATAATGAGAATTCGAGCTTATGGGAAGATAAACCTGTATTTACAGGTATTGGATGAGTTTACCCGTGGGGAAAGGGAATATCATAGGCTACAGACAATCTATCAAACTATAGGTTTATATGATGAGGTCATTTTATCCAACACTAAAGGTTATGAAATAGATGTTCTCTGCGACCATCCCTTAGTTCCCAAGGGTCCGAAAAACCTGGTATATAAAGCAGCATCATTGTTGAGAAGATATGCGGGAGTCAAAAGGGGCATTAGCATAAAAATAATAAAGAAAATTCCTGTTGGCGCTGGATTGGGTGGTGGTTCATCCGACGCAGCAGCGACCTTAAAGGGCTTGAATAGGCTATGGAAGTTAAACTACTCCCGCAAGACCCTATTCCCCATATCAGCAAAACTTGGCTGTGATGTACCTTTTTTTCTTTATGGCCATACTGCCTTAGGAGAAAGGTACGGAGAGATAATAACCCCCCTTCCTGGGATAAAGAAAAAGTGGGTTCTTTTAGTCAAGCCCGATTTTATGCTTTCCACGAAGTGGGTTTATAGACATCTTGGTAAAATAAGGTTGACAGAGCCTGTAAATATTACTAAAATAAAAACTCGCCAGTGTAGACCTAAAAGAAAAAGAGAATCTTCTTTTTCGGGAAGCTCGCTTTTGAATATTGGCAAGATACGGAAGATTTTGAAAGACCGCGTAGAGCAGTTGGTTTATAATCGGTTAGAAGAAGTGGCTATTGCCTACTATCCTATTATTTCTCAAATAAAAAGAGAGCTTCTGGAAGGAGGTGCTGATTGTGCTTTAATGTCGGGCAGTGGCCCGACAGTTTTTGCTCTTTTGAAAGACTGGAAAGTAGGAAAAAAGTTGCAGAAGAAAATGGAGAAGTACAAATTTTCTACTTGGCTGGTGAAAACAGTTTAGAGCTGCTCAAAGTGAAGGGTGCGATTTGGCAGTCGGTCTTGTCGGGAAATTTATTGTCAGAATCGCGACTACAATGCTGCCAATGATGGTAATTCATTACCACCAATTAGCCGTTTATGGCGCGTGAGTCTAACCCTATTGAGCACCCGATGATTGGCAAAGGAGGAAGCAAAGATGCAGATTACGGAGGTGCGAGTCTACCCGAGGAATGAGGAGAAGCTAAAGGCGTTTGTTACGGTGACTTTTGATGACTCTTTTGTGGTTCGCAATCTAAAAGTGATCCAAGGGCAGAATGGATTGTTTGTGGCGATGCCTTCGAGAAAAATGGCTGATGGCAGTCATAAAGACATAGCTCATCCCATAAAGAACGAGGTTCGCACAATGATTGAGGAGAAAGTTCTGGCTGCCTATCAAGAAAAGATTAAACAGACTCCTCTACCAACTGAGTTTGGGGGTGGTGAAGTACCTGCAAGAGAACCAGCAATGGACATAGAAGAAGAGGAAGAAGAAGAAAAAAAAGAAAAAAAAGAAAAAAAGAAATAAACCCATTTACTTTTCGTAGATTGGGGAGTAGCCAAGCGGAAAGGCAGCGGCCTTTGGAGCCGCCATCATAGGTTCGAATCCTATCTCCCCAG
>CAYOFG010000023.1:15473-24728 GCA_964403285.1 uncultured Clostridia bacterium | reverse complement strand
CTCCGGGAGGATTCTTAACTATTGGCTTTCTAATGGGAATCCTCAACTGGTGGAAAGGTAGAAAAGGATGAAGGGATAGTTTTCGGAGTCGCTCGGTCATATGTCATTGCGAGGAGCGGAAGCGACGAAGCAATCTCGAGATTGCTTCACTTCGTTCGCAATGACGTTTGTAGATTATCCCTTCATCCTCGGGTGGTAAGAGGTTAATTATTTAATTTATGGGAGGAATTTTATGAACGAAGTAAGCTTATTCGGCATCTTCTTTTCGGCCGTTTTAATAAATAATATTCTCCTTATCCGCTTCATCGCGCTTTGCTCCTTCTTTGGCGTTTCTCGGCAGATGGACGTTTCTCTGGGTATGAGCATGGCGGTTATTTTCGTAATGACTATATCTTCAGCAGTTACCTGGGTTCTATACCACTCTATCTTGTTGCCACTACACCTGGAATTTCTGAAAATCACAATTTTCATATTGGTAATCGCCTCTTTAGTTCAGTTGGAGGAGCTTTTTTTGAAAAGGTATATTCATCACCTGTATCGAGCCCTGGGAATATATCTTCCATTGGTTACCACCAATTGCGCTATCTTGGCAGTCGCTTTCCTTCATGTCGATTATAATTACAGTTTTATTCAAACTATTATATATTCTTTGGGAGTATCTTTAGGCTATACAGTAGCTATAATGCTCTTTACTGCAATTAGGATGAGATTGGAAATTGCACCCATTCCCGCGCCCTTAAAAGGGTATCCCACTGCATTCTTCGTAGCTGCTTTGATGTCTTTAGCATTCTTTGGTTTTAAAGGTCTTTTTGGCTTATAATTCTGGGGGAGGGAGTTATGGTCTCGTTTGCGGTGATTACTTTGGGTGGTCTGGGACTCTTTTTTGGTCTTCTCTTGGCTATAGCTGGCAAAAAGTTTGCTGTAAAGGTTGATCCCAGGGAGGAAATGATATTAAAACTCCTACCGGGAAGTAACTGTGGTGCTTGTGGTTTTGCCGGGTGCACGGGTATGGCAGAGGCTTTAACTAGAAGTGACGCGGGAGCGGTTTCCTGTCCAGTGGTTAGTCAAGAAATTGTTTACAAAATCGGAGATATTCTTGGGAAAAAATTTGAGATTAGAGAAGCAGAAGTTGCCCGGGTTATGTGTCAAGGGGATGAGAGTAAAGTAAAATATGACTACAAAGGAATAGAAGACTGTCGCCCAGCGCATCTATTAGCAGGTGGATATAAGGCTTGCAGTTATGCTTGTTTAGGACTGGGCTCATGTAAGGCTGTCTGTCCCTTTGATGCGATTCTCTGGGAAAAGGGTAAGACGCCTGAAATCCTGATGGATAAATGTACCGCTTGTGGAAAATGCGTTGAAGTCTGTCCCACAAAAGTAATCAGTCTTATTCCCAAAAAAGCCAGAGTCTATGTTAAATGTAGTTCCCACGACAAGGCAGCGATAGTTCGGAAGATATGTGAATTGGGTTGTATTGCCTGTGGTATCTGCGTTAAGGTTTGCGAGCCGAAGGCTATTAAGTTAGAAAATAATTTGGCTGTCATTGATTACGAGAAATGCACAAATTGTGGAATCTGCGTTGAGAAATGTCCCACCAATTCGATAGTGATGGTGAAATGAGATAGGATAGGATTAAGAGATAGTTTGTTCATCGCTAAGGAATTTCTTAACGCCAAAAAACTTCGGACTCTGCAAGGCGCAAAAATAAACTCCCCCCGATAAATCGGGGGTCGAACAAATTTTTGCTTGGGAACGAATGAGTCGTCCTCATTTTTTGGCTAAAATTCCAATACCTCTTTACAAACTATCTCTTGAATATATTCCGACCTGTGGTATCCGCTCTCATTGTTTGAAGCGTATTAATGTTTGTATATAGGGAATGGGTATGCAATATAGATGTGAGTTGTGTGGCAAAGAAATTGTGAGAAATCGTTATCTGGTCAGGATAGCTTCATATGCTGCCTATGATGGTTTAGAAATTGGTCTTTTAGATTTAACGCGTGATTTTGAAAGAGAAATAAGAGATTTATTGAAAAAGATTGAGAAGAAAGGGAGAAAGAAATTAGAAAAGGATATCTGTGTGGGATTCGAGTTTGTTCTCTGTAAGAAATGTCGGGATAGTTATATAAAAGATCCATTAGGTAAAGAGATATTTAAGTCGAGGAGAAAAAGAATTCCCAAAAGGAGAAGCCCGTGAAGGAAATAGTGATATTCATTACTTCGGGGAGCGAGGAAGAGGCAAAGAAACTCACTAAAGTTTTGATAGAGGAGAGATTAGCAGCTTGTGTCAATATTCTCTCTGGTGTTGAATCCCTTTACTGGTGGAAGGACAAGATTGAATCGAGTAAGGAATGGATGTTGGTAGTTAAGACCCAGGGGAAAATGGCAAACAAGATTGTGAAAAGGGTAAAAGAAATTCATAGTTATGAAATTCCAGAAGTAATCGCTCTTCCCATAGTTGAAGGAAATAAAGACTATTTACAATGGATTTCGGATGCGCTCACTTTGCGAAAAAAGAAAGGAGATTTATGAAGGAGGCGCTGTACTACTTACCGCTGAAAGAAAAGAATAAAGTGCAGTGTTTCTTGTGTCCGCATCAATGCATCGTTGATGATGGAAAGATGGGCCTCTGTCGCACCCGAAAAAATGAGGGAGGAAAATTATTTGCTTTAGTATACGACCAGTTTACCTCGGTAAATCTGGACCCGATTGAGAAAAAGCCTCTCTACCATTTTTATCCAGGAAGAGAAATTCTATCACTGGGGACAGTTGGCTGTAATCTTAAATGTAAAGGTTGTCAAAATTATGAAATTTCTCAGGCGGAAATAGGGGAGATTCCCACCAAGACTGTTACTTCTGATGATGCTGTGAGAATGGCAAAGGAATACGATTCTATTGGCATAGCTTATACTTACAATGAGCCATTGATTAACTTTGAGTATCTTCTGGAAACTGCTCATGAAGTACATAAATATGATTTGAAAAATGTTCTGGTTACTAATGGCTATATTAATGAAAAACCCCTGGCGAATCTCTTGCCCTACATTGACGCAGCCAATGTTGATGTTAAATCCTTTCGTAACAATTTTTATAATGATTATTGTAAAGCTAAGTTGGGAGATGTCTTGCGCACGGTAGAAATTATAGCGAGGCAGAAGAAACATGTAGAAGTCACAAATCTGGTCATTCCCACTCTTAACGATGCTGATAGTGAAATTGAAGACCTGACCGATTGGCTCTATTCTTTATCTGATGAGATTCCTTTGCATTTCTCTCGTTACTATCCATGTTATAAGATGACTATAGAAGCTACACCTCTGGCTACTCTGGAGAGGGTGAGAAAAATTGCTCAAAAAAAATTGAAGTATGTATACCTTGGTAATGTCTGGGAAAAGCCTGAATCAAATACTTATTGTCCAAGCTGTAAGGAAGTGCTTATTGAACGCCGGGGTTACCATACCAGGGTGGTGGGTCTTGCAGGAGAGAACTGTAGAAATTGTGGAGAGAAAATAAGCATAAAGGTTTGAGATAGAAAAATGAAAAAATTTAGAGTTCTGATTTTTATCTTTTTTGTTCTTTTTCTCTGTAGTTGCGGGAAGAAAGAATATAGCAAAGTGGAATTTTTGATGGATACTGTGGTAGAAATCAAAGTATACCACAAGAACAAGGGGAAGGCACAAAAAGCTATCGATAGTTCAATGGAAGAGATGAGAAGAGTGGAACAGAAGATGTCCTGTTTTCTTCCGGGAAGCGAAGTTTCTAGGATTAATAGGGAACCTCTCCTGGAGGGAAAAAAAGGGTCTCCATTGGCAGAAGGTTGGATGCCTGTTAGCGATGAGCTTTTCTCACTGCTTGAGGAATCGGTTCTTCTGTCAAAGCTGACTAAAGGCTCTTTTGATATTACTGTCTTTCCCTTGTGGAAAATCTGGAAGTTTAGGGGAGAGAATCCTGAAGTGCCAGATAAGGGAAAAATTGAAAAGGTGTTGAAATTCGTAAACTATGAAAGTATGATGTTAAAAAATGGCAAAATCAGTTTTGCCAGGAAAGGGATGGGTATAGATCTCGGAGGTATAGCCAAAGGATATGCGGTGGATGCTGCAGTGAATGTTTTGAAAAAGAAAAACATAGACAGTGCTATGGTTAATGCAGGAGGAGATATATATGTTTTGGGGAGAAAACAGGGGAAGCCCTGGCGAATCGGTATCCGCCACCCTCGAAGAGAAGGAGAAATTTTGGGAATTATTGAGGTGGAAGATATGGCAATCGTTACTTCTGGGGATTACGAACGTTTCTTTTTTTCTGGAGGAAAAAGATACCACCATATCATAAATCCCAAGACAGGCTATCCTGCGGATGAGTGTCAGAGCGTGACTATTGTGGCTAAAGAAGCTACCTTTGCTGATGGACTGGCTACGGGAATATTTGTTTTGGGTCCCAAAGAAGGCATGGCTTTGATTGAGAATTTGGAAGGGGTGGAAGGAGTTATTATTAATAAGGAAGGAGATGTTTCTGCTTCTTCGGGATTGGTTTCCAAGATTGAGTATGTTAACCAGAAATGATAGGATTCTAATATTCAGCCTCGTTGCCATTGCCTCTTTCTCTTTTGCGAGGCTTTTCTTCACTTCCCATGAAGGAAAGGGAGTTTTAGTTAAAGTTGGTAACCGTCCCGTTCAAAAGGTCTCTTTAAGAATGGATAAGAAGATTAATGTTGAGGGTGAAAAAGGAAGCGTGGTTATAGAGGTTAAGAAAGGAAGAGTGAGAGTGGTAGAATCATCCTGTTTTCAAAAGATATGCGTAAATACCGGATGGATAAATAAACCAGGCCAAAATATTGTCTGTTTACCAAATAAGGTGTTGGTTACGATAGAAGGGAAGGAAAGTCCTACAATCGATGCAGTAAGTTATTAAAAGGAGTAGCGGAGCGATAGCTCCGCGTTATTATCGCGAAGCTTTGCTTCGCTACTCCATTCAAATGTTGGAGGCAAGTTTGATGGATGGGAAGAAGAAAATAGTATACATTTCAGTTTTGATTGCTCTTGCTTCTACGCTACAGATAGGGGAGAGTCTCTTTCCCCATCCGCTACCCTGGCTCCGGCTGGGGCTGGCAAATATGATTACTTTGACCAGTCTCGTTATATTCGGATATGCTATAGCATTTCAGGTGGCTGTGTTGAGGACGATTTTGAGTTCTTTTCTTCTGGGAACATTCTTTACCCCGGGTTTCTTCTTGAGTTTTTCTGGCGCGCTGGTGAGTGCCCTGGTAATGGGTGGGATTTATAGTCTGGGAACGACAGGAAAATCCAATCCTTCTCCACAGTCTTTTTTTGGTTTTAGCATTATAGGAGTGTCCATTCTGGGAGCAGTGAGTCATAATCTCACGCAACTTTTTGTTGCTTATCTTTTCCTGATAAGGCATAAGGGAGTATTTTTGATGCTCCCGTTTTTGATAGTGGCAGCGGTTGTTACTGGTTTTATAACCGGCTACGGAGCGAATTACCTAAGCAGGGAGATGAGGAAGATAATGCCAGAGGTTGGTAAACTCCGTTAGACTGTTTGCCATCTCAGAATTAAGTATTGTGTCCCCGGAATTCGATGATGAAGAGATTGATTTTGGCTTCCAGTTCTTCTCGCAGGCAACAGATTCTCTCTCAGTGGGGCTTAAAATTTCAAGTGATGCCATCTCGCTTTTACGAGGAACACCCGGCCTCTTTCAGAAGGAAATTGGTACCCTGGAAAATAGCCGAGAAATTTGCGTTACGTAAAGCAAAAGAAGTTTCCGAGAGGATTTCTGAGGGTCTGGTTATTGGTGCGGACACGTTAGTTGCTCTGCCCACTATTGATAGAGGAAGATTGAAATTTGAGATTATCGGTAAACCCAAAACAATTAAGGAAGCAAGAGAGATTTTGAGACGACTGGGTGGCACAAGTCATGAAGTTTATACAGGGGTTGCAATTATTGACGCTAAAACGGGTAGAAAGGTTGTGGGGCATGAGGTTTCCAGAGTGAGGATGAAAAAGCTCACCAATGGAGAGATCTCCAGGATAAGCGGGATGCATCTGGATAAGGCAGGAGCTTATGGGGTTAAACAGAAGAATGATGCCTTTGTGGAGTTACTGGAAGGGTCTCTGGATAATGTAGTGGGTATGCCCGGGAAATTATTGAAGAAATTGCTGCAAAAATTTGGTGTGAAGTTTTAGGAGCTTTTTTCAATTTTATCCAAGTTGTTAATTATCTTTGCTTTTTGATATAGGCTTAATAGCCATTGCCTGTAGAAAAGGACTTTCTTTTCTTGAAGAAAAGATTCCTTGAAATCTTCTTCCTTCTCTTTTATTTTTCTTCGTTCATATTCGTCTTTTACTTCTTGGTCGGTGACTTTAACATTGGAAATAATGAGGTCTCTCATTTTTTGATTGATGATTACTCGTTTAAGATGGGTTTCATATACAGTCGGTTCGGTGCGAAAATAGTTTTGGAGAATGTAAAAATATAATTGAGGGTCAAATTTTCCTTCTCGCTGGAATTGGGGAAGCGAGCGTATTATATTTATTATTTCGCTCTGGCTTACATAAATTCTATACTTTTTTGCTTCTTGAAGAAGAAGCTCTTCCTGGATAAGGGAATTTAGAACTTCGGATTTGATTTCTTTTCTTTGGTCATCGCTAAGTTCTGTTTCGGGATTTTGGTCGTACCAGTTGCGAATTCTCACGTTGACTGAGTCCAGAAAGGAAGAGTAGGAAATTTTGGTCCCGTTAACTTTAACCACGCAATCGACCAAGCGCTGCGTGGAGAAATTCCAGAGAAATACGCCGCCGATAAAAGCAATAGCGATACACCATAAAAAGGTCTTTACGTTTTTTCTCACAAAGTTCATCATTTTCTCATTACCTAACAAATATTATATTAAAAATTCAGCTTATTGGTCAAGGAAATTGTCATGGGCACGCTGATAGAAGTGGTTTTTGAATTAGTATCCAAAGTTTTTGTTTTCGCATTTATTGGCTATTTTATAGGAAAAGTAAGGGCTAGATTTGTCAAGCCATTGATTGCCGTGGTAATAGAGAGTTCGCTCTATTTGCTTATCCCTTTTTTCTTTTTCCTTTCTATGTGGGAAAGTTCGGCCGACCTACTGGTGACAAAAAAAGTCGCTCTAATCGCAGCAGCAGTTATTATTGCTTGCGGTATTATGGCTTATCTTTTTTCTATTGTTTATAGGATCGAGTTTCGACAGATTTGCCTTCCCATAATGTTTATGAATGCCATATATCTACCGGTTCCCATAAATACCCTCTTCTTCGGCAGAGAAGGGATGACCTATAGCGTAATTTACAGTTTGATAGCGGGACTGCTGAACTTTACGCTGGGTATCTACCTGGTCAGCCGTAAGGAGCATTTTTTGGAGATAATTAAAATGCCGATGATTTACGCCGCCTTGGCAGGGATAGTGCTAAACCAGGCTGGGGTAGGTATTCCCCAGGCGTTTCTTTATGTTTCAAAGGGTCTCAAAGTGGTAGCTCTTCCGGCGATGGTGGGTCTTGTGGGGTACCAGCTGAACTTTATCGGGAGGCAACATTTTAAACTGGTAAATATTGGCGTTATTCTTCGGGTGGCCGGGGGATTTCTGGTAGCTTTAATCCTGGTTAAACTTCTCGATTTTTCAGGTCCCGGGGCCTCTGTAGTTTTGGTATCTTCAGCAATGCCTTCGGCAGTGCTCACATATATTTTCGCAAAAAAGTATAAAGCAGATGCAGACTTTGCTGCAGGGATGATTCTGGTAGGCACTCTCCTGAGCATCGTGACCATTCCCTTAATAATTTCTTTCTTGAAATGAAAAAACTCTATATCTATTTCATTATTTTAGTTCTTTTCTTAAGTAGCTGTTACCCCGCGCCTAAAAAAATAGTACCTGTTCCTGTTCCTGAGTATTATGTTGATGAAAAAACAGCGAAGACGATAAAGAAAAATATTAGTGAGGTGGAAAAGATTTGCCAGAATAGCGAAAGTCTGGATGTTGTGGGACAGTCTACAATGACGCAATCGGCAAGGCTGATGGACTTAGGTAAGGTAACCTCACCGGCGTTAGTTAGCGTGGTTCAGAATAAGACTAAGAATTGGAAATTCCGGTATTGGGCTTGTGACCTATTGGGCTATATAGAAGATGAGACAAACATCCTTCTCCTCATTGCAGTAATTGAAGACTCTTCTGAGGAGGAGAAGATAAGGTTTTGCGCTCTTCAGGCTATAGAGGAAATGGCTAATCCAGAAGCTATTGAGTATTTGGAGGTATCAGAAGAGATTGTAGAAAACGCAACTTTAAGGGAGGAAATAACGAACGTTATAATAAAATTGGGGATAAGACAGTAGAATTTGGAAATAGATAAACTATTTTGTATCCTTAGATTTAAATTCAGGTTCGATTACTTTTTCCTGGTTCTTGCTCATTACACAGTTTCCTTCAAAGATGGCTCCTTCAGCTATATATAGTTGTGGTGCACTGATATCTCCTTTTACCTGGGATTGGGGAAGCATTTCAATGCTGGCGGAAGCAATGATATTTCCAGTAATTCTCCCTCCTATAACTACAGTTTGAGCATTTATATCTCCCTTCACTTTCCCATCTTCGCCTACAATAACTGCCTCAGCATTTGTCACTCCACCATCAATATTGCCGTCAATTCTGAGGGTGCCTTTGGTGGAGATTGTTCCTTTGATTTCTGCACCCTGGCCGATCAAAGTATCTACCTTCCCGACTTTTCCTACTTCCTCTTTCTTGCCAAACATGCTCTGCCTCCTAAAAAATTAACAATTTTACTAAAACTGTTTGCTGAAGGTAAGAATCCGGTGCATTTATTAGATTACTGTTTTGCAAAAAGTGGCTTACTCTTTACATAAAGGAGGGGATTTACAGGTTTACCCTGGTACCAGACTTCGTAATGAACGTGAGGAGCAGTAACTAACCCTGTATCACCTGATAAGGCTACAATCTGTCCTCGCTTGACGTTTTCTCCCTGCTTCACCAGCACGGTTGAGTTGTGGGCATAACGGGTGGAGAATCCCTGTCCATGGTCAATCATCACGCAGCGGCCATAGGTTCCCTGCCAGCCAGCCAGTACCACTCTCCCATCAGCAGTTGCTCGCACAGGGGTCCCCTTTAGATTCGCAATATCGATTGCATAATGGAATTCTCTTCTCTGAGTTAAAGGGTGGCGTCGCCAGCTATAGCCAGAAGTAACTCGACCAAAAGTAGGCCATATAGA
>CAYOFG010000023.1:0-15373 GCA_964403285.1 uncultured Clostridia bacterium | reverse complement strand
GGTGGCGTCGCCAGCTATAGCCAGAAGTAACTCGACCAAAAGTAGGCCATATAGATGGGGTAGCTAGTAACAGGGTTCTCTGGTAGGTGAGATAGGCGCCTATTTCGTGGAAACTCTGTTTTCTTTCCCAGCCTTCCCTTTGCAGTTCGTTAAGATTCATTTGGAATAATTCTTTGCTGAGGCCATTTCCACTCTGCAGTACCGATGTAAGACTATATGCATCCTCAACGGAAGGTCCGCCCATTCCACCAAGTTCGACTATGTCTTCGGGAGTTTTCATATGTAATAGTCCTCTGAGTTGCGTGTCCATCTCCCTCAATTGACAGATGAGGTCCCTCTCTTTTGCCAGGGACTTGGCGAAGTATTCTGCTTTCTCTTGAAGTCCCTTGTTAGCTCTGGCAGTTTCCCAGTAGTTTATTTCTCGACTTATAATCAACACTGAGCAGACTAAAGAAAATGTCCATAAGATTAACACAGAATAGATAAAGTTTAGTGAAAGGCTAGTTCTTATCGGGCGAGACTTATCATGCGGAATCAACAAAATGGTCAATCTTCTTCCCAACCACTTGCGAATTCTTTTTCTCATCACCTGCCCTCCCCAATTTTCTTATAATTATATAATATATACAAGAATATTAATTAGTTTGTCAAGTGTTTTGTTTTCGCATGAAGTAATAAAATTCTAAGTAGTTCTCTTCTATCAAACCCATTAATATTATATCATAAATATGTTACAGTCATGTTAAAAAAATGTTAATTTTTTGTTAACTTCAGAAAATAGCCCATTTATAAAGAAAAAAATCCCTTCTCCCCTGGGGAGAGGGAAGGGGTGAGGGGAGAAAAAGGAAGTGAAAAGGAGGCGGTCGCCCTGTTCCTACATTTGGTTTTTGTAGTGGCAAAGCACAAGCTTTGCTGTGGTTGTAGGGGACGGACGCAGTTTATGCCGATTTTTCGGCATGCTCTCATTCATTTGGGCGACCATCCCGACGTATCGGGATCGCCCCTACTACATTCTTTGGCTACATTCCATACAGAATTCAGTTTTTATTTGCATTTCATTCATAAATGTGTTAAAATTAAAAATTAATTAAGGAGTTAACTGGCTTGTTCAGGGGGCCTTAAAGTGGACATTCCCACAAAGTATAATCCAAAGGTTACAGAGAAGAGGTGGTATGACTTCTGGCTGGAGAAGAAATATTTTCACAGCGAACCCAGGCCAGAAATGAAGCCCTACACTATAGTTATCCCACCTCCCAATATTACTGGCTCTCTCCATATGGGGCATGCTTTGAATAATATTTTGCAGGACATTCTAATTAGACTTAAACGGATGCAGGGTTATAATGCACTCTGGCTTCCTGGAACAGACCATGGAGGAATTGCCACCCAGAACGTTCTGGAGAAGGAGCTTCTCTCCCAGGGATTGACCAGAGAGAAGTTGGGTAGGGAAAAGTTCCTGGAAAGGATGTGGGAGTGGCGTAGGGAAGTAGGGGATACAATTCTTGAACAGTTGAAGAGGCTGGGCTGTTCCTGTGACTGGGAGCGCACCCGGTTCACTATGGATAGTGTCTGTGAAAGGGCTGTCCTTGAGGCTTTTGTTTATCTCTATGGAAAGGGTTTGATATACAGGGGTGAGTACATTGTAAACTGGTGTCCCCGGTGTCAGACTGCTCTTTCAGATATCGAAGTAGAACATGAAGAGATTAGAGGGAAGTTGTGGTACATAAAGTACCCTCTTAAAAGTTCGAAGGAAGGAATCTCTTTTTCCAAACGCTCCGATGAAATCGGAGCGACTACCTTCGTTATGGTAGCTACCACACGACCGGAAACTATGCTAGGAGATACAGCAGTCGCTGTTAACCCGAAGGATAAGAGATACAAGGGGTTAATTGGAAACGAAGTTATATTGCCCGTTATGGACCGTGCCATTCCCATTGTTGCTGATGGATTTGTAGATTCTGCTTTCGGTAGTGGTGCGGTGAAGGTAACTCCTGCGCACGACCCGGATGATTTTAAGATAGCCCAAAGGCACAACCTGCCCAGTGTGAAGGTTATTAATGAACAGGGCAAGATGACCGAGGCTTCCGGGAAGTATCAGGGGAAGGACAGGTTTGAGTGCCGCAAGGAGCTGGTAGAAGAACTAAAGGAGAAAGGGTATCTGGAGAAGATTGAGGATTACAACTATTCTATTGGACATTGCTACCGCTGTCAGACTATTCTGGAACCACTGGTGTCTGAGCAGTGGTATCTTAAGACAGGGGAGATGGCAGAAAGAGCAATTCAAGCTTCCCGGAAGAAGAGAGTGCGCCTCATTCCCGATAACTGGACTAAGCCGTATTTGAACTGGCTCGAAGAATTACATGACTGGTGTATTAGCCGACAGATATGGTGGGGCCACAGGATTCCCGTCTGGTATTGCCAGAAGGGTTGTCCGCCCGTTGCCGCGGTGGAAAAACCGGAAAGATGTCCGGAGTGTGGCAATAGCAATATTATTCAGGACCCCGATGTATTGGATACTTGGTTCTCCTCAGCTCTTTGGCCATTTTCTACTTTTGGCTGGCCAAGAAAAGAAGGCAAAGTTCCCGGTAAATCGAAAAGTGAGAAGGTAATTGATGATCTTGACTACTACTATCCCACTTCTGTTCTGGTCACAGGATACGAGATTCTCTACCTCTGGGTAGCGAGAATGGTTATGATGGGACTGACGTTGATGGACGACATTCCGTTTTCTGATGTATATATTCACGGCATAGTGCGAGACGCCAAGGGAAGGAAAATGAGTAAGTCTATAGGGAATGTTATTGACCCCTTAGGAACTGTGGAGAAATATGGAACTGATGGACTGAGGTTTGCTATGGCATGTGGCGGGGTTATGGGAAGGGATGTTCAGCTCTCTGAGGATAATTTTAAGGCGGGAAGGAATTTTGCTAACAAGATATGGAATGCTTCGCGGCTTGTGCTTATGAATCTGGAAGGGTTTAAATTGCCTGCCGGCAGGCCAACACAAAATACCTCTATCAAAGAAAGACTCACTTTACCCGATAGATGGATTTTAGACCAGTATAATCGGGCGATAGAAGAAGTGAACATTGCCTTTGAGGGATATGATATAAGTAAGGCAGCAAGGCTCCTCTACGAATTTATCTGGAGTAAGTTCTGTGACTGGTATCTGGAGCTGGCCAAGATGAGACTTTATGGTCAGGAGCCGAGCGAGCGAGAAGTGGCCCAGTTTGTGCTCATTTACGTGCTTGAGGGAACATTGAAGTTATTACATCCAATAATGCCGTTCATTACGGAAGAGATATGGCATCTGTTAAATAGTATCTCTCCGGCAGACAGGGAAGAATCGATAATGGTTGCTTCCTGGCCTCTTCCCAGGAGAGAGGAAACAGATGAGGATGCCGTAGAAGAAATGGGATTGGTCATAGATGTAATTTCCCAGGTGAGGAATGTGCGTAGCGTAATGAGAATTCCACACGATAAGATGGTGGAAGTGTTGATTAAGCCATCTAAGAGGAAACAGAAAATACTTCTGGATGAACACATTCCCTATATAAAGAGTTTAGCAAAGGCGGAAGAAGTTATGGCTGATACGGGTATTGAGAAACCAGAAGAGTGCGCCACTGCCGTCGTCGGTGATGTAGAGATATACGTTCCCTTAAAGGGAATGATCGATATCTCTCGAGAAGTAGAAAGGTTGAAGAAAGAAATTGAAAAGATAGAAGTTGAACTCGACAGAACTAACAGGAAATTGAAAAGTAGAGATTTTCTGAAGAAGGCTCCGCCTCTAGTTGTGGAGAAAGTAAAGAGACAAAAAGAAGAATACGAGATTACAAGAGATAAGTTACTGACAAATTTAAAATTAATCAAGGAGTAAACAGGATGCGTGAGGATGGAAGGCAGAACCATAAGATTCGTCCAGTAAAGATAACGCGCAACTATCTGAAGTATGCCGAAGGGTCTTGCCTGGTGGAGGCAGGGGGAACAAAGGTAATCTGTAGCGCTTCTGTAGAGGAGAGAGTTCCTCCGCACCTGCGCGATACCGGTACCGGGTGGGTAACCGGTGAATATGCGATGTTGCCCAGAGCTACAAACCCACGCTCAGAAAGGGAGAGGTTCAGGTTGTCCGGAAGGACCCAGGAGATTCAGAGGCTTATAGGTCGTTCCCTGCGCGCTGTAGTCGATTTAAAGTTGCTGGGAGAGAGGACAATAATTATTGATTGCGATGTCTTGCAAGCTGATGGTGGCACGCGCACGGCTGCCATAACCGGAGGGTTCATTGCTTTGGTCGATGCGATACGAAAATTGAAAAGTGATAAGAAGATTGCTTCCTTTCCAGTAAAGGATTACCTGGCTGCTACAAGCGTGGGGATTGTTAAAGGAGAGATGCTTCTGGATTTGACTTTTCAGGAAGACAGTTCTGCGGAAGTAGATATGAATGTGGTTATGACCGGAGAGGGAAACCTCGTAGAAGTTCAGGCTACTGGTGAAGAAGCTACCTTTCCTGAGAAGAAGCTACTGGAGATGCTGGGACTTACCAATAAAGGAATTAGGGAATTGATAGCGATAGAAAAGGAAATTCTGGGAGATTTAAGATAGCGGGAAATATTTATGTTAGAAATTGTACTTGCCACTCGAAATCAGGACAAGATCAGAGAAATTGAAAAGCTACTCAATGGTATCAACGCCAGATTGCTCTCTCTGGACGATTTTCCCGGTTGCCCGGGGGTGGTGGAAGATGGAGAGACCCTGGAAGCAAATGCTAAGAAAAAGGCACTGGTAGTTTCCCAGTATACGAAAAAGCTTTCTCTGGCTGAAGATACTGGTCTGGAAGTAGAAGTTTTAGGTGGAGCTCCGGGAATACATTCAGCGCGGTTTGCCGGGGACAACTCTACCTATGAAGATAATAACAGGAAACTATTGAGACTTATGGAAAGATTCTCCCTGGGAGAGAGAAGAGCCAAATTCAGATGCGTGGCTGCTTTAGCCAAGCCCGATGGTGGAGTGGTAGCCTGTGAGGGTGTATGTGAAGGGATAATTGCCTTTGAAATGAAGGGAAATAGTGGTTTTGGCTACGACCCCTTGTTTCTTTTGCCAGAATACGGAAAGACCTTTGCCGAACTCGGAGAGGAAATGAAGAACAAGATAAGCCATCGAGCACGAGCACTTACTAAAATCAAAGAAATAGTTAATAAATTGTAGCAGTCCCGATGAATCGGGACATTAACGCACCGCAAGCGGTGCTACTCCGATTATCTGGAGTAGCGAAACTTGTTTCGCGATAATCTCATTGACAGAATATGAGAATAGGTGATAAAATAAATTATTTAGGCGGGGCGTGGCGCAGCTTGGTTTAGCGCGCTTGCTTTGGGAGCAAGAGGTCGTCGGTTCAAATCCGACCGCCCCGACCATCAAAAAGTGACAGGTACAATTTTGTGCAGAGTCCAGTCGCCCCGACCAAATGCAACTTGGCGAATTGCTTGGGGTAGGGGTAAAGAAATCTCGATTGTTTCTTGCCCTACTCCGTTTCGCCTAACCTCGGTGAATTGGGGTTCGTAAATGCTCGAACGTTAGCTGAAGTCTTGCCAGTTAAAAAATATAGGTAGAGATAGAATGTCCTACTATAAGAATGTATTATGTGTTTATCCACATCAGAAAGGAATTCCAGAGAAAAAATATTGTCCTCCTATTGGGTTGGAATATATTGCCACTGTCTTAGAGGGTTTAGTTGAGAGAGTTACACTTATTGATATGAGGTTTGAGCTGAATCTGGATGATTTTATTGAAGATGACAACATAGACTTAGTCTGCTTGTCTGTAAACTGGGATTACCAACGAGAGGCTGCTATAAACATTATTACCCGGATTCCTTCTAATATTAAGGTCATTGTGGGAGGAAGATATGCCACGGTTTCTGTAGAGGAGCTTTTTGCAGCAGCTTCTAATATAGATATTATTGCTAGAGGAGATGGAGAGGAGATTATTTGGGATATAGCCTCAGGCCTTCCTCTTAGCGAGATTACCGGCATTTCCTACCGTGAAGGTGGCAGAATTATTCATAATAAAACTCGTGACCTTTCTTCATTGAACGACGCTGTCTATCCTAATAGAAAGATGAGGCGGGTTAATTATAGACTTTTATATAAAAATATCGACCTAGGTCTAAACATGGACTTTATTTCAACCTCCAGAGGTTGTCCTTATAATTGTAAATTCTGCACTTTTACTAATAATCCCTTAGGACAGAAAAGAAGTTGGAATGGAAGATCAGCGCGCTCTGTTGTTGAAGAGTTAAAGACTATTGATGCTGAGTTTATCTTTGTAGTAGATGACAATTTTGCTGCGGATATGAAGAGGGTCGAAGAGATTTGTGATTTGATAATTGCCGAAGGTATTAAAAAGACATTTGTGGTTGCCTTAAGGCTTGAGATTTATAAGTACCCACAAATTTTAAAGAAGATGTTCCAAGCCGGCTTTAAGATACTTTCAATAGGAATTGAATCAGCCCAAGACAAAACCTTAAAAACAATGCAAAAAGGATTTGATGTTGCTTTAGCAGAGAGGGCTTTTTCTGAGATCAGGAAGATAAATTTTTATAATCACGGCTATTTTATTGTTGGCTGTATAGGAGAGAACGAGTCAGAAATGTTGGAGATTGCCCCTTTTGCTAAAAGGCTTAAATTGGATACTATCAATCTCAGTCTATTGAGGACAGAGAAATATTCACCTCTAAATGAACTCATCGCCAAGTCCGGAGGGTATTATGTGGGTGAGGGCAATATGGTATGTTCTGAAGAATACCCCTTAGAAAGATTGAGGTCTATTAGACACCGTATAAGTAGAAGCTACTATAATTTTCCTGTTATACTAAAGATAACAAAGAAGATATTCACCGCTCACATAATAAGGTTCCGTTATCTGGTTAAACTGATAGTTATCTTTTTCCTTGGGGGAATTTTAAACAATAAGAGAAGGAAGGGACAGAAAGAATAATTAAGTATTGTGTCCCCAGAATTTACACCTTTTGCTTATAGGTCGTTACAGGCTGAGGATAAGATTGGATTAATGTTGCCTTGCAATGTGGTTGTTCAAGAAATTTCAGAGGGAAAGATAGAAGTAGCTGCAATAGACCCTATTGCATCTATGCAAGCCATAGAGAATTCCAATTTACGAGATGTTGCTGGACAGGTACAAAATAAACTGAAGACAGTGATTGATAGTCTATAAATGCCGACCTGCCCTGACTTGGGGATAAAACTAGAGACGCCTTTTGAAGACTTGCCCGAGGACGGGGTATCCTGTATGTGGGGTTGGTAAGGATGCATTTAAAAGGAGAGGTTAAATGAACATTCTTTATGAAAATGAATATTTCCAGTTTTTGCTAATTATAATTGGTTCGATTATCTTTGCAAAGATTTTCAATCTTATAGTGACAAAATACATTAAGAAAATTACTGAAAAAACCAGAACTGATATCGACGATATGCTAATGAGAGTTATTAGGAAGCCATTATATATTTTCATTATTCTTGTTGGCTTTTATTTTGGCTTAAAACCTTTATCTTTACTTACACCTTATTCTTTGTGGATAGATAGGATATTTTTTATTATTTCCGCACTATTATTATCTTTGATTGTTGCCAGAATCTTATCTTTTTTCATATCTCGTTGGTTAAAAGTACAGAAACAATTTCAGAAAACACCAAGATTGATTAGCACGGTAGTTTCTATTGTTATTTACTTGATCGCTTTTCTGATGATTTTGCGTTATCTTAATGTTGAAATAACCCCTTTAGTTGCTACTCTTGGTTTAGGCGGTCTGGCTGTCGGTTTGGCATTGCAAAATACTCTCTCAAACTTTTTTGCCGGAGTACATATTATTTCTGACAGACCGATAAATGTTGGCGATTACATCGAAATGAATGGGAACATAGCAGGATATGTTTAGGATATCGGCTGGAGGTCAACTCGCATCAGGACATTGCCCAATACCATTGTAGTGGTTCCCAATTCAAAAATTGCGGAAAGTGTTATCGTCAACAATTATCTACCAGTGCGAGAAATGTCGATTGTTCTCCAATGTGGCGTTGCTTATGATTCCGACCTGGAAAAAGTGGAAAAAGTTACAATAGATATAGCAAGAAAAATCCAACAGACAGTCCCTGGGGCGGTAAAGACATTTGAACCGTTTATCAGGTACCATACATTCGGCGATTCAAACATTAATTTTTCTATAATTTTGAGAATAGAAGAATTTGTCGATAGATATTTAGTTGCCCATGAATTTATCAAGGCGCTCAAGGCAAGATACGATAAAGAAAATATAGAAATATCCTGGCCGATAAGGAAAATCTATACAGCAAAACAATAGCGCCCTCGTAGCTCAATTGGATAGAGCAGCGGCCTTCTAAGCCGTCGGTTGTCCGTTCGAGTCGGACCGAGGGTGCCATAATGGTGGGTGTAGCTCAATGGTAGAGCACATGACTGTGGCTCATGTGGTTGCGGGTTCGAATCCCGTCATCCACCCCAAACTTTATTGGCAATTTGGTAAAAAGTAAAAAGGGGTCAGAGTCATTTTTATTTGGGTGTCCAAAATTTTAAGGAGAGTTTGGGCAATGGGCAGGATAAACAAAATAGGTTCGGTTGAGTTAGCTGAAAGACTAAATATTGGGGAGAAGGAATGATGAAAATTATTCGCTACTTATTGGTGGTAACATTTCTGGTTGTAGCTATATGTGGATGTTCGCGTTTGCAAGAAAACGAGGATGTACTTTTCCAAGTGTCAAATATGAATGCTATCTTTAGAGGCGTCTACGATGGAGAGATGACCTATGGAGAATTAAAGCGGCGTGGTGACTTTGGGATAGGTACTTTTAATGCTCTCGACGGAGAGTTATTTGCATTGGGGGGTAAATTCTATCGCATAAAAGCAGATGGCATAGCCTATCCTGTCGATGATTCGATGAAGACACCATTTGCCGTAGTAACTTTCTTCGAGCCCGACAAATCAGTATTGTTAGATAAAACTTCTGATTATAAGCAATTGCAACAATATTTAGACAATCTATTGCCTGCAAAAGACATTTTCTACGCTATCAAAATAGAAGGTACTTTCGGGTATATCAAGGCAAGGAATATTCCCGGGCAAAGTAAACCATATCCTAAGTTTAGCGAAGTGGTTAAAAATCAGCTAATATTTGAATTTCATAATGTAGAAGGGACTATGGTAGGATTTTGGTGCCCGGCTTATTTGGAAGAAATCAATGTTCCCGGGTATCACTTCCATTTTATCACTAAAGATAGGAAGATGGGAGGACATTTACTTGAGTGCCAGATGCAAGACGTAAGAATTGAAATCGATTATACTCCCGAATTTCATATGGCAATAGAATTCGTAGAATTCGGGGGACACAATACTTAATTCCTTAATTCAATTCCGAATTCCCGCTGACGCAATACTAATTAAGTATTGTGTCCCCATAATTACGAGGAATAATTAGATGGACGAGGAGAAGGAATCCAAAGTAGAACCTATAGTGGAAAAATGTGTTAAGGAGCTGAGTCTGACTCTGAAGACGATGGGTATTTACCCTTCTGACCATCCTGCTAATAAGGCTTCTGTGGAGCGTCTCTATGCTACTATGGAAAGTCTTTTTGAAGCAGCTTCTGAAGTTAAGTTAGAAATAGCGCAAAAGAATCTTCTGGTAGATGGTCAGTTTCTGGACAGGACTAATGAGATATTTAGAGATTTTGCTCTCCAATTTCATAGGCGGGGAGTGGCTTCTCTTACCTTCAAAAAAGATTTGAATACGGAGGAACTAAAGGCTTTTTTGGAGGTTGCCTCTACAGAACCCAGGATGCTCCAGAAAAGCGGGGGATTTTTGAAGCTTTGTCAGGAGAGAGAAATTTCTCATATTGATATCGTAGAAATTGACTATCAGAAGGTTTTCGGTGTTGAAGAAGAGATAGGTGAAGCGAAAGAAGCGACCAAGGTTAGAAGCGACGAGGAGATATGGACTGACCTGATAAGGAGCCTCGACTTATACAGTGGGCTGAGGTTGGGTGAAGTAGAGCATAATTTCCTCTTGCACCTGGAGGAGAATCCTGACAAGATGGCTACTTACCTGGAGAGGGTGGCTTCTAAAGGTTCTCTGGGTATGAGCGATCTGGGAGGGGTCGCTGTTAGAAGGACTATTAATAGTATAGGGAACCACATTTTTAAGAACCTTCCCCAAGAGAAGGAAGTTCATAGAAAGAGATTAGCTGAGGTTGTATCCCGTCTCGACCCGAAATTGAGAATACAGTTAATCGACGCAGAAATTGATATTGAACCCGGTCAAATAGATGTTGTAACAGAGTTAATTCCCAATTTATCAAATTCTGTGATAGTGGAAATGATGACCCTGGCTGTTAGTACTGAAGGCAGGGTTACAGAGCGTTTAGTGAATCTTTTCCACAAGATTGTCCCCGAAGAGGAAAGGAAAAGAGAGATAATTCCAGTTTTCGGCGATAGTTTGGCTGATATGTCGGGAAAGGAAGATACTTTGTATATGCGCCGGCTGATTGAAGATCTCTTTCTTTCCAAGCCTGCTGAGGATTTTATTTCGGAGACATACAGAAAGGCGCTTAAAGAATTAAATGAACAAATTTCCTCTATTAGCGGGATGAAAGAGTATGTGGATTCTCTTGATGAGAGGAAGATAGAGGAACAGGCTTCCACTGTGCTTATGGACTTAATCAGGTTGGAGACTGAATCCACCGACTATGTGGAGATTGCTAAAAATTTAAGTAAGGCGGGTACGGATTTTTTGCTTACCGGTAGATATGAAAAAGCTAAGGAAATTATCGAAGTGTTAATTGAAGAAGCTGAACCGGAAAAGGGAGGGACTGATAAACAGCGTAACGCCTGTAAGGAAGCTTTGGAAAAACTAAGAGATATTGGGATTGTGCACGACCTCGTTGCAGCGCTTCGCGATTGGGGCAAGGAGAAATACGAGACGATCCATTTCATTCTCCTTCAGATGGGTAAAATTGCGGTGGTTCCTCTCCTGGAGGCGCTCGGTAGAGAAACCGATAGGTCACTTAGAAAGAAGATTATTTCTGTGATAGTGGGTTTAGGGGAGGAGGCAATTCCCGAAATTGTCGGGAGGTTTTCGGATAAGAATTGGTATGTGGTGAGAAATATGGTGAGGATTCTCAGAGAGATAGGAACGGAAAAGGCGGTGCGTTATTTGGATATACCTCTTAGACACAAAGACCCACGCGTTCGCAAAGAGGTTGTTTATGCTCTGAGTGGCATAGGAGGGAAGGAAGCATTCAATTTAGTTTCTCGTATGGCGGATGACCCGGATGAAGATGTCAGGCGAGGTGCTATCAAGTATCTCGGCGTTATGAGAAACAAAGGAGCTGTTCCTCTCTTGGTGAAATTGATTGCTCAGAGGAATCCTTTTGGACGTAAGAATTCCCTGATTATTTCTGGAATTGAGGCACTGGGAGAAATAGGTGGTGAGGAGGCGGTTCCCGGGTTGATTCGACTACTCAAAAAGTCTACTATTTTTGCCAGAAAGAGAAATGATGAGGTGGGAATAGCGGCTGCCACTGCCCTGGAGAAGATAGGAAATGAACAGGCTATGGAAGCTCTGGTACGGGGAACCAGAAATAGGAGAAATATTGTCAGGCAAGTGTGCGAGAGACTGATTCGAAAGCACGAGGAAAGTAAGAAGCAAGGTTGACAGGAAGGACATATGCAAGAGCGATTGGCGGAAGATTTCGTAACTTATCTTTCTAATGCTACCAGAAATAAATCTATCTATCCTTCAGGGCATCCGATAATAATGCGTTCTTTAATGAGGACTTTTGAGATTTTAGAGACTTTGTTGGAAGATAAAAAAGAGATAAATATGGCGATTATGGGAGATGAGTTAATACTTGAGGGGATAGCTCTCCACGAAATTAGTGCAACTCTTTATGGTTTTACCAGGGACTTAAGGCAAAGAGAAATAGAGAAGATTACGTTTCTCAAGGGTATAAGAAGTGAGGAATTCTCAGGGCTTATTGACGTTTTGAGTATGGCACAGGAAAAGCTCAAAAATAGTGGTGGCCCAATCAAAGTATTAACTTCTAAGGGAGTCAAAAATATAACTTTGGGAAAGATTGGAACTCCTAAAGAAGCTCAACTGGAACTGGGAAGTGGGGAGGAATTTAAGGCTAAGGCTAAGCAACATTACAGGGACGCCGTTGACGCAATAAAGAGGATAGTTGAGGATATTAGATTCAAAAAGAGCGTAAATATAGAGAAGGCTCGCTTTGCCATAAATAGTATGGTAGTCAGTATTCAAAGGAATAGGACGCCCCTGGTAACCCTGGCTTCTCTTAAGGCTCACGATGAATATACCTTTAGCCACGCAGTAAATGTCGCTGTCCTCACTATTGTGCAGGGTGAAGCATTGGGTCTGGACAGGCAGATGTTAAATGACCTGGGAATAGCTGCTCTCCTACATGATGTGGGGAAACTCAAGGTTCCGGAGGAGATTCTTAAGAAACCTGCCAAGTTGACTTCTGAGGAGTTTGAATTGATAAAGTTGCATCCTGCCGATGGGGCAAAAATATTGATGAAAACCTCGGGCATAAGTAAACTGGCATATGTGGTTACGTTCGAGCATCACATAAAATATGACCTTAGTGGGTATCCTGCTGTTTCTCGAGAAAAAGGAGGATTAAATTTGGGTAGTATGCTGGTTCGTATAGCTGATACATATGACGCTATGAGGAGTAACCGCTACTATGCCAAAGAGACTCCACCTGAAAAGACAATTAAAGAGATGGAAGAAGCCTCAGGAACAGAATATGAACCTGTCCTTTTAAGAAAGTTTATTAGACTGATTGGCGTTTATCCTCCGGGCACTTTTGTTAGACTGGATACAAATGAGATTGGTTTTGTCTTCCAGATAAATCCAGCCGACCCTTATCGTCCCCATGTGAAGATAGTTCTTGATAGTAATGGCTCCAAAATAGAGACTCCGCAGGAAATAGATCTCGAGGAGAAGGTTCCTGAGACAGGCAATTTCAGGCGTTCAATTAAGGAGTCGGTAGACCCTGAACAGTTTGGGATTCTACCCGAGGAATATTTCTAAACCCCGTTGGGAATTTTGTTGGTTTAGTTTATGTAGGGTATCATATAAATGGAATTTCTAACGGGGTTTAATATTTCGTGAAGCAAACTGGTCAGGATATGGTTCCAACCACTGGCTATGAAAAATGTACTTGACAGATTGGGAAAAAGTGACTAAAATACCAATATAGTCAATTAGTCCCAACATCGGAGAGATTTTGAGGTGAAAGACGAAAAATCTAATTTCATTATGACTTCTGCCCGTAAATTATTCAGTAGGTACGGGCTACGTAAGACCACAGTGGATGAAATTGCTAAGGAGGCACATGTTGGTAAGGGGACTGTATACAACTATTTTAGAAGCAAAGAAGAAGTTTTTAAGGCAGTGGTAGAAGAGGAAGCGAAGATATTTAGGAACGAGTTAAAGAAAGCTGTTAGTTCAGAACCTACCCCGGAAAAGAAACTCCGTGCCTATGTCACAAGGAGAATGTATCTTTTGCGTCAGCTGGCAAATTTTTATAGTACATTCAAAGACGAATATATTAATTATTATGGTTTCTTAGAAAAAGTCAGGGCTAAATACACAAATGAAGAAATGGCCACTATAAAACAGATTTTGAAAGAAGGAACTGAAAAAAGGATATTTCTAATTAGGGATTTGGACCTGACTGCATTTGCCGTTGTAATTGCTATGAAAGGATTAGAGTATTACTGGGCTATGGAGACAGACCCCTTGGTGACAGAGAAAAAGATTGATACATTATTGAAGATTTTTTTAGAAGGAATCTTGAGAAGGTGATAAGATCTTGAGGAGTGGGATAAACATGACTGCTATTAGATTCCCTTGGAAATTGGGCGTGGTTGCTTTTTGTTTACAAGCTCTGATTGGCGTCTGTTTCGGTGGGGAGATTTTGACTCTGGACAAATGCATAAATCTATCCCTCGCAAATAACCAGGAGTTGAAGATTGCACAAGAGAAAATTATAGAAGCTAAGGGTAGAAAAAAGGAGACGTTTGGTAATTTCTTGCCAAGGTTGAATCTTTCGGGTAATTATACCAAATTGGAAGAGTCGCCCAGAATGAGCGTTTTATTTGGTGGCATAGAGCAGACTTTCGAGTTGGGCCCTGATTATTCATACAGCACACAGCTGACTCTCAGACAGCCTCTATTTGCCTGGTGGAAGATATACCATAGAGATGAGCAGGCGAGGCTCAGTTATAGGCGGGTTGATGAAGAATATAAAGAAGTGAAGAATAGTCTCATTTTTGATGTGAAAAGAGCTTTTTACAATCTCCTCCTGGCCAGACAGTTCGTGGTAATTGCTGAAGAAGCAGTAGATGTAACGGATTCTCATTACAAGACCACGCGGGCCCTTTATAAAGAGGGGAGGGTTTCTGATTACGATGTCTCCCGGGCCAAGGTACAGTTGGTTAATAATCAGACAAGATTGATCAAGGCCAGGAATAATCTAAAGTTAGCAAGAGAAGAACTTTCTCTTTTGCTGAATACAAAATTAGAAGAAGATTGGAAGGTGGAAGGAGACTTCCCTCGGGGAAAAAGGGAAGTTAGTTTGCAAGACGCTCTGGACAAAGCGCTTGCAGAAAGGTCGGAAATAAGGCAATTAATGATTCAAGAAAAAGTCGGTAAAGTTTCTATCAAGTTAGCTAGGGCTGAGAACCGGCCAAATTTAGATTTTCTGGGCAACTATCAGTATACCAATCCCTTTTATAATCGAGAAGAGTGGGGTGGAACCTGGAACGTAATTCTTTCTCTAAACTTCCCCCTGTTTAGTGGTTTTTCCGATCTGGGAAGGGTTAATCAGGCAAAAGCGGGATTGGAGCAGGTGAAAATTTTGAGAAGTCAGATTGAAGAGAGAATAAAGCTGGAAGTGAGGAAGGCTGTTTTTGATATGGAAGAGGCTCGGGAACGGATTGAAGCCCAGGAAGAGAATGTGGAGCTGGCCCGGGCAAATTTGAGAATTGCTGAGGAGAGGTACAGGCAGGGTTTGATGTCTGAAATTGAACTACGTGATGCCCAGCTTTCTCTTACTCAGGCTGATACCGATTATTTTCAGGCGCTCTACGATTATAATGTCGCTGGTGCTTTTCTGGATAGAGCTATAGGTGAGTATCAGTGATCAGCCGTTTGACACTCCAGGGAGTATAGGAGGAAAGAATTGAAAGGAAAAAGTGTGGTACTTATCTTGGTATTACTGGTTGTTGGCTTGGTTGCCTATAGGATAGTAAGTTATAACATGACAA
>CAYOFG010000022.1:23805-25388 GCA_964403285.1 uncultured Clostridia bacterium | reverse complement strand
GGGTAGCAGTCAAACTTTCGTTTGACACTCCAGGAGTGTAAAGCGAAAGCTTTACTATTGGCTATGAACTGACTTGGAGAAAAAGGGGGCATAGATTTCAAGCATTCCAAAATTGGCTTTAGTTTCAGCCTTAATGCTCTGTTCTAATTTTGGATACGCTTTTGAGCCCACTTTGAGTGGGTTCTTTGAAGCAGGGAACAGAAGCACAATAGAGGCTATTGAGGCAGAAAGTACCTTAGCCTACGATTATGCCAAATATTGTCTAAGATATGACTACCCAATCAGAAAACCGCTCAATTTGACCCTTGTCTACAATTCCTACACCAAAAAATATGAGGATAGGAAAGATTTAAATAATGATACAATATCAATCAAAAATTATTGGGATTACTCTCTTTTTACCAGAAAGGATTCCAGCCTAAAATTGGATGTTGATTTAGGCTGGAGGGAGAAGAGATATAAAGAAAAAGACATATATACCAATAGTCAATGGTTGTTAAAGTTAAAGTCTACTTACAAGATAGAAGATTTATGGAGTCTCTCAGGAGAGATGGGCTATAAAGACTATGATTACTTTCTGACTGCAGGTAAAGACAGAATCGAATTCTCCGAAAAAGTAGAGGGGAAGAGATATTTCTATAATAGCAGGCTTCAATTTCTGGCACTTCTCAATTTCCGTCAGACGGACTTCGATTCTAAACCAGATACAAATCAATTTATTTACAGGCTGGGAGTTGAGGTGAGACCAGAATTTAGCTTCTTATCAGAAATGGCAGGGAGGATAGAAGAAGGGAAAAAATATACGGATGAAGATATAGATGAGGATATAGAGGAAGAACAGGAAGGCGACTACTATTTTAGATACTGCAGGTGGTGGTGGAAAACAGAACATCCTGTGTCTGAAAGAATGTATACGGTTCTAAAATATACCGATTACAATAAAGATTATACAACTGCTGATTATGACTACAGGTGGTATGAGATAGAGAATCGGTGGAGGTATCTATTCTTAGAAAATGCTATGAAAAGGCTCTCCTTTACCTTTAGTTATCTCCATCGAGAAACAGACTATTCGCAAATGAAGATTTCAAGTTATGATAAAGATTCGGTAGAAATGGAATCCCAATATTCCTGGAGGAATAACTGGAAGGCCTTGTTGAACTTCGGCGTAAGCTTTTACAATTATATTATTGGGAGAGAAAGAGATAAAAAGACTTATTCTTTGGGCATTCAGTTTGAGAAGGAGATTATCGCTCGTAAATTAGTTTTGGCGACGGAATATAAGTGGAAATTGGAAAACTATGAATTAAAGCCTGACGTAACCCAGAACGCAGGAAGAGTCTCCATAGGTTATAAATTTTAGGTGGTGTTTGAAGTTATCGAATTCGTCATTGTAAAAGGAGGTGGAAATGAAAGCAACTGTTGACAAGGAATTGTGTACTGGTTGTGGTGTCTGTGCTGATACTTGTCCGGAAGTCTTTGTGCTTGATGATGATACAGCCAGGGTCATTGTGAATGAAGTTCCTGAGGAAGCAGAAGAATCGTGCAAGGAAGCTGCTGAAAGCTGTCCTGTTGAGGCAATA
>CAYOFG010000022.1:0-23705 GCA_964403285.1 uncultured Clostridia bacterium | reverse complement strand
GGTATGATTACCATGAAATCCTGTACGGAATACCTGTGGTTCAACACAAAAAATAGGCGAGAGTTCATAAACATAACTCCTCAAGTTGAAGAAGTGGTGAGAAAAAGCAATGTGAAAGAGGGGCTTTGCCTTGTTAATGCCATGCATATTACGGCAAGCGTATTTATTAATGACGATGAGAGCGGTTTACATCAGGATTTCAGTGAATGGCTGGAAAAATTCGCTCCCTATGGAAAAGAAAAGTATAAACACAATTTGACCGGAGAAGATAATGGGGATGCTCATTTGAAACGGACAATTATGGGCAGGGAAGTAATGGTTGCCATAACCAAAGGCAAGTTGGATTTCGGGCCATGGGAACAGATTTTTTATGGTGAATTTGACGGTCGAAGAAGAAAAAGGGTTCTAATCAAGGTTATAGGCGAGTAGGGGAATGCCGGACCGCAATTGACCCTGGGAACAGGTATGAAATATAAGTTTCGGGACATCCGCATAGAATATTACAGGAGTCGGGGACCGGGTGGTCAAAGAAAGAATAAGAAGGAAACAGCAGTTCGCATCCGACATATCCCCACAGGGATAACAGTAATTGCCACTGAGTCTCGTTCCCAGGCAAGAAATAGACAACTTGCCATGGAAAGACTTAAGGAGAGATTGGAACGGTTAAAAAGGAAAAAGAAACCAAGAATTCCCACTAAAATATCAGTTTCAGTGAAGGAGCGAATGCTCAAAGGGAAGCGATTAAAATCAGAAAGAAAAAGACTAAGGCAAAAGGTAGTGGAGTGGTGAATTAACTGGGAGGAAAGCTATGTGGCTTATTCTCTGGGTGGGGTTGGCAGTTCTGATTGGTTATTATTATAAGCAGAAGGGGTTAAATAGCGTTCTTGGCTTTTTGCTGAGTCTTTTTGCCAGTCCTCTTATTGCTTTTATTGTTGGCGCACTGCTTTCTCCGGAAGCGAGGATTTTTGAGAAATCGAAGAAGTGTCCACGATGTGCAGAGTTTGTCAAAGTTGAAGCGAAAATATGCCGGTTCTGTAATTACCAATTTAAAGAGGAAGAGATGAAACCCGAAAGACCATTGACTGAAGAGGAGTGGATAGAACAGAAGCAGCGGAAAGAGAAACAGAGTAAGTTAAATCTTTTCTTCTTTGGTATTGCCATTCTGGGAACGATAATTGCATTCCTGTTAATATGGGCTTTTATAAATCGCCAGGTAGAGAGTACTAAGAAAACCGATGTGTTCAGAGAAAGAATCGAGGAGAGAAAGTGAGGGGGAATATCTATGATGGCTTATATTTTAACTTTTATTCCTATATTTGTAGCGGTTGATGTTCTGGGAATTATACCAATTTTCTTGTCGCTTGTAGGACCGCTGGAATCTTCAGAAAGAAGGAAAGTTATCTTTCAGTCTGTGTTAACGGCTTCTGTTGTGGGGCTCGGCTTTATGTTCCTGGGTAAGGCTGTATTTCTTATTATTGGGCTTCTGGTGGCCGATTTCAAGATTGCTGGCGGGCTTGTCCTCTTAGTTCTATCCTTGATAGACTTATTGAGCCCGGAGAAGAGTAGGCGTCAGCCTACTGCTTCGATGGGTGTAGTACCACTTGGTACTCCGCTGATTGTGGGACCGGCTGTGTTGACTACTATTATCATGCTTATCGATATTTATGGTATTGTTCCCACGATTACTTCCTTCATAGCAAATATGATAATTGTCTGGTTTGTGTTTGTTCACTCAGATTATATAATGCGGATTCTGGGTAACGCCGGGTCGAAGGCTATTTCCAAAGTGGCAAGTCTGATTCTGGCGTCGATTGGCGTGATGATGATCAGAAAGGGTATAATAGATATAATAAAACTGGGAATAAAACAATAAGAAATTAACAATGACTTCCACATCCCTGGGAAGCGGAGCGCCCGCCAACCGGAAGGGAGAGCCAGAATATGAACAGGCAAAGAGATTTCTATCCGATATGATAGAATTGAAGCCAATAACAATAATCCCTTTAAGGAAAAATAGGAAAAAAGGAATAGTGGCAAAAGTTAGTGTAAGAGGAGAGGACCTGGCTGAGAAAATAAAGAAGAGGTTGCAAGAAGTTTAAAGTTTACAACAAACTTTAAACTGAAAGATTTTTCATTTGACTTTTCTTTTGAGATTTGATATAAATCAATCATATAAATTAAACTGTGTTTTCTGTTCCCACCTAACTCAGGTAGAATCATGCCTACTCTAAATTTTAAGCAGGCTCAAAAACCACAAACCAAACAGATATCCCGCCTGATTGGGAGAATGAAGCTATCAAACTTTGTGGAGTTATCAGAAAGAGACTTTGCAGAGTTTGTGAAAAGAGTAGAAAAGGATCCCCTGTTTATACGGCTAATCCATTCCAGGAATAAGGAAGAGAAAGCCATAAGTTACAAGAGATTTAATGGGGCAAGGACGTCCAGATACTTTTATGAACTCAGAGAAGATATGGTTCCGGACGGGGATTCTTTAGACGTCAATCCTCTTTTGCTGAATCGGAGGGAAGTTATTTCAATAATTAAGAAGTTGGGGATGGATAAATTTAAGAAGCATTTCTTGTATAATGAGAAAGAAATGGTTCCTGAAGAGATAGCTATTGAGTGTAATATAGATATATCTGATGTTAACAAAATAAATAATCTCATTGATGAAATGTCTATTCATAGCGAATTTTACAATCCCTCAGCAATTAGAACAGAACAGAAGATACATTATTCCAAGATTGCTTCAATTGAGAGGGGTGATGATGGTAGTTATTATATTGGTTATTTTTCTCCCAATCTCGCTCGCGGAATATATTTCATAGACTATGAGAAAATCTGGAATTTAAAAAAGAATAACACTTTTTCTAGAGAAGAATTAAAAAGGTTGAATAAATTGCTCAGAGATTTAGAGTTGGTTAATAAAAGAAAAAACACAACTCATCAAATAATTCAGCACATAATTAAGATTCAATTCCGATATTTGAAATCGGGTAACCCACTCGACCTTGTTCCTTTTAGCCAAAGAGAACTTGCTCAGAAGATAGAAGTCGACTCCAGCCTGGTGAATCGGGCAATTAGTAGGAGGAGTGTTGACACTCCGGGGCAAGGAGAGAAGTCGTTGAAATACTTTTTTCCCAGCAAAAAAGAAGTGAGAAGAAATTTAATCAAGAAGATTATCACGGAAGAGAAAAAACCTAAGAGTGATGAAGGAATTAGGAGTGTACTTAAGGAAAGATTCAATATTACTATTTCACGCCGCTCGGTCAGTAGCTGCAGAAAAGAATTAGCATTTTCCCATAGCTGGGAGAGGAAAAAACAAAAAGCTCGATATTTTGCATAAAATATAATATTTGATGCTTTCGCTAAAGTAAAAGAGGAAAAATAGAGATGGATTTAGGTTCTCGGCTGAGAGAATTGAGACGGGGACAAAGGTTGACTCTGGAGGAATTGGGTAAGCGAACGGGTCTGACGAGCAGTTTCCTTTCCCAGATAGAGAGAAATATCACTTCTCCTTCTGTTAAGTCATTAAGAGAAATTGCTGCAGCATTAAATACCAAGGTTGGTCGCTTATTTGAAGAACAGAAGAGCAGAGATTTCATATTTATTAAGAAAAATATGAGAAAAAAGATTACTAACGACGAATTTAAATCGTGTTGTGAAGTGTTAGCTTCGGGCCTTTTGGATATAAGAATGGAACCATCTCTTATCATTCTTGAAGTAGGAGGGAAGACAGAAAAGCAGTCAGACTCTCTTGACGGCGAGGAGTTTGGTTTCGTTCTCAAGGGTAAAGTAGAAATTCTTCGCGGTGCGGAAAAGTTTATTATGGAAAGAGGGGATAGCATCTATTTTAAGGGTGTAAAAGCGCATGAAGTAAAGAATATAAGCAATAGTGAAGCAAATCTATTGTGGATTATTTCCTCATAGGCAGAAAAAAATTTCAGCCTAAAATGAAGTCTTATCTAATTTTTTTAAGAATAACTGAAAATAAATACCTTTTAGGTGAGGAAAATGGCGGAATTAAAAATATTGCCAAATATTTTAGTAGTTGATGATGAAATAAACGTCATTGAGTCTTTCAAACGGCTTTTGGAGGATGATTACAAGGTATTAACCGCCACTAGCGGTGAGGAAGCGTTAGAAAAAATTGAAAAGGAGAATCTGGACATAGTTCTTTTAGATATTAGAATGCCCGAGATGGATGGCATAGAAGTTTTACGCAGGATTAGGGAAATGAGCGAAAATGTAGATGTTATAGTGGTAACTGCGGTTAGCACAATGAGGACAGCTATTGAAGCTATGAAATTGGGTGCTTATGATTATATTACCAAACCTTTTGAAGTGGATGAGGTAATAATTTCTATAAATAAAGCCTTAGAGAAACGATGTTTGGCTCGAGAGGTTTCTTACTTGCGCTCGGAAGTAGCGAGACCTGTGAAATTTGATAATATTATTGGCACAAGCGAGAAAATGCGTCAGGTCTATGAAATAGTTTCTGAAATGACTAAAAACGATGCTACAGTATTGATTCATGGGGAGAGCGGAACAGGAAAGGAACTGTTTGCCCGGGCTATCCATTTCAATGGATTGAGAAAGGATAAACCTTTCATTGCAGTAGATTGTGCTTCCATCCCGGAAAACCTTTTAGAGAGTGAATTATTTGGTCATGAGAAGGGGGCATTTACCGATGCCACTTCACAAAAGCTGGGAAGGTTTGAATTAGCAAACCAGGGAACACTCTTTCTGGACGAAATCGGGAATTTAAAGCCAGATATGCAAGGGAAAATTTTGAGAGTACTGCAGGAAAGAGAGATTCAGAGAGTGGGAGGGGTAAAAACTATAAAGATTGACGTGAGAATAATTTCAGCTACCAACGTTGTTCTGAAGAAGGCAATAAAAGAAGAGAAGTTTAGAGAGGACTTATATTATCGGTTAAATGTGGTGCCTATAGAGCTTCCTTCCTTGCGAGAGAGAAAAGAGGATATACCTCTATTAGCGAGGTATTTTCTTAAGATTTTTAGTCGGGAATTTGGTAAGAAGATAAAGGATATAACTCCTGAGGCTATGGAGTTTTTGATGAATTATGGATGGCCGGGAAATGTGAGAGAGTTACGGAATGTCATTGAGAGATTGGTGGCTTTAACAAAAGAAGATGTTATTTCTCGTAAAAGACTTCCTTTAGATATTCTATTAACGGTCAAGACAGAAGAGAATAATATAGGAGAAGAAGGAATGCTTCTCAAGGGAGCACGGGAACAGTTTGAAAAGCAGTTTATCCTTGGGGTATTAGAAAAAGTGAATTGGAATCAGACAGAAACAGCAGAGATACTAGGTATACATCGTAATACATTGATGCTGAAGATGCAGAATTTAGGCATTAAGAAAGTTTAGATATTTTTATAAGAAGCATAAATTTTTGTGCAAATTATACAGAAAATTATGATGATATAGAATCATAAGTATTTTAGCAATTGATTGGTTTTTAGGGAGTAGTCTCTCTGACGGTTTTGCCCAATAAATTGGAGAATTGGGAGGTGTGAAAGGAAAAAGTTTTTAAAAATTTCTAAATAGCACATACGTATAAAATCATTATTTTTAAAATCTTTAAAAGTCATCTGGGAATCCTGGATGACTTTTTTTATTTTTGGGGAAGTTGGCATAATATTTGCACTATAAGAAGTTGACAAGGTTAGCTGTGAGCGAGGAAGAATAGTGGCCAGAAAGAAGGGAAAAGAGGAAACCAATAATGAGGAATGTGGAGAAAGCAGTTTGCCGTGCGAAGTAGAGATGCTTATAGAAATTGTCAAGGAAATGATGCTTAAAAAGAATGCTCATCTTGAGGAGGCAAATAGACTCTTTTCTAAGAAACTAATAATCCTGATATTAAAAAAGACTCGAGGGGATAAGAGAAGAACGGCAAGGCTTTTGGGAATAGATAGTGAAACCTATCTCTAATTATACAGGATAGAAGATGAGACAGCGGGTAGTAGTTACAGGTTTGGGAGTAATAGCTCCCAATGGAATTGGCAAAGATAATTATTGGACCTCCCTAAAAGGAGGAAAATCTGGCATTTCCCGAATCACCAGTTTCGATGTCTCTCAGTATCCCACGCAGATAGCGGGTGAAATCAAAGACTTTGATCCAACAAAATATATGAGTAAAAAGAAGGCTAAGTTTATGAGTAGATTTACCCAGTTTGCTCTGGCTTCTGCCAAGATGGCTGTAGAAGATACTCGGCTGGAGCTCTCCCGAGAAGACAAGAACAGAGCGGGGGTGGCCCTGGGAACTGCCATCAGTGGTCTGCAAATAGTGGAAGAACAGTGTGAGATTTTTCACGAGAAAGGGGTGGAAGGGGTTAGTCCATTTTCTGCTATGGCTATGAATCCTAACGCAGGTGTGGGCGCAATTGCTATTGAGTTAAAAGTAGGTGGACCCAATATAACTATTTCTACAGGTTGTTCAGCCGGGCTTAATGCTATTGGATATGCTTTTGAAACTATATATAGTGGGAGGGCAGATTTAATGGTTGTCGTGGGCGCAGAAGCTCCTCTCTTTCCTGTTACTTTTGATTCTTTCTGCGCGGCACACGTTTTGAGCAGGCGTAACGGAGATCCCAGAAAAGCCAGCCGTCCTTTTGAGAGGTTCAGGGATGGCTATGTTCTCTCTGAAGGAGCGGGAGCAGTAATCCTGGAGGAGTTGGAACACGCTCTGAAAAGAGGAGCAAAGATTTATGGAGAAGTGGCTGGTTACGGGATAACCAATGATACTTATAGTATGCTGAAGATGGAACCTACGGGTAAAGAAGTAGCCAGGACTATGAGAATTGCTCTGGAGAATGCAGGTCTTGTGCCGGAAGATGTAGACTATATAAATGCTCATGGAAGTTCTTCTCTGACAGCGGATAAGAGGGAAACAAGGGCTATTAAACTTGCATTTGGCAATTATGCGTATAAGATACCTATAAGTTCCATAAAGTCAATGATAGGTCAACCGCTGGCTGCTACAGGGAGTATCCAGTTTATTACTGCTGCTTTAGCCATTGAGAATAATTGCTTGCCCCCAACAATAAACTATGAGGAACCTGACCCTGAGTGCGACCTCGATTACGTTCCCAATCAAGCCCGTATGCATGAACTGAGAGTAGCAATGGTCAACTCATTTGGCCAGGGAGGGAATAACACCTCCGTGATTCTGAAAAGATATACAAATTCTTCAAAAAGAAGAAAATGAAGGTATTATTAATCCAACCACCTGTCAGCCCAATCGATTTGGCAGTGGGAAGGCTTGTGCTTAATGAGCCTTTAGCTTTAGAAATAATAGCAGCTTGTGTTACCAATTATGAAGTTAGAATTCTGGATATGAGGTTAGATGACTGCCTTGAACGGGAACTGGAGGTATTTCAGCCCGATGTTGTGGCTACCACAAGTTATACTGCTGGTGTTTATGCGGCATTAGCTACGCTTAAAAAGGTCAAGATGTATAACCAGCATATTCTAACTGTTGTTGGTGGGCACCATGCAATACTGATGCCTCAAGACTTTAATAAAGAATTCATTGATGTTATTGTTATTGGAGAGGGCGAAATTACCTTTCCAGAATTAATAGAAGCATACGGGACCAAAAAGGACTTCAGTAAAATTAAAGGTCTGGCACTTCCCCAAAATGAGAAGTTAGTTTTTACTCCTCCTCGAGAAGTAATTGCAAATCTGGATGTAGCGCCATTTCCAGATAGGCATTTAACCAAGAAGTATCGCCATCAATACTTTAGGGGAATATGGCAGCCTATGGCTTCTATTTATACCTCCCGCGGTTGCCCTTACAGGTGCGATTTTTGTGCAATGTGGAAAGTTGCCAGAGGGAAGTACCGAGTACGCGATCCTGAGTGTGTGGCAGATGAACTGGCTGGTATAGAAGAGGAGTACATTGATGTTGTTGATGATAACACCTTGCATGATGTGAAAAGAGCGGAGAGGATGTATCAGGCTATAAAAGAGAGAGGGATTAGAAAAAAATATAAACTTTATGCCCGTTCAGATACTGTAGTGAAACACCCCGAAATAATTGAGAAGTGGCGGGAAATCGGTTTGGAACTGATTCTTATTGGTTTTGAGTCCTTCAGGGATGAAGAATTGCAGGCGCACAAAAAGCAGAACACCATCAAGAATAATGAAGAAGCAATTCGGATTTTGCATGCCCAGGGAGTAGAAATTGCAGCATACTTCTTAATAGACCCCAATTATACAGTCTCGGACTTTGTTGCCCTGGGAGATTATGTTGACAGGCTAAACCTTACCCATCCTGTATTTACTATATTGACTCCATTTCCAGGAACTGAGCTCTTCCAGAAAAGATACACTGAATTGATAGATTGGAATTATGAACTATTCGATTTTTGTCATTCGCTCTTACCCACAAAACTGCCATTAAAAATATTCCACGAGTGTTTAGCCAATCTATATCGGAGATGCTACGCTACAGATAAGAATCGGGAGGGAAGGAAATCTGTCGTTTCCCAAACAACTGGTCAGCAATTTTACCAGGGTTTTCTGGAAGGGTGTAAGGATTACGGAAAGACTAGTAGTTTCCAGTTTTGATTAAGGATTCTAAATTATGGGAGAGTATACAATTTGACTCGCAGTCTTTTGATAAACTACTCTGGCTATCCTGCAGTAATGCGCAGTTTAGCCTTAGATAATGGCTTGGCTAATCTGGCAGGCTCACTCATCCAGAAGGGCCACCAAACTATAATATTGGATTATGCTACGGTAGACACAATAAGAAGACTATTTCCCCGTGAATATAGTGATGAGTTAAGCTATTTGACCAGAAAGATTATATCTTCTCTTGAGATGGGTCTCCTGCCTCAAAGGGATGACCTGAGTGCTTTTCGAGATTTGGATGACCGGATAAATGAGTTACAAAAGGAAAAAGCACGCCAGATTGCCCGGGAGATCAGTGAATATGCTAAAGCATACAAAGTAGATTTTGTAGGGCTAAAATTATGGACTGGCGATGGTTTTGAAGGGTCAATAGCTATTGCTGAGAAACTTAAACAGGATAATCCTAAACTTCCTGTATTTGCCGGAGGTCCTCACGTTGATTCTTTTAAGGAAAATATATTTGATGTATGTGATATCTTCGATGCACTTGTTTATGGAGAAGGAGAAGAGACCATAACTATGTTGGCAGATTATGTCTCGGGAAAGAGGAAATTGGAAGATATACCCAATCTAATCTATAAAACTAATGGTAGAATTATCACCACTCCCATAAGAAGAATAGAGAACCTGGATTCTCTTTTCTTTCCAGTGTATGATGAAGATGTATATTTAGCAATGAAAGGAAACCAGAAAATAAAGATGGTATTTATTGATGAGAGTAGAGGTTGCCCTAACCATTGTAGTTACTGCATCCATCCTATCAAGAGTGGAAATAAATGGAGAGAAAGGACACCAGAAGCAGTAGTAGAACAAATGGAAGAAATGAATAGAAAATACGGGTTTACAAGCTTTAGGTTTGCTGGCTCTAATCCCCCACCTTTTTTAAAAAAAGGAATTGCAGATGAGATTTTAAACAGAGGGTTGAAAGTTACTTACAGTGCCTTTGCACATATAAGGGATGGTTTGGTTGTGGACTTTAAACTATTGAGAAAGTCAGGCTGTTATTCATTATTTTTCGGGATAGAATCAGGCAGTCAGAAAATACTTGATGAGAGTATGAATAAAGGAGTAAGAATTGGTGAGATAACAAAAGCGATAAAAGCCTGTAAGGAAGCTGGCTTATATGTGGTGGGAAGTGTGATTATTCCTGCTCCTCACGAAACAGAGGAAACAAAAAAAGAGAGCTTCAATCTATTATTGAGGATGAGACCCGATTCGGTTGTAGTCTGGTTTCCCGCTCTTATGTTAGGCACAGATTGGGAGAAGAATAGCCAGAAGTATGGGTTTGATATACGAAATCGGAAGAGTTATCTAAAGGAGGCGATGCTGTATAAGATAAAATCATTCTATCCGCCGACCCTGTGGGAATCTTCTTCTGAGTATAGGCTTAACGGAAAGTCATTTAAAGAAATTACCAAAGAGACTGAAAGCTTCATACGCTTGTTAGAAAAGAATGGAATATTAACTCAGGTTACAAGCGAGACAGCTTCAATAGCAAGATATGCAAGGATGTCGCCGAGAGATTTGAGGAACAAAGCGCGAAAATATCTTTCCCGCGGGGATTATGAAAGTATAGAAGAATTGGTAAGTAGAGTAAATCAAGAAATTTTAAAAGGGTCTGGCTGTCTTGTCTAATACTATATTTCTAATTATTATTGGGGCCATAGCAATTCAGCGGGTGATTGAGTCCCTGTTGCCTAACTGGAAAAAGGCAAAAGGTGTAAAGTTGGCGAAATGGACAGGGATTGCTTTTTCTATAACTTATATTTTGCTCATATCTGGGACTATAGGGGAGTATTTCTTGATTCCCAGAACGATTAATTTATGGATAAGTGGGATGGGTGTAGGGATAGTGGCTATACGTATCTGGCTAAAGTGGTGGGCTATGCTCACCCTGGGTGAGTACTGGAGCGTCCATATCGAGATTAGAGAATCACACAAATTAATAAAATATGGACCCTACCGCTATCTCAGGCATCCAGCCTATTTGAGTAATCTAATGGCATATCTCGGGATACCACTCATTGCCAATGCTTACTATACTCTGATAGGGGTCTTTCTTATTTATCTTCCATTTAACCTCATCAGGTTGCATTTGGAAGAGAAAGAGCTTATGAGAAAGTTTGGAGAAGAATATGAGGATTATCGGAGGAAGGTGCCAGCATTGCTTCCCATAAAGAAGTAATCTTGTTTCCAACAAAAGAATAGATTATTCTTTTAAGGAGGAGAACTAATGAAATTAGAGTTAATTTCGCCAAAGAATAGTTTAACTGAAGATGGGAGAGGGCTCTGGGATGGCAAGTTTCATTCCCTTCTATATGGGGTAAATAAGTATACAACTGCATTTTTGGCTCTGCCGACCATTGCTGCATTAACTCCCGAAGATATTGAAGTAAATATAACTGATGAGAATATTGAACAGATAGATTTTGATAAAAATGTTGACCTTGTAGGGGTGACCTGTAATACCTGGCTGGCGCCCCGGGCTTATGAGATAGCCGATGAGTTTCGCCAGAGAGGGGTTACTGTTGTCCTGGGAGGGATTCATCCCTCTATGTTACCCAATGAAGCTATTCAACATGCAGATGCAGTGGTAATTGGAGAGGCTGAGAATGTGTGGAGAAATCTTATTGAGGATTTCAGAGAGAATAGACTTCAGCCATTTTATAAGTCTTCCGAGTTGCCAGAACTTGAAAATTTACCAATTCCCCGTTGGGACCTTTTAAAAAATGAAAAATATTTTTACCACACAATCCAGACTACCAGAGGATGTCCCTACAATTGTGAATTCTGCACTGTAAAAGCTATGTCAGGCGGAAAGTATCGCTATAAACCTGTGAAAGACACAATAAAAGAAGTGGAAACATTGCTGGATATAGAAAAGAAACTATTTTTCTTCGTTGACGATAACTTTATTGGGAACAGGAAGCACACCGAAGAGTTGTTACGCGAACTGATTTCTCTCAAAATAGTCTATTTCGCTGAGGTCTCAATAAATTTGGCAAAAGATGAGGAACTGCTTTCCCTGCTTGCAGAAAGCGGGTGCAGAAAGGTAGTAATTGGGTTTGAGTCCTTAGTCAGTGCCAATCTAAGACAGATGGAAAAAGACAAGTCGTACAAGGTAGAACAATATGCAGAAGATATTATGAAGATACAGTCTTTGGGAATTGAAATCCAGGGCTTTTTCATTTTTGGTTACGATTTTGACGATGAGACTGTCTTTGAAAAAACAGTGGATTTTATCAAAAGTACCGATTTAGCGATACCCAATTTAAGCATTCTCACACCTTTTCCGGGAACGCGGTTATTCCAAAGGTTTGACAAGCAAGGTCGGTTATTATATAATGATTGGAGAAAATATGATGGAAGACAGGTCTGTTTCCAGCCGAAATTGATGTCTCCGGAAGCTTTGCAGAACGGATATAATTGGGTTATGCAACAAGTGAACTCTTATGAAGCGATTTTTAAAAGGCTGAGGGGAGTCTGGAGTTTATGGAACAAGAACAATGTGCGATTGCAGGACAGAATCTCTCCCATAATGGTAAATCTTGCACTCAACGATGTAGCAAGGTCTCTTCCTGAAGCCATTCATCCTGATGATTTTAAAGAAAGTATTGTTCAAGAAACCTCGGAAGTTAAAAGATGAATCTCTAATCTCTTTTCCCTCTCTTGTCAGTATTGTAGCTTGGATACTTATTAGGTATTTTTAGTTTCTTTCCTTTAGGAGGAAGGATGAGTCTCATTACTCTTCCAGTAATAATTAGTGCTGTAGGCAATCTTGGACTGGGTCTCTTTGTCTACACAAGAGACAAGAAAAATGACTTGTATAGAACATTTTTCTCGTTATGTCTTATTCTGACAGTCTGGAATATTAATATCCTCGGCTTGATTATTGCTCCTAATGAACATTTTGCCTGGTATTGGTCAAAAATATTTGGCATTGGGCTGGTGCTACTCCCTCCGGGTGTTCTTGGACTCATGTTGGCTTTTACAGAATATAAGGGTAAATCCGAAAAGCAGATGCTTTACACTTCTTATGGAGCTGCTTTAGTCTTTTCCATTCTTAAATTGTCAGGCTTTTTTGTAAGTGAATTTTTGAAAGTTGGTAACGAATATTTCCCTCACGCAGGACTAATATTTCAGCTTTTTATATTGAACCTTATACTTTTTGTAGGGTATGCTATGGTACTTCTGTTTCGAAAGTATAGAGAGACGCCTTCTGGAATTAAGCGGAATCGGATAGCATATTTTCTCGTAGCGACCTTGCTGACTACGTTAGTTGGTTTAACTAATTTTCTTCCATCCTTCGGGATAAAGATTTATCCCCTGGGGAATATGGCTGCCATTGTTTTTACCAGTATTGTTGCTTATGCTATTGTAAAGCATCGGTTGATGGACATTGAAGTTGTCGTCAGGAAAAGCGTTGTTTATGCATCATTGACTGCTTCTATAACAGCTATCTACGCTATAATTGTGGGAGTTTTTCATGGGGTTTTTGGCATTACACGATTTGCTCAGGGCTCACTTTTGGTAAATGGACTGGCAGCTATGGTTATTGCAGTCAGCTTTCAGCCATTAAGGAATAGAATTCAAAGAATAGTTGATAAGTTATTCTTCAAGGACAAGTATGACTATCACAAGACCCTCAAAGACCTCAGTGGAGCAGTGACTTCCATTCTCTCACTGGATAGGTTACTCAACCTGATTGTCAATAAGGTAACCGAAATTATGCACATAGATAGAGGTTCTCTTATGCTATGGGATAGAGAGGCAGAAGAATTCAGGATTAAGTTTGGAAAAGGCTTAAGAAAAGAAATCTTTGATAAAATCTCTTTTAAAAGAGATAACTGTCTTATTCAATGGTTAGAAAAAGAGAAAAGAATATTTAGTAAAGAAGAAATTGAAATCTTCCGTAGTAGAAAAGAATTTCTTCAAATAGACAGTAAAGCACAGAGAGAATTTAATGACACATTAGATAAATTGAAGGAAATGGGAGCGATGCTCTGTATTCCCTTGATGGTAAAGGGCAGGCTAATTGGTATTTTCAGTTTGGACAATAAGATGTCCGGGGATATGTTTACTTTTGAAGACTTGGAACTGCTTTCCACTGTAGCTAATCAGGCAGCTATAGCTATTGAAAATGCTAAGTTATACGAGGAAATGAGGGAGATAGAAAAGAGCTTACACCGGGCTGACAAGTTAGCAGCTCTGGGAACACTCGCCTCAAGTGTAGTCCATGAAATAAGAAATCCTTTGGTTTCTATCAAGACATTTACTCAGTTGGCACCCCGGAAATTTGATAATCAAGAATTTTTAGATATGTTTCAAACTATTATTCCCGAGGAATTGGAAAGAGTAGAGAATATTCTAAATCAACTTCTAAATTTTGGTCGTTCCTCCCAACCAGAATTCCAGTCCATCAATGTAGAGGAAGTTATTGACAGTATACTGACCTTAATGAATACGGAGTTGTCCAAATCCAATATTAAAGTGATTAAACTGTACGGTAAAGATATCCCACAAATTGTGGCAGATGGTGAACAATTGAAGCAGGTCTTTATGAACATAGTTCTCAATGCTATCCAGGCTATGCCTGAAGGAGGGGACCTGAGGATTGTCACCAATCTCGGTCAAGAGGTTGTGGTCAGCGATACCGCAGGGTTTGTTACTATAAGATTTGAAGATACTGGTTGTGGAATTTCCCAAGAGAATTTAGACAATTTATTTAATCCTTTCTTTACCACAAAGAATGGAGGTACGGGATTAGGGCTATCTATTAGTCGGAAAATAATTGAAGAGCATAAGGGTCATATCCGTGTGGAGAGCAAAGAGGGAGAAGGGACAATCTTTACCATTGGATTGCCATTAAAATGTGATAAGCTTTGGGTGGATATAGAATAAAAGCACAATTTATTATGCAAAATAAATAGGAAATGTGCAAATAATGTGTCAGAAGACAATAGCTTTCTTTAAAATCTCCTAAAGATATATTTCTTGAGGGGATTTTTTATTTTTTGGATTAATAAGGACTAATTGGCACATTTTTTGCCCTAAATATTTTAGTACTTTGGATCAATTATGATACTGTTGAAAAACTCAATTTTGTAGCCGCAAACTTCAGTTTGCGTAAAAACATGACAAAAGATGATAAAGGATACAGCAATTTTTCGCCGGCTAAAGCCGTCGGCTACCATTTTTCAACAGTATCATCATACAAACAGAGGAAAAACTTGTAAAAAATAGAGATATCAATTAGGAAAATAAACGAACATGAGTGAACAATGTAACATTTTGCCTTTAGATGTAGAAATCCTCATAAGAAATGTTACAGAAGAGATGTTAAAGAAAGGAACTCATCTTAAGGAAGCGAATAGGAACTTCGAGGTGGCACTTATGGTCCTGGTTCTAAGGAGGGTCACCGGAGATGGAAGGAAAGCGGCGAGACTTCTGGGAATGAACAGAAAACAATTCCTTTGTCGATTAAGCGTGGAGAAAATAGGAGAGAATTGGTGGAGATGGAACGTGTAAAGGAAAGATATTCTGACTGGGAAGAGAGAAGAAAAGTTTCTCGAATTAAGGATAACATTCTTATTTTCTGTAAATTGAAAAATGATTATAGGATAATAGAGTGGATTGCCAAGGATATTAGCGATAGGGGATTAAGGTTTGAAGGTGATAGATTTGTTCCACCTTCAACGTTTATGGAAATGGAAATATATCAACCCCTTGACTTCTTCAAAAGCAGGATCGTCTCCATTTGTGTTTTGGCAAAGGTTGTTTGGATTAAGGGAATAGAAAAAAGAAAAAAATATAAAGGAAGTAACAAATATTTTGGAGGGGTGAAATTCGCAAAAATTAGAAAACAGGACAGAGATATAATTCTTGAGTACGTGAAGGAAAGGATTAGGAAGAAAAACCATTCTTCGTAGAGTTTGTATTCTCCTGTTATAAAGTTTGGGAAAAAGAGCAATTTATATAAGGTGAATTAGAGCCGATTTTTTAAATCGGCTTTTTTTATGGGAATAGCAATTCAAGGTTAAACAAAGTCCCGTAAAGTTCTTTATTGACCTATTTCGTAAAAAGAAATATAATAGCCCAGAAGGTTCTAGTGTGTTTGGACCTCTTGAGCAGGGCCGTTACAAAATGCCTTTAACGTTTTGCGAGTCAGGTCAGGCTAAATCAGGAGGCTTATGAAAATGAAAGATGTTTCTCTTGGTAGAAGAAAATCTCAGCGGGTTTCAAGCATCTTTCCCGTCGAAATAGAAATTAAGGACTCGCTGACACGCTCCTTGCTGGCCCTTCCGGGAGAGGCCATTAATCTCAGCGAGGAGGGCTTGTGCCTATTACTGGAAAGCTCCCTGCCCGATTCCCCGTCCTTCAAGCTGCGGATAGACCTTCCTCCCTGCTATTCTCCTAATCCCATAGACGCACAGGGGGTGGAAGTAGAAGTAAGCGTTGTATGGAAAAAAACCTTTGCCAGGGGTAGGCAATTCCGGTATGGAATAAGCTTTTCTGAATGCGAGGCTAACAGACCTTCATTGTCGATTTTGAAAGGGATTTTGTCCGATGAGGCGGAAAAGCTTTTCAATCCTTCCAGTGTCCTGACTGAGCGGCCTGAGATTTCCTTTGTCCGCATAGCTCACTCATGCAATATGTATGCCGTTGATTTGACTATTGGATGTGAACACGGCTGCCTGTACTGTCATTTTTCGAGGCTTAATGAAGAAGAGTCACGCAAGAAATATCCTTTCATTAAGGATTTTCCCGTTCCCGTTGACATGGGACCAATGTATAAACAAGATATTTCTCCGTTATCGCCCATATATCTGAGTCCTTCCAGCGATCCTTTTGCGCCGAAAGCCAGGGATCTTACTCATGAACTGCTGGAGTACTTGTTGCCCAAAGGGCTTGTGTTCAACATTTCCACGAAGGATATAATCCCGGACAAAACAATAAAGCTGCTGAAGCGATATTCTTCTTCTATCGAGGGGTTGGTTCTAGGCGTAACAAGCTTAGATGAAAAGAGAAACAAGCTTCTTGAGCCAGACTGTCCATCCGCGGAGGAAAGGCTCAGCAGCGTGTCGAGGCTGCTTAAAATAGGCTGCCGGACTGGTGTCAGAATGGACCCGATTTTTCCGCTAATTGACGATACAGATGGGGCACTGAATTCCACAATAAAGGCGATAGCCAAGATAGGCATGAAAGACATAACCGGAACGTATGTGTTCAGTTTCGGAAGATTTCTTAAGCGGTTAAAGAAAGAACCCTTCCTGCAAAAATCCATGGAACTCTTAAATGAGAAATGCTACATAGCGGGAGGAGTGGCTCTTTCCATACCTTTAGAAATGAAAAAAAGAATGTATAGGAAAATGAATGAAATTTGTAAATCTTATGGAATCATATTCAATACGTGCGGTTGCAAAGAGGTGCGCCTCAAGGACACTGGGTTTTCTTTAATATGCAGAAATCCTGACTTTGTTAAGCCTGCCTTTCAGAAGGGAACGGCAAAATGAACCATTATGCTGTTGCAGGACTGCTTACATTCTCGGTCAGTCTAGTGATAGCATTCATCGTCTACTTCAGGAGTCCAAAAAGGGCGGTTAACAAATTCTTTGCCCTTTTTTCAATTACAGTAGCCCTTTACGGTTTTGGATTCTTCAAACAGGCAATCGCTTCAACAAGCGCCCAGGAAATGCTTGCCATCAGGATTAATCTTTTCGGCACTATTTTCATGCCCATATTCTTCTTGCGGTCGGTTTACTGGTTACTGGAAAAAAGGCTGTCCTTTAAGACCTTGGCTTTTCTTTACGGGATTGGAATTTTCTTTGAAGCGGCCAATGCTTCTACTAACTGGTTCGCTAAAGACCCCATTCCGAGACTTGGCTTTAATTACCTCTTTCAAGCAGGTTTCCTTTACCCTGCTCTGGCTCTTGGTTTTCTACTTTGCATAGTTTTCTGCCTTGTGAATCTGTTTAAGGGATACAGGCGTTCTTCCGGTCTCAGGCGTAATCAATTGAAATATCTTTTCTGGGCTGCCTTGATTGGCTTTTCAGGAGGCTCCGCAGGATTCGCCTTGGGATATGACATTAATCTCTATCCGTTTAATCCCTTTGGGGCTTATTTCGTTTTTGTGGGGAATATATTACTGGCTTACGCTATAGTCACGTATCGCCTGATGGACATTACTTTTGCAATAAGAGATACTACTGTCCGCTTGGCTTCTTCATTGATTCCTGCTGCTATTTTTATAGCCATAGGAATGGCATTCTTCTCACCCAAGGTTATGATAGCCATGATTATCCTCACTGCGATTACTTCGCCTCTTCTTTATGGACCTTTGAGAAGGCTGCTTCTGCCGGTTATCCTCGGAGGCAAATACGGATACCAGCAGAAGCTCCGTCGGATTAGTGATAAGTGGTTTTCCATTTTCAGTCTGGATAGACTATCAGAGAGTCTGGTAAAAGATGTTGCTAATACTATAGGCACGAAGTATTGTAATTTCATGATTTACGATGAAGAAGGCAAATCATATTTCGTCAAGGCAAATGCGGGCTTCAAGGAAGGAGAGGAGATAGAAGATATTCTCTTTAAAGAAGAAAGTCCTTTAGTCTCATATCTTAAAAAAGAGAAGACTATTGCAATCAAGGAGGTGCTGAAAATACAGCCGCCTTTCTCTCAGCACGACCCCATTATTAGGGAAATGGATAGGGTAAAAGCAGCTATCAGCGTTCCACTACACATAGATGACGAATTAAAAGGCGTATTGAATCTTGGTGATAAACTTTCTGGAGAAATGTATAACAGGCAAGATTTGGAGATACTTTCACAGATAGCCAGAGATGCTGAAGTGATGTTTCGTTACTCTTTCTTCAATTATGAGCAGTCGCTATTGGTTTATAGATATAGCCACGACTTACGTACTCCTCTTGACCCCGTCCAGACTTATCTATATCTGATGCAGCAGGGGAAATTGAACGAAGAGGAGAAGGAAAAGTATCTGAAGATTGTGAGGAAAAACATTGACTTTGTTGCCCAGGGGCTAAGTGATATGTATCAATTGAGCCAGATGGCATACGAGCACGTAAGGAAGAAATTTCTCTTTAGCCATTTTAACATAATCGAGATGGTAAAGCGGATAGTGGAAGACTTCACGCCCGAGGCAAAAAAGAAAGAGATATCCCTCAGGTTAAATAGGAAAGAGAGACTGCCATTAGCCTATGGTCATGAGCAGAGCATAGAACGCTTGATTAGAAATCTGATTCAGAATGGGATAAAATTTACTGATAAAGGGGGTATAGAAATCAGTATATCTTCTGAAAAGGAAGATATTAGAATAAAGGTGAGCGATACCGGGCCAGGAATACCAAAGAAAGATTTACCCAGGATATTTAATCCTTTCTTTAAGACAAAAGGCAGAGACCAAATAGTAGAAGGCTCGGGTTTAGGATTGACAATTGTCAGAGAAATAGTTGCTCTACACGCAGGAGAGATAAATGTGGAAAGCGAAGTGGGAAAGGGCACAACATTTACTATTTTATTGCCTGCTTTTAAAAAGAGGAAAATCAGAATTGAAAGTTCTAAGGGAGGTAATTAATGGCACCACACATCCTTATAATCGATGATGAGAGACAAACCATTAAATCAACCCAGCTTCTTTTGGAGAAGAATGGATATGAAGTCTCCAGCATTGATGACCCCGTGAAGGTTTCTCAAATTTTTGTAAATCTGGCTTCAGAAAAAATGAAACAGATTGATTTGATTATCCTGGACCTCGACATGCCAGGGATAACGGGAGGAAAGCTATTTAAAAACCTTAGGGACTGGTGCTGGGCAAGGGAAGTTCCTGTAGTTGTTTACACGGCGGCTCACACCAGAGGGAAGAAAGAGCTGATAAGAGATGCTTACTCAAAAGGACTATTTGCAGTAATTCCCAAGGCCTGTCCGGACTATCTTTTGATGAGGATAAAGCAAGCTTTGGGGTCGAAAAAGGGATTCCTCCAGCTTCAGTTATCGACAGAGAAATCACAATTAGAGGAGAAATATCTACTTGAAAAAGGCTCTCCTGACGATCCCGATTATTTAAGATATATGGAGCTCTGTTTCCTGGAGCAGGGCAAAACAGAACAAGCGTCCGCATATAAGGAAACGAGGCTGCGACTTGAGAGAGGAAAATAGTTATGAGGATAGGCTCTACGGCAACTTAGGAAGCGAAACTATTATTAAAGGAAGTACTTTCAAAAGGGAGGAGACCTTGCTGTCGCAAGGACTCCGGATGAATTTAGATATTCCCATTTTGATTATGCATCCCGATTTTCAATCGGGAAATTTGTGCCTACAATGATTATGCTATCATTGATATAATGAAAATTGAGGTTAATCGATGAATATTGTTTTAACAGGGATGATGGGCACTGGCAAAACGGTTATAGGGAAAAAGTTAGCCCAAAAATTGAATATGAAGTACATCAGTACTGACGAGGTGATTGAGAAAGATGTGGGGATGTCGATACCCAAAATTTTCACGAGAAAAGGTGAGCCTTATTTCCGGGATGTAGAGACAAAAGCTGTTAAGTGTGTGGCGATGCTGGATAACTTTGTTATAGATACCGGTGGGGGAGTGGTCCAGAGAAGTGAAAATATGGAAGAGCTGGAAAGAAATGGGACGATTATATGTTTAACTGCTTCCCCTGAGGTGATTTTGAAGCGGACAAGTAAAACGAATTATCGGCCACTACTAAATGTAGATGTCCCTGTAAGTAAAATAAAGGAACTTTTAGAAAAGAGGAAACAATTTTATAAAAGGTGTAGCAGGATGATTGATACTTCTAATAAAGGGATAGAGGAAGTTGTGAATGAGATTATAAAATTTTTATCTGAGAGAGAGAAAAGATGAAAACAGTAAAAGTGGGGCTAGGTGAGAAGAGCTACGATATTCTTATAGGTTACCCTCTGGATACGATAGGCGGGATGATTAAGAAATACACAAAAGGGATCAAGAGCCTTATTGTTACTAATCCCACGATTGCAGGATACTACCTGGAGGCAGTAGAGAAGAGCTTGCAGGGGGCTGGATTTCAAGTCTTTGTCGCCCAGGTTCCCGATGGTGAGGAGCATAAGTCCCTGGCCGAGGCGAATAGGCTGTATACAAAGTGCGTGGAATACAGGTTGGAGAGGGAATCTATTATTGTGGGATTGGGGGGTGGGGTGATTGGTGACCTGGCTGGGTATGTAGCGGCAACCTTTATGCGGGGTCTCCCCATAGTTCAGGTGCCCACTACTCTCCTGTCGCAGGTGGACAGCTCCGTCGGGGGTAAAGTAGCGGTCAACCTTCCGGAAAGTAAGAATTTGGTGGGTTCTTTCTATCAGCCATTTCTCGTCTATATTGACCTTGCTGTTTTGAAAACACTGCCAGTTGAGGAGATGGAAGTGGGGATGGCTGAGGTGATTAAATATGGCATTATTCTCGATAAGAAATTCTTTGAATATCTGGAAAAGAAGATGGGAAAGTTGAGAGAACTCGATATGCAAGTGCTGGAGAGGGTTGTGGCTCGCTGTTGCAGGCTTAAAGCAGGAGTTGTGGAAAAGGATGAGAGAGAAAAAGGGCTAAGGTCGATTCTCAATTTTGGCCATACTCTGGGCCACGCGTTGGAGGCTCTTACCGACTATAAAAAGTACAAGCACGGTGAGGCTGTGGCAATTGGTATGGTTGGTGCGTGCAGAATTGCCGAGAAGATGGGAATGTTGAAAAAAGAGACAAGAGATAGAATTGAACATTTTATTGAAAAAGCCGGTTTGCCGGGGAGAATAGGAACGGAGTTAAGCGTAGATAGTATCGTACAAGTCCTCTCTCTGGATAAGAAAGTGCGTGCAGGAAAGGTCAGGTTCGTTTTGCCAGAGAAGATAGGAAAGGTTGTAGTGAGGAATGATGTATCAGAAGACATAGTGAGAGACGTAGTTACAGGGCTGATGGAATAGTCTACGGAATTGTTAGGAGGAAAAATGAAGCTTTTAGTGATCAACGGTCCCAATCTTGACCTTTTGGGTAAGAGGCAACCTGAAATATATGGCAGGCTGACGCTAAAGGAAATTAACGAGAAAGTGGTTAAATTAGCTAAAGAACTCCAATGCGAGGTCGAGTTCTTCCAATCCAACCACGAAGGCGAGATTGTGGATTTTATTGGAAAAGCCAGAGGTAAATTCGACTTTTTAATCATTAATCCCGCTGCTTATACCCATACGAGCGTGGCTGTCAGGGACGCTATTGTGGCTACGGGGATTTCCACTATCGAGGTTCATCTATCAAATATCTATGCACGCGAGGAGTTTCGTCGGAAATCTTTAATTGCGCCGGTGGCTGTTGGCCAGATTTGTGGTTTCGGTGCGGATGGCTATCTTCTGGCATTGAGAGCTGCAGTGGGGATGAAGGGATAGTTATCGGAGTCGCTCGGTAGTGTAGGGCTTTATGCCCGTAAGAATTACGCCCATAAAGGGCTACACTACAAAAACCCCTGGCGGAATTGAAGCTCCTGCAACTATCCCTTCATCCCTGGGTTGTTAGTAGGTGGGGATAGTTTTCGGAGTCGCTCGGTCATTTGCACATGCGAACGGGCTCAATAAATTGAGCCCCTACATTAATTGTAGGGGTTCGATTCATCGAACCCGTACAATTCTGGTTTTTTGGCTGAAATTCCTAAAGTCTTTGCAAACTATCTTTCAAATTTCAGGGTGGTAGGATGGCGAAAGAAGAAATGATTGATAGACTGGGAAGGTTAAGAGAGATTCTTGGGCAGAAGAAGATGGGGGGATTCTTAATCAATAATCCTTCTAACCTTTTCTATTTGAGCGGTTTTAGGGCGGAAGGGAGCTTCGCTCTGGTGACTCAAAGAAAAGCGAGGATTTTTGTTCCCGAGCTATTATACGAGCAGGCTAGACAGGCAGTGAGAGACTTCGAAGTGATAGGCTTCAGGAATAGGCTTTTGCAGAGTCTGGGGAAATTTCTCACTGGTGAGAAAATAAGAAGGTTGGGTTTGGAAGCAGGAGGAATTTCAATCAAAAGATATAAGGAGATGGAAAAGGTTTTGAGGGGAGCCACGTTAGTGCCTTTAGATGACTTAGTAGAAGAGATGCGAGTAGTTAAAACAGAAGAAGAAGTGAGCCTTATCAGAAAGAGTGCCCGGGTCTCAGTGGCGGCTTTTCGATTCATAAAGAAGAGAATTAGAATAGGAATGAAGGAAAGAGTCATTGCTTGCCAGCTCGAGTATTTTATGAAGAAGAGAGGAGCCGAAAAGCCTTCCTTTGAGATTATAGTCGCTTCTGGAGAGAACACTGCCTATCCGCACTATCGGACAGGAGAGAGGAGGATTGAGTCGGGCGACTGTCTGCTTATTGACATGGGATGCGTCTATAAGGGTTACTGTTCCGACTTGACAAGGCCTCTATTTTTGAATATAATAACTAATAACAAACGAGAAGGTTTCCGTGGCGCATTGGCCTTTGAGTTTAAAGGGAAATATAAAAAGATTTACCAGGTAGTGCGGGAGGCTCAGAGAGCTGCTATAGAAAATATAAAGCCCGGAGTTAAGTGTTCCAGTATCGATTCTGCAGCCAGGAAAGTGATTTCCCGAGCTGGGCTAGGTGACTATTTTATCCACAGGACTGGCCACGGGGTTGGACTGGATGTCCACGAACTCCCCTGGGTGGACGAAAATAGCAAGCAGGTTTTGAGAGCAGGGATGGTCTTGACTGTTGAACCGGGAGTCTATATTCCAGGCTTTGGCGGGATGAGAATCGAAGATATGGTTTTAGTTACGAAAAAAGGCAGTGAGGTTTTAACAGAGGGATAATCCCCTCACCCCAACCCTTTCCCCAGGGGGAAGAGGGAGAAAAGATTTAGTATATGATTTCAGCTGGAGACATTAAGAACGGGATGAATATTGAACATGACGGTCAAGTATTCACTGTTATATGGTTTCAGCACCATAAACCGGGGAAAGGCGGAGCTATGGTGCGGACAAAATTGAGAAGCCTGACCACAGGACGGA
>CAYOFG010000021.1:0-25712 GCA_964403285.1 uncultured Clostridia bacterium | reverse complement strand
TGATCGACTCAACTACGGGAAACGAAAATTTCACAGCATCTTTTACAAAAGTAAATCCGCTCACTTTCAACTTTCTTCTCCAATGCTTAAAGTCATTACGGGCATAAAGCCCTACACTACCAAAACATTATCCGTAGTGTAGCCCTTTATGGGCGTCCCGATTTATCGGGACGGGGACAAGCCACTACCAAAGCAAAGAGGCTATAGGCTCCCCGTTTGAATTATCTTTTCATATGCTTTTATGTAGTTCCGGGTCATAATTCCCGCTGTAAAATTCTCTTCCACTCTCTTTCTACATTTCCGGGGACTGATCTCATCGATTCTGTTTATGGCTTCCTTGAATTCTTCAAAGGTGTCACAGCGAAAACCAACCTCAGAAGTTATTATCTCGGGCATTGCTCCTTTGTTAGTGGTAATTACAGGTGTCCCTGAAGCCATTGCTTCCAGTGTCACGTTACCAATGGGCTCCTCCCAGTTTGTGGGAAAAACGAGGGCTTTTGCTCCTGCCAGAAGTTCTGCTTTTTCTTTATCATCCACTTCTCCTACAAATTTGATATTCCTTCTAAAAGAGAGTCTCCATCCTCCCGCGACGATCAGTCTGAATCCCATCACTTTTGCTAATTTTATGGCTAAGTCTACATTCTTAACTTTCCATGAGACCTTTGCCAGGAAGAGAAAGTAGTCTCCCTTCTTTTCTCTGTAAATAAAATCATCAAGATTGATCCCGCTGTAGATATAATGTCTGCTCCCGTGGCGAATGGCGTGGTTCCTGCTCACAAATACTGTATGGGGAAGAAACTTTTCTCCCGGCTTGCCATTCCCTCCAATCCTGACTAAATAAGGTCTGTGGGGAATCTCTTGCGGTGTAGCATATAGTTGAACAATGTCTATATTATCAGGAATATAATCTTCAAGATTTCGTAACGGCTTCTTTATTGCCATAACATTTATGGAAGGTAGATGCGTGCCGGCCAGGCTGAGTAGATACACCTTATGTCCCATATTTGCCTGTTCTTTCATTAAATTAACAGCTATCCTCTGCGTTCCCCCATACTTTTTCACAGGCAAAACCTTTGGATAGTAGTGGAAGATGTTCATCGGAATTCTCCTAAAATTATTACGGGCATAAAGCCCTACACTACAAAATCTTTACGGGCGTAAAGCCCTACACTACCAGGCGATCGTAAATCTTTTTTGTATCTTGGACCATTTTTTCTATACTGAACTTCTTATTTACCAGTTGAAAACCTTCTTCTGCTATTCGACGCGCAAGGTCTCTATTTTTTAGAAGAGAAATAATGGCACGAGCTAAAGCGCCTGGATTTCCGGGAGGAACTAAGATTCCATTCACTCCGTCTTTCACAATCTCCGGGACTCCTCCCACATTCGTGCATACTACGGGAACTCGCGAAGCAAAGGCATCCAGAAGCGAAGTGCCTAAGCCTTCCCCTCGGGAAGATAGCACAAAGAGATTAAGAAGGGAAAGGATTTCCGGAATATCCTGGCGAAATCCCAATAATTTCACCTTTTCCTGTAAATTTAATTTTTTGATTGAAATCTCTATCTCTCTACGAAGAGGGCCTTCTCCTGCTATTAAAAAGATTATCTGGGGAAATTCATCTACCACAATTCTTGCCGCTTCAATAAGAGTTTTGTGGTCTTTATCCCAGGTAAGCGCGGCAATATTTCCTATTATCAACTTTTCTCTATCCAGTGCCAATTCAGAGACAAGATAGTCTGCTTCTACGTTTTGAAATCTCTTTGTGTCTACCCCGCTATAAACAACATCGATCTTCCCTTCCGGTAAACCACAAGCCATCAAAACCTGTTTAACCTTCTGAGAAATTGCTATTATCCGGTCAACATTTGAATACTTCAGGCGACTGAGTATATTCCTCTTAATGGGAAAGTTGACTCTGCGAGACAGAATGACCTTGCAATTTCCAACACTTTTTGCTGCCAATAGACCCAATGCGTGTGCATGAGGAGAATGGAGATGGACTATTTTAATCGAGTTTTTTCTTATTATCTTTCCTAATTTGCATACTCCCAAGAGGTCCCATTCTCCTTGCATCTCTACGGGGAAAACTCTTAATCCTGTAGCTTTTGCTCTTTCTGCCAGAGGGCTTTGAGGAGGACAGGCAATTATGTTATGGTAATCTGTCAACCTCTGGGCAAGATAGAGAACTTGCTGCTGACCACCCCTCCATGTTTTTGCTGAATCGATATGTAGTACAGTTTCCAATCTTTTTACTCTAAAGTCTTAGTTAAAATTTCTTTTACTTCCCTGCCGATCAATTCCGAAGTAAAGTTTTCCTGAATTAATTTATATCCATTTCTGGCTATCTTTCTTCGCAATTCTTCATTATCTCTTAATAGCATAATTGCCTCAGCCAAAGAGTCAGCATTTGCCACCTCGCAGAGGAAGATATTTTCTCTATCCTCAAAATATTCCAGAATGGCTGGAGTTCTTCCAGTGATTACAGGTTTTTCTAAAGATAGACATTGAAAAACTTTGTTAGGAACTACCCTGAAAGCTTTCTCCGTGTTCCCGAATATTCCCAGACAGATGTCTGCACGGGAGACTACCTCTGGTAACTCCTTGAAAGGAATCCAGTCTCTGAGAATCATATTTTCTAATCCTAGTTCTTCGACGAATCTTCTAATCATGGGAAAAGTCTGCCCCGAGCCTATCAATTCAAAGCGAATAGCCCTATCTTTCCTCGCCACTATCCTGGCTGCTTGCACAATATGTTCTATTCCCTGCAGGGGAAGGAAGGACCCATAGAATTGAATGAGGAAATAACTTTTTTTTCTATTCTCTTTTTCCTTCTCCACTTTAAATAGAGAGAAGAATTCTTCAGGCACTCCCACCGGAACTCGTTTAAATTTACTCCTATCTATGCCAAACTCTCTCGCATAATAGTCTGCATGAGCCAAAGTATCTGCCAGGACTATATCTGCAAGTTTAAAGGACAACCTGTCTATCCTGAAATTATGTCTTGCCTGCATGGAATATGGCGCCACCTTCTTCTGGTCGACAACTTTAGTTTCGTACCGGGAGACAAATGGGTCAAAAACTACAGGCTTATTGGTCATGAGGCCAATCAACTTGGCCAGGAGAACATCTTTGTGCCTGAAAGCGGGAACAAAAATAAAGTCATATTTTATAAGAAAAAATTTAAGATGCTGAAAGAACAGTATCGGATATCTGAGCCAGAATTTGAATTTTGACTTTGTACGACATTCTACCACTTGCACGTTGTTCTTTATCAAACCTTCTTTGATAATTACATTCCGTATATACCCAGGATTATAACCCCCAAAAAAGCAGACTCTCATCGTCCCTTCCCAAAAATAGAAAATAGAGAAAATAGGGACAGCGACCTTTTTTCAGCCCACACAGTGGCCGGAATGGTGCCGCCAAAAAAGTACCTGTCACCTTTTATATCATAGGAGGCGTATGAATTGTTTCTCTAACCTCTCCACAAGATTTGACCATGTATATTCTTGAATTTTCTTATAGCCTTTCTCTCTTATACGTTCTCTTAAATCTCTATCTTCAATTAGTCTCTCTATCTTTTTTGCAATTACAAAAGAGTATCTGAAATGAAAAACCAGAGCAGTCTCTCTATCCATAGCAAAATCTCTCGTCCCGGAAGGTGAGCAGACTACGGGAACCTTACAAGCCATTGCTTCCGCACAAGGGTTGCTCCATCCCGCTCTCTTTTCCGCGCTAACAAAAATATCTGCTTGAGAATAAAGCTCGGCCATTCTTTTCTGAGATATAGATGTGTAAAACGTAACCGGGACTCTGCTCCTGACCATTTGACGGGCGTCGAGCCTGGGATGGCCCACAGGAGTATCGAATAGCATGAGCCTTAAGGAAGGATATCTCCTGTACAACTGACCAGTTGCCTTGATTACCTTCTGTACTCCCTTCCTTTTCTTGTAAATCCTCCCGTAACAGAGAATTTTTATCTCGTAGTTGTCTTTCTTTGTTTCTACAGGGAAAAATAATTCGGGATTTATACCGCCAATTGCCTCAATGCATTCTCTTTTATACTTTCGCCTTACCATCTCACATATTCCGGTAGAGTTTCCCATAATGAGAAATTTCCCGCTGGTACATATTTTTCGATTATTCTTGTGCTCACGAAGACAATAGAAAATTTTCTTCCGGGCATTGGCCCTTTCCAAGTAATCAAGAACTGAGTAGTCGCTGGATATGGCAATGTCATTCTCTTCCCGAGTTACCTGTTCTACGGGTCTTGTCTCACCAAAGAACTCAAGCCAAGTGGGAGGGCTTCCTTCCCTGTGGTATATTTTGAAGGAGTGGCCTCTTTTTATAAAATTATTACCTATTTCAATATACCTTCTCACCCCTCCAAAAACCTCAACATGCGGAAGTATAGCGGCTATTTTCAATCGAGTCTCTCCCGGGAGAATTGCCAGAGTTTCAGATATTTCATAAACACGTAGAAGCTGCCAATAATTGAAACAATGAACCCATAAGTCCCGTCCAGATAACCCCTTTTTATCAGGTACATATTGATAAATTTAACAGGCGGCCGGAACAGTAAATCGAAGACTCTCCCTTTCCTGCCATTTGTAAACATTTCCTCGGCAGCCAGGGAAGTGAACTTATCAATTTTACTTAAATGGTCGGACAAATTTTTGTATGAATAATGGTTTAAACAGGATTTAAGGTAGCCTTTCCTGCCTTCTACCAATACGGACTCATGTATCATCCGCTCGTTAAATTTTCCTTTTTCTCTGCTAAAGAGGCGTAACTTAAAGTCAGGATACCATCCACAATGTCTGATCCATTTTCCCAGATAGTGATTTCTTCTCGCTATATAGTAGCCATTGAAAGATTGGGACTGGGAATTGAGAATTGTGAGGATTTCTTCTTTCAATTCTGGTGTAACCCTTTCATCAGCATCTACATTTAATACCCACCCATTGCTTGCTTTTCCCAGGGCTAAATTCTTTTGCTGAGAAAAGTTGGTCCATCTGTTCTGGAATACCCTGGGGGTGAATTCTCTGGCAATCTCTACTGTCCTGTCACTACTGAAAGCGTCAACAATTACAATCTCATCTGACCACTTGACACTTTCTAAACATCTTCTAATATTATCTTCTTCATTATAAGTGATGATAATTACTGAAAGTTTGTTCATTTTTTCATTCATTCTTGACTTAACCGAAAAATTTCCAGTATATCCTGTGCCCTAGATGGAAATGTGAACACTGGCGAATATATTTTCTGGGATTCGCTTCCACCAATCTATTTCCTCTAAAATAAGAGAGGAAGAATCTGAGTTTGTCCATATCAGTTAGCGGCGCTTTCCATTTTTCACAGGACCTATTAAGACGAGCCAGATTCTTGATCCTCGCTCTCAGCGAGATATTCTCTATAACCTTGGAACAATCGAAGTCAAGGAGATATACTTGAATTCCCTTTCCCTTATTCCGGATCAATACATTCCTAATATTCAAATCTGCATGGTAAATTCCTGAGGCGTGCATTTTCTTAATGGCTTCTGCCAAGGAGTTAACTATCTTTCTCTTTGCAGATATCTTTTCCTCCTTCGGTCTCCGGTTGAGCCTCTTCAAATATTCCAATAAATTAGTGCTATGAGGAATCTCCTTATAGGTTATCTCTCCCTTATAGAATGGGCCAAAAATCCTGTCTACTCTGGCAGCAAGCGCTTCGGGAACAGGGATGCCTTTCTGGAATGCTGTCTCAAGGATGACCAGCTCCCGAAACGGTCTTGAATTTCCCAGTAAGATGTCCCTTGTTATTTTACGAAACAATCCTCCGTGTTCATAATGTTTTATGATCATCCTGTCATCGGAGCCTTTAATGGGAATGCAGGGAATTACGTTTCTGCCTTTGAGTAAACTGACTCCGGGAAACAATTCTCCTTCTTTTATCTTCCCCGAGAGACTACCTTTTTGACTTAATATCTGGTCTCTATATTCATCTTTTACCAATATAGTAGTTCTGCCTATTACTACTTTCTCAAACTGTGGTAGAATTTCCCTGTTCAACTTTTTTCTCAACCTCTGTTAGTTGCGAGTGTTGCCTCCTGGATTATTCAATTCTCTTAAGCTGGACTCGAACCGCCTGAAAAACGTCTTCCACGGTAATCGATTCCATACACTTCAGTTCTTTGCAGACTGTCCTCGAACAGGGACTGCACGGCAGGTCTTTCTTTATTACTATATGATCCCTGCCCCAGGGCCGGCTACGTTCCGGGTCGGCAGGGCCAAATAGAGTAATTACCGGAGTACCACTGGCACTAGCCACATGCATAGGACCCGTATCGTTACCCACGAATAACTTGCACCTCCGGCTAAGCGCAGCCAATTCTTTGATACTTGTCTTTGCTATTAGCGCTTTTTCTCTCATTAAATTTGTTATTCTGCCTACAATCTTATCTTCGCCCAGCCCCTGAAAAATGATAACTTTTGCCCCTAATTCTTTAATCATCATGTCGCATAGTTCGGCGTATCTTGGCTCCGGCCACCTCTTAGATTGCTTAAATGCTCCGGGATTGATACCTATTAGTAATTCTCCTCCCTTAACTCCTTGTTTTTCCAAAAACCTGTCGGCCCAAGCGTTTGCTTCTGGACTGAAAGCCAAATAAGGTTCCTTCCTCGCTGGTTCCACTCCCAGGGAAAGGACGATATTCAGGAACATATCTATAGCGTGGACAGAACTCTTTGGGCGCTTTACTATTCTGGTTAGAAGTATATTTCTCAGTGAATGACTATAGCCGATTCGCTCTGGAATTCCACTTAGATAGACGAGAAGAGCAGCCTTGTAGGAACGTGGCTGCATAATTATGCCTATGTCAAAATTCTTATCCCTTAAAGAGCGAATAAATCTAATCTTCCCTCTTAAGGTCCGCTCTTTGCCTTTCTCGTCATAAATAATTGTCTCATCAAAATCGGGATTGCCATCAAATATTTCCTTCACCCAGGGATTAATTAGAAGGCTTATATGAGAATTGGGGAATCCTTTTCTTAAAGCAGATAAAGCCGGGGTCATAAACAGTGAATCTCCAATCCAATTCACACCCTTAACTAAGATCCTGTCCATTTCCTTAAACGCGGAGCTTCCTCTCCGCTACTCCATTTTAATGCAGAGCTTCCTCCCGATTCATCGGGACAGCTACATTTCAAAGGAAGGGAGTGGAAGATTCTGGCGTTTCCACTTCTTCTTCCTTCTTTGGCTTAGCTTTCCACCGGTTGTGAAACCACCACCAATGGGTGGGATACCGCCGCACGAACTCCTCGATCACCTTGGTAATTTTAGCGGTGACGGTGAAAATATCTTTATCTTGATTACCGGATATCTCAAATTCAACAGGTGAACCGATAATAACCTTATGCTTATTCACTCCCTGACGTACGTTGAATATCGGAACTACGGGTGCACCTGTCTTTAACGCCATTACTGCAGGTCCAACAACAGTTCCTGCTGGACGGCCAAAAAAATCGACAAATACTCCTCCTTTCGCCTTGTTCTGATCGGCAAATAGAGCGAGTATCTTGTTTTGACGTAAAGCGCCCAGAGATCTACGCACCGCCGTCGACCTGGGGAAAGCAGGTATGGAATCGTAGCCCAACTTGTCTCTCCATTTCTGGAAGTAGCCTTCTACTCTCGATTCATCAGCTGGTCTCACGATCAATGCATATGGATACCCACGGGAGGTAAGTCCTATTCCCATCAGTGGAAAATTGCCAAAGTGTGCACAGAGTCCTATTACCCCTTTCCTCTGGGACAGAGCCCGTTTTAAATTTTCTTCTCCTTCCAGGACAAACTTTTCTTTTAGATGATCGAGGGGTGAAGAGTTCCTAAAAGCATAAACCATTGCCGAAATCAGCTCACAAAAACTCTGGGCAACTTCCAGAAGGCAGGCACGATAAATATATCCGATTCCCTCTTTACTCTTCTCCTTCCCTAAACTCAAAGTAAGGTTTTCCAGAGCTACCCTTCGGTACTTCCTGGTAAACAGGCGAGAGATGACTTCTAAATAGCGGGCAATAAAAGGAAATGTTCTTGCCGGCATAAACATAAACAAGATGCGCATAATTGTAAATGTAATCCAGGATGCATTCAGTTCAAATCTCTTTTTGAATTTACTTTTTTTCTTTTTCTTCATTTTACTTTAATCCCCTATCGTAAGAATTGATTCATTTCCCCCTACTACTCCTTTCCCTGAGTTATGGGTGAGTAGATTTTTTGCCAATTTGGCGCTCTTTTCGGCAGATCCCTTATTAGCCTTGACTATTTCCAGAGCAGTCTTTCCCATTCTCTCTAATTCTTCAGGATTTGATAATAACTCGAGAATACTATCAAGTAGCTCTTTTCTATTAGATACTACTCTCCCTGCTCCCCGCAAGACAAAGGATTGAGCTATCTCCTCAAAATTGTCCATATAAGGGCCAAAGAGGACTCCCTTTCCCAAACTGGCTGGTTCGAGAATATTGTGCCCTCCCACAGGGATGAGGCTTCCACCCACAAAAACAACCTTTGCCAGAGCATAGAAATGAGTGAGCTCACCAACGGTGTCCAGGAGAATAATCTGATCTAGACTGTTACCTTGAAATGGAGAGGGAAGTTCAGACCTTCTCGTGAACTTAAAATTTCTACTACTCAGTAGCCTTTCTACTTCGCCTATTCTTTGCATATGGCGGGGGGCAAGAATTAGAACCATATGAGGATAAGACTTTCTAATTTCCCCATAAACATCCAGGATTATTACTTCCTCTCCTCTATGCGTGCTACCGGCAACAAAAATTACCTCCCGAAAGGGAGGAAGGTAGTTATCTTTTGAATCAAGGAGAATGTCTTCCCCTACATCAAACTTTAAATTCCCTGTTACAGTAACAGTTAAAGGATTCGCCCCCAAGGCGATAATCCTGGCTGCGTCCACATGGCTCTGCATAAGAAATGCGTCGATATTTTCTAGAACTCTCTTCATCAGGAACTTAACCTTTTTATACCTCCCAAAAGAGTTCGCAGAAATCCTCCCGTTAGCCACGATTATAGGAATCATTCTTTTCTTTGCTTCTCTTATGAAATTCGGCCAGAGCTCTGTTTCGGTTATAATTAACAGTTTTGGTTTGATGGTATCCAGAACTCTCCCCACTACGCATGAGAAATCGAGAGGAAAATAGATGAATGCCCGGGCATCCGGGACTATCCTTCTCGCTGTAGATTGACCGGTACTGGTTAATGTGGAAATAACATAATTATCGTTAGGGCATTCCTTTTTAAGTGCCTTTATTAGATTCCCTATCGCTATTACCTCGCCCACGGAAGCGGCGTGAGCCCAGATGAGCTCTTCCTTTCCTATCCTGTTTATGCTTTCATTGAAAAATCCCAATCTCTGTTTTAGCCCTTTTGCTATTTTCTGGATAAAAAATGGCCAGAAGATAAAGAAGAAGAAAACTAAAAGGATCTGATAAAAAATCCAGAAAAAATCGAACTTTCCAATTTTGGTCTTCATCTGATTTACCACTCATGATTTCACTTTCTTCAGAAGCATGGCAATCGTTCCTTGCCTTTCTATTTTTATCGGGATCTTCCTTTCATCATTGCTGAACCATATCTGGGAGCTCTCTCCCTGCATTTTTCCTTTGTGTTTCCATATTACTTCTGTTTTAAGTGCTTTGTATTTACCACAAGGAGTGGCAACTTTTTCAATCCCCATAACTTTCACTTCTGCTGAATAGTTCTTGCCGTCATCATTGGCATCTATGATCAGTGAATCTCCCTTCTTTAGATGCTGTGTTCTCAGGTAATAGACAGAGGAGAGAGAATCCTGAACATAGAAAGGAATATCAATATTCTTTCCTTCGTATAAAGCTTTATGTTTTTCCTGGTCATAAATTGTCTCTTTATCTGAGCGATACTTGCCTCCTCTCAGTTTCTTTCTCTGCTTCCAGGTAAATATACCTTCTTTGTCGATGTACGACTCTATAACATCTCTAATCTTGTAAAAGACATCGAAAAATCCCGAGCTACGAGTGGAAAGAGTCACATAATAAGCGTCCCTGTCAGAAATCTTTACTATCTTCTCTACCTGCATCACTGCCGTTCCCCCCACTACTCCTTTCCACTTAACCACGTAAGTTAATTCTTCCCCCACTCGGAAAGCTCTATTATCTACTTTGCGCCAGAGAGAATTCGCCAGGCAGTCTATTGAAATACAGTAAAGGACAAAAAACAGAACAAGAATTAGAAATACGATTCTATTTTTCTTCGCCATTCTTCTTTGCCTCGAACAATCTCCAGTTCTATTTTCAATATCCAAATTTCCCAGAAGGCCCTATCAGTTTTCGGGGAAATGACTCTTTCCAGTCGCACTCCGTCCTTTTCCGTGGTTACTGCAATCACCTCTCCTTTTTCCAGATCGATTCTGTACGTAGCTTCAATTTTCCCGAGGTCCTTTCCCTGATAATCGTGGTGGTCAGGAAATCGGAAAATTTTGACAATCTTTGCCCCCAGATCTTCTAATGTCTTCTCAAAAGAGTAGGGATTACCGATACTGGAAAAAGCAACTACTTTTTTACCCTTGATAAAATCAAGGCTTTTCTTCTCTCCAGAGAAAGTGCTCTGTAGATATTTTGGACGGTGGACACTTTCCAGGATTATGGAGCGGGGATTGACTTTTCCCAAATCGCCAATTATCCTTTGTAAATCATCCCGGGAAACAAAATTCACTCTGGTCAAAAGAAAAATGTCTGCCCTCGATAGGTGTGACAAAGGCTCTCTTAAAGAGCCACGGGGAATTAAGTAGCCTTTACCATAAGGATTTAGACAATCTATGGTTACAATGTCTATGTCCCTGTTCAAGGGCCAATATTGAAAGCCATCATCCAAAACCACAACTTCAGAAGCAAATCTCTCTATTGTATATTTTCCACTGTTTATTCTGTTTTTTCCTACAATTATGGGAACATCGGGTAGATTTCTTGCAAGGAGATAAGGCTCATCTCCAGCTTTTCGGGAAGAGAGGAGCAACTTCTTTCCGTCGGATACTATGGACATCTTGTTCTTTTTATCCTTTTTCTTACTCCTTCTATACCCTCGGGATAAGACGGCAACTCTCTTTCCCATTTCTCTGAGTAGTTTAGAGATCATAATTACAGCGGGAGTCTTTCCCGTGCCGCCCCAGGTAATATTACCCACACTGATTACAGTGCAAGGCATCTTGGTCTGAGGGACGAGCTTAAATCTATAGATAAGCCAGCGGACCTTGATAGCCAAGAAGTAGAATTGAGATAGGATAAAAAATAAAGAACGAAAAAGAGAATTGATTTTCCCTCTTTCGTTATTTATACAGGCCAAATAGAAGTCTGCTATTCTCTTCTTCATTCCATTTGATTATTTGCTCCTTTTCGTCTTCCATTGATAGACCATTGGGCTGGCTACAAATATAGATGAATATGTTCCAATAAACATTCCTATGAAGAGGGTAAGAGAAAAATCCCGAATAACAGGACCACCAAAAAATAGAATCGCTAGCAATGCCAATAGAGTGGTCACGCCAGTCATTACAGTCCGGGATAATGTCTCGTTAATGCTCAAGTCTATCAATTCCGCTAAAGGCTTCTTATAGTGGAGTCTGATATTCTCCCTTATCCTATCGTAGACAACGATAGTATCATTTATGGAATACCCGGCTAATGTCAATAGGGCAGCAATAATGGGAAGAGTAATCTCTTTTCCTAGTACTACGAATATTCCAAAAGTGATGAACACATCGTGAACTAAGGCTGCTACTCCAGCAAGGCCCCAAATGCCACCTACAAAGCGCCATGCGACATAGATAATAATGCCTAAAAAAGCAAATAAGAAAGCCTTTACGGCACGCTTTTTCAGATATTCGCCTACTACAGGTCCCACTACCTCGTTTCGCTCAATGGTGAATTGGTTTTGAGGAAACTCTTCTTGGAAAATGGAAGTCAACTTTTGAGCAATCTCAAAAGGCCCGACGTTCTCTCTTCTAATCCTAACTATCAATACATTGGTGTTGGGAACTTTCTGAATACTGGCTCCTGACAGTTCATGCCTGTTTAGCGTTTCTCTCATCTCTTTTTCAGTGACTTCCCGGGAGAACTTTATCTGCACAACTGTCCCGCCAGTAAAGTCGATTCCCAGATTTACTCCCTTGTGAAAGACGGCATAGCCAGAGACTAAAATCATAAGTCCTGAAATGATAAGAGCTGTCTTTCTCATCTCGATAAACTTGAAGTCCGTCTTACCGAAAAATTCCATATATTTTTCCTCTCTACTCATTTAAAAAATAATTTGTGAAGAGTTTCAGGAATTTTAGCCAAAAAATGAAGATTGTAGCCGCAAAGCGCAAGCTTTGCTTCTTTTTAGCAGAGCTTCGCTCTGCAGCTACATTCCTATATACTTAACTTCTCCATTCTTTTGCCAGCTAAGGCTATATCGAAAACCATACGTGTAACTACTATGGCGGTAAACATGCTAATTATTATGCCCCAAAAAAGCGTCACGGCAAAACCTTTTACCGGGCCTGTACCAAATTGAAAGAGGAAAGCTGCTGCTATTAACGTAGTTACATTGGAGTCGAGAATGGTTCTAAATGCCTTCTGGTATCCAAAATCGATGGCTACTCTGACCGTCTTGCCTGCTCTTAACTCTTCTTTGATCCTCTCGAAAATCAAAACATTGGCATCTACTGACATAGCGACGCTTAGGATGATACCAGCGATGCCGGGCATAGTTAAGGTTGCGCGAAGATAAGCCATCGTTCCCAAAAGTATAATCAAATTTAGAGCGAGCGCTAAACTGGCAACCAGACCAGATAACCTGTAGTAGATTGCCATAAAACATATTGAGCAAATAAGACCAATTGTACCTGCTAAAAACCCAGCACGAACTGAGTCCCTTCCCAGAGTGGGACCTACGGTTCTATTCTCTATAACATTGACTGGCGCAGGCAGAGCGCCTGCCCTCAGTACAATGGCTAAATTCTTGGCTTCCTCCATAGTGAAGTTTCCTTCAATTATTGCATGGCCATCGGGGATCTTACTCTTAATTACTGGAGCTGATTGAACTCGCTCGTCAAGAACAATAGCCAGGTTTCTCTCAATGTTGAGTTCTGTTATTCGGGCAAATTTTGTGGCACCTTCCCTATTGAAATCAATAGCCACATAGGGCATGTTATACTGCCCGCCTATCTTCACCTTGGCGTTGGTCAATGCTGCCCCAGTAATTTCCGGCTCCTCTTTCAATAAAAATAATGCCTCTTCCTTCCCGGGCAGGACCTGATAACCAGCGGGAATCTTGCTGGGGTCAACTTTTCCTTCAGAATCTAATATCTCACTTATTTTGACTCCGTCATTGACCAATTTGAACTCCAGTAATGCCGTCTTCCCAATAAGCTCAACTGCCCTTTCGGGATCTTTTACTCCCGGCAATTCCACAACGATCCACCTATCACCCTGGCGGGCAATTACCGGTTCGGCCACGCCGAATTGGTCTACACGATTACGAATAATCTCCAATGCCCTCTCCATAGCATCGCTGGGGGGAGTGCTTTCGGGAAGTTTACTTAGGTCAACCTCTAAAACCAGATGCATTCCTCCCCTCAAATCGAGGCCCAGCTTCAGAATTTTACCCAGAATTTTATCTCTGCTCTTCTCCAGCCCTGTTCTTTCCTCGGGAGATTTACTATACCACTGGTATGTTGGATATAGATATGCCAGTGCCAGTATGATAATTATTGCTGTAATGATTGCTTTCCATTGAATCGATTTCTGCATAAATCTCTCCTGATTAGAAAGGTGCTTAGAGAAGTTTAATTTTATTAATAAGCAGTTCGAAATTGCATTTCAAGAATTTTGCTGCTCGCCGACATATTATCATTCTTGTCAGAAATATCTCAAAGTATTCCATCACCTGGGAAACTTTGGTATCAATGGTGAGTTCTAATGTAATTATTTTCTTGTCGTTGCTTACTCTCAAAAATGATTTTTTTGATGCATAATTTACACGGTCGTGAATATCAAACCTCTTTAGATTGCGACGCACTCTCGATTGATGGACATCCGACTTGTCAGCTAAAATAACCGCTGCCGCAATGCCATTGATGGAATCACCAGTCTCTTCTTCATGATTACCAATCGCCCCGGCAATCAGGGCAATTTCATTATTATCCATATTCAAGCTTTCCAAAATTTCAATAGCCAACAGTGCTCCGCTCTGCTCATGGCGCGTCCTACTGATCATATTTCCCACGTCATGAAGATAGCCGGCAATTGCCGCCAAGTCTGGTAATCGTTGATTATATGCTAAGTGACTTAAGATATTATGAGCAATACTGGAAACCAGATTGGCGTGACGTTGCCCATGTTCAGTGTAACCCACTGCGCTCATATATTGGTCTGCTGCTCCCAGGAAGGCAATCACCCGAGGATGCTGTTTAACTTCTTTAATTGTTACTCTACTCATTTTGTCTCTTTTCCTTCCTCCGGGCTGGCAGGGGATTTCACCACTGTGGAAATTGCGCTTTTGGAAATAACCACTTTTACCTCTTCAGCGATTTTCAAATCCACAACATTGCCTTTGATTGCACTTATTGTCCCGTAAATTCCGCTCGAAGTAATGACTTCATCTCCCTTCTTTAAGGCATCAAGAAGCTTCTGGTGTTCTCTAACTTTCTTCTGTTGAGGACGAATCAGAAGAAAATAGAAAACAAAAAAGATTAGAATTAGAGGCAATAAACCTCCAAATGCACTGCCCCTGGGAGCATCTCCTGCGCCCCCTGGACGTTGACCCAAAGCATAAACAAGATCCATTAGCTACCTCCATGTTTGTATCAATTAATGACTTTCTTCACTTTCATTATGCCACTTTTTCAAAAAATCTCTTTTTGCTTTCTGGTAGCGATCCTCTTCAATAGCCTCACGAATTTGTTGGAACAATTTTACCATAAAATGCATATTATGTAAAGTGTTTAATCTCAATGCCAAAATCTCCCCGGCTCGAAAAAGATGGCAGAGATAGGCTCGGGAAAAGTGGCGACAGGTGTAACATTCACACTCCGGATCGAGGGGCCCAAAATCGTCTTTGTATCGGGCATTCTTGATTACTACTTTTCCTCTGGAGGTGAACACCTGGCCATTGCGGGCGTTCCTAGTAGGCATAGCACAATCGAACATATCGACGCCCTTTTCCACAGCCTCCCATAATTCTTGAGGCTCTCCCACTCCCATTAAATAGCGTGGCTTGTCCTCAGGAAGGAACGGTGTGGTGTAGTCCAGAATCTCATCCCGTAAATCCTGCGGTTCTCCTACACTCAACCCTCCTATGGCGTAACCTGCAAAACCAATCTCTATCGTCTCCTCACTACTCCTCTTCCTCAAGTCCTTATGCATCCCTCCCTGGATAATACCAAAAAGCCATTGTGAATTTGGCGATGAGTGGTGATTGTTGAATTCTTTTTTGCACCGTCTTGCCCATTCCAATGTCAATTCCATCGATTGCCGGGCGTAATCTTTCCCGCAGGGATAGGGAATGCACTCATCAAAACAGGTTATGATATCAGAAGCTAAACTAATCTGAATCTCAATAATTTTTTCCGGTGAAAAAAAATGTTTGGCGCCATCTATATGCGACTGGAACTCTACCCCTTCCTTGCTTATCTTCCTCCGGTCGGCAAGACTGAAAACTTGATATCCTCCACTATCACTTATGATTGGTCTGTTCCACCCCATAAACTTATGGATACCACCAGCCTTCTCTATTATCTCCACTCCCGGCCTCAAAAACAGATAATAAGTATTGCTGAGAACTATCTCCACTCCTGCCTCTTCCAGTTCCTTAGGGGATAGGGTTTTTACTGTACCCTGAGTCCCTACGGGAATAAAAACAGGAGTAGTGATTGTGCCATGGGGGGTTACAATTCTACCTAATCTCGCTTTTTTGCTCTTCTTTAATACTTCAAATGATGAATATAGCATCGCCGTAACTATAAAAATGGTATTTTTCCTTTATGGCTTCTTCGTATGCCTGAAAAATATTCTCTTTTCCCGCAAATGCTGCCACGAGCATCAAAAGGGTAGATTCTGGCAAATGGAAATTCGTAATTAACGCGTCTACTACTTTAAATTTATAGCCAGGATAAATGAATAGTTCTGTCCAGTTCTTTCCCGGTTTTACCCCGTTAGAAGGCCCCGTCCGTAAGGGCGGGGATGGAGGTTTTCTGAATGAATGGTTTGGGAGGGGTTTAAAGCCCCTTCCAAACCTTCTAACGGGGTTTACTACGACTTTCTTTCCCAACTGGACAGAAACTGATGGTGACTTTCCCTTAACACAGCACGATTCTAAGACTCTCACTGTAGTGGTTCCCACGGCAATGATTCGCTTTCCCTTTTCTATAGCCTGATTAATTGCTCTGGCGGTAGCTCCACTCAATTCAAAGTATTCGCCATCCAGTCTATGCCTGGTAATTTCAGTCTCTCTTACTGGCTTAAAAGTTCCCCAGCCTACGTGCAGAGTCAGTGGTACAACCTTTGCTCCTTTAGCTTCGATTCTGTTTAGTAACCTCCTGGTGAAGTGGAGCCCTGCCGTGGGAGCTGCTACTGCCCCTTCCTTCTTTGCAAATATTGTCTGATACCACTTCTTATCTGGGAATTTAAGTCTATCGTGAGAATTCCTTTTAATATAAGGGGGTAGGGGGACTTCACCAATATTTTCCAGATTCTCTTGGAAAATTCCTGGAAAGTCGAATCCAAAAATAAATTTTCCTCCTCCCCTAGATAAAACCTTGCCCAGTAAACAAGGAGTTCCCGGAGAACGCGAGCTTGCCCAACTGTTCTTCCAGAAAAGTATTTCAGTCTCTTCCCTTATTCTCCTTGCTGGCCTGACGATTGTCTCCCAAACTTCTTTGAAATTCTCTCTCTTTCCGCAAAAACCGATAATCGATTTTTCTGGCTTTGCCAACCGTCTCAACAGAAGAACTTCTACTTTTCCTTCCGTATGCCTTTTCCTTCCCAAGAGTCTGGCTTTTATTACTTTTGTATTATTAATTACCAGTAAATCGCCAGGCTCAATCAGTCTCACTATATCAACGAACCTCTTATGCTCTATCTGTCCTGTTCTTCTGGATAGTACCATTAGTCGACAGTGATCTCTGGGCTTAGCAGGTGCCTGTGCAACAAGCTCTCCCGGCAAGTAGTAATTGTATTCTTGAAGTTCCGTTAATCTTCCCATTTCTCAATCTTTGTTTCAGGATAATAGTACTGTAAAATCTGTCGATAGTTAGCTCCCCGTTCAGCCATTCCCTTAGCGCCCCACTGACACATGCCCACACCATGCCCCCACCCTCGGCCATAAAACTTTATTCTATTACCCATATGTTCCATTGCAAATAGCGTGCTCTTGATAAGGTTAGGACCCATAGCCATCCTGAAAGTGCTTGCTCTAATTTTGAGGTGACCGCGCTGGTGATAGATTTTTAAATAAGTTACTCTACCAGAGGAACTCCTATCCAGAATTTTAATCTTCTCGATCTCTCCAACATCATATCCATTCTCATTCAGTTTCTCTTCCAGCACTTTTTTATTTATTGTCTTTTCCCAGTTGTACTGGTGGGATCCTTTACAAAAGTAACAGGCTCTTCCTTTCAAATAGGGCAACCGCTCTTCTCCCTCCCACGCGTTCGTCACGTCTTCTGTGTATCCTCCACAGTTACTGTGAAAGAAGCTCTTGATAAGTTCACCTTTATGGGTAATCACCTCTCCTCGTGTTAGGTCAACTGCTTTAGACGTGCGTGGGTCCTCTGCTTCCCCACCACCATATACTTGAGAGGTTATTGTAGCTGAAAGGTCAAAACCTTCTTTATCGTACTTCCCCAAATTTTTCATAACGTAGGTTCGGGAAACGACTGCCTGGGCTTTAAGTGATTCTATAGACCATTCCGGAGAGACTTCCCGGGTCATCACTCCATAAAGGTATCCTTCTACTCCAAGTTCATTTATTACATTCAAATTCCCTTTGCTGTTTAACGAAACTTTAATCCCATCCCTGTATCTCCTACCATTAACCCTGAGCATCTCATTATCAGAAAGCGAATTGAACCGAAGCGATGGGCCGAACATTTTATCTCCAATTCTTATTTCTTTAGATGTGGACAAGACTAAATAAATATTATCGCTCTGTAATTTAACACGCCTTCCTGTTCCTAAATCGATGACTTCAAAACCACCGTCCGCACCGATATTGAATGAATAGACATTCTCCAAAATCCCTACGCGAATAATTGTTTCCGGTAAACGATTCCTGGCTAAAGATGGAGAAAGCAAGAGTGTGGGGAGAATCAAAAATATCAATCGAAAAAATAGACTAAACTCTTTTCTCATTTATTTTCTTCCCAGAAGCCAAAAGATTAGGGATAGAATTATGCTCAAAAGGATACAGGTAGTTAGGGGAAAATAAAAAGTGAAACCAGTCTTCTTTATACAGATATCTCCGGGTAACTTACCAAGATAAGGAATCTTGATTCCAGTTGTGAGAATCAGCCCCACCGATATCAGGACTATTCCAAAAATGATAAGGATTCTTCCTATAATACTCATTTATTTTCTAATCTGCTGCGGAAAATATTTCTCTTTTTCACTGAAAATGCATCCGCAATAGTGCTGCCGATAAAGGTCCATCTTCTGGGAAATCTCTATGCCTTCTTTCCACCCCAGGCGAAAGTCTATATAATAGAAATTTATATTATACTTATTTTGTAGTTCTTGGCAAATCTCTTTTATTATTTCGTGTTCCTGAAACTTGCTATACAAGAGTGTTGTGGAAAAATAGTCGTAGCCTCCTTTTCCTGCCTCTTTTGCCAATTCATTCAACCTTAAATCATAACACTTTTCACATCTTTTCTCTTTCCTCCAGTACCCGGGACTTATCCCCTGGCCCACAGAATGTCCGGGCAAATCAAATTTTTCTCTGGTTGCTACCAGCCACTCTTCCAGGGCGTACTCGTCTTTCCAGATCATCGGTAACTCTTGTTTCTGGGAAAAATAACCCAGGGTCATCATCCTGTTTTGATACTCGCTATAAGGGTGTATGTTGGGATTATACCAGAACCCGGTGATTTCTAAATTTTTTCCTTCCCCTTTTACTTCGCGCAGTTTCTTCAGTGGATAGCAGGCGCAACCTGCACAACATATATGTAGTAACAGTCTCATTAAATTTCTCTTCTATTGATAATTTAAATAAAGCCTGTCTTAGCTTACAGGCTTTAGTGATGGAATAGCCCCGATTTATCGGGACGTCATTATAATGGAGTACTAAAAATGACTCTGACCCCTTTTTTGTTTTAAAGTAGTTCTTGTTGTTGTTTAATGGAATTCCTGATTAGCTTCAAATGTTGATAGGCTAATTTAGTGGCCATTCTCCCCCGGGGAGTGCGCTCCAGAAATCCAGATTGAATCAGAAAGGGCTCATAAACATCGGTTATGTTTTCTGTCTCTTCGCCTACAGCCACTGCTATCGTCTCTAAACCTACAGGTCCTCCGGAGAACTTCTCAATGATTGTAGCCAGAATTTTTCGGTCCATATTATCCAGTCCCATCCCATCAACCTCGAACATCTCTAAAGCTTTCCCGGCAATCTCCTCTGAGATTCTTCCGTCTCCTTTCACCTCGGCATAGTCACGCACTCTTCTTAAGAGTCGATTAGCCACCCTGGGTGTAGCACGACTCCTGTGGGCAATCTCTCTGGCTCCTGCCTGGTCTATTACAATATTCAAAATCCCTGCTGAACGAAGAACTATCTGTTCCAGTTCACTATCCGTATAGAAATCGAGACGGGCTACAATGCCAAATCTTTCTCTCAGAGGAGACGTGAGAGAACCGGCTCGGGTAGTTGCGCCAACCAAGGTGAAATGGGGAAGCTGAAGTTTGATGTTTCTGGCGCTGGGTCCCTGACCGATTATTATATCTAAATTATATTCTTCCATTGCTGGATACAACGCTTCTTCCACCATGCGGTTAAGTCGATGGATTTCGTCAATAAAGAAAACATCTCCGTCAGAAAGATCGGTTAGAAGAGCGGCCAAATCGCCCACTCGTTCCAGGATGGGACCTGATGTTATCTTTATATTTACTTTTAATTCATTAGCAATTATGTACGCCAGTGTGGTCTTCCCCAACCCCGGGGGGCTATAAAAGAGGCAATGGTCAAGAGGCTCTTTTCTCTTTTTTGCTGCGGCGAAAAATATCTTAAGATTTTCTTTTAACTTTGCCTGGCCTACGAACTCTTCTAACGTCCTGGGCCTCAGCGTATAGTCGAATTTTCTCTCTTCCTCATTCTTTATAACAGGTGTTGTAATCCTCTCCTCCATTTTATCCTCTATCTACCAATCAATAAAATTCACAGATATTTTAATGCCTGCTTAATTATCTCTTCAGCCTGAATATCTTTATCTATGGTTTCACATACGGAATTTACTGCTTCCTTTGCCTGCCAGACTTTATACCCCAAGGCGATCAACCCACTAATAGCGTCGGCAATCTCCTGTTCATTTCTGGTAGCAAATCTTTCCTTTCCGGCAAAGGATAAAATTTCTATCTTGTCTTTCAATCCCAGGATCAACTTATCCGCGGTCTTTCTGGTCAGGCTAAAAAGCCCTGTCAGAACTTGCGTATCTCGGGCAATTATTGCTTTTCTAAAATCAGCAAAAGATTTGGAAATTTTGGAAAGAATTTCCAAGGCGCCCTTGGCTCCTATCTTGGAAATTGAGCGCAGAATGAGAAACACTTCCCTCTCTTGTGGCGTTAGAAACCCGTAAAGCGCGTTTCCCTTACCGTACATAGATGCCGATACCCAGGTGTAAATTTTGACTTCCGCTCCCGGGGAAGGCAATTTTTCATACGTGGACAGGGGAATAGAAATCCTGTAGCCCACTCCTTGAGCTTCCACAACAATGTTGTCAGTTTCTTTGTTTTCCAATCTTCCTCTTAAAAAGTCGAACATTTTTCTCTTCCCATCAGCCAGCAATTTGAACAGGAGTCTCGCCCTGTTCTCACTTTCCTACTCTAGCCATTTTCTCGGAATTGAGATGGCAAAGAGCTACAGCCAGGGCATCTGCTGCATCGTCGGGTTCGGGTATATCACTCAACCGTAACAAAATCTTGAGCATCTTTTGCATCTGTTTTTTTTCTGCCCGTCCGTAGCCAACCACAGATTGTTTAACCTGAAGGGGAGTGTATTCGGCCACAGGCAAATTTGCTTCCACTGCTGCCAGAATAGCCACTCCTCTGGCCTCTCCCACACTTATTGCTGTCTTTACATTTTTGGCAAAAAAAAGCTGCTCAATGGCAGCTATGTCTGGGTCATATTTTTTAATTATTTTACTCAGTTTTTTATGTATCTCTTTCAGCCTCTGGGAGAAGATACTCTTTTTATCAGTGTTTATGCACCCATATGCCTCAACTTTATAAGGTACTTCTTCTGTCCTTTTTATGATCCCCCAGCCTAAAGAAGCTGTGCCCGGGTCGATTCCCAAAACAACCACATTCTTCCCCTAAAAGTTAACTTATGATTTTCAAAAAACCTTTTCCATTATCTCCTTCGGTATATCGAAGTTCGCATATACATTCTGAACATCGTCGTTATTGTCCAGCCCATCCATAAGTCTTAGCATCTGCTCCGCCTTTGCTCCCTCAAGTTTAATATAGGTCTGTGGTAGCATAGTTATCTCTCCAGAATTTATCTCAATATTTTTTTCCTTCAGAGTCTTTTTTACCTTTTCAAAATCCTGGGGTTGAGTAATTATCTCGAAAAGGTCTTCGTCATCCGCTCTTACGTCTTCCGCGCCAGACTCCAGGGCTATTTCTATGAGTTCTTCTTCTTTTATCTTATTCTTATCTACAGTAATGTACCCCTTCTTGTTAAACATCCAACCCACGCAACCTGCATCTCCCAAGTTTCCCCCGTGTCGGGAAAACGTCTTTCTTACTTCTGCAGTTGTACGGTTCTTGTTGTCCGTGGTTACTTCCACCAAAACTGCCACTCCACCCGGGCCGTAACCTTCGTAAACCAATTCTTCATAAGCTACCCCTGGCAGCTCTCCCGTACCACGCTGAATCGCTTTCTTAATATTGTCCTGGGGCATATTAACCGATCTGGCTTTGTCCATAGCCACTCTCAGGCGGGGATTGCCACCAGGATCGCCCCCTGCTTGCCTTGCTGCCACAGTGATTTCCCTGATAATCTTGCTGAAAATCTGGCCTCTCTTGGCATCTACTACTGCCTTTTTATGTTTTATCCCAGCCCACTTGGAATGTCCGGACATTTCTTCAATACCTCCTTCGAATAACGTGAATGAGATAAGATTGTTTAGAGACTATACTACTTTAGTTATTTTATCAAAAATTTTGCTCTTTGTAAAGAGAAAACATTAGTATAAACGTCTATTCAAAATTAGGTGAGAGGTCCTACATCAAATAAATTCTAATTAAGCAATGTTCAAATTTTGTAGGTGGCTTCGGTGGTTATCTTCCTTCTTCTTTTGCCTTTTGGTAAGCTTCAATTAGAGGTTGAGTGACATTCGGCGGCGCTTCTTCATAATGGGAAAATTTCATTTTATGTTCTCCGCTCCCCTTAGTCAATGAGCGCAGGTCTGTAGCATAATTGAAAAGTTCTCTCTGCGGAACTAATGCTTTTATCACCTGTTTCTTGCCCTCGCGCTCCACGCCTAAAACTCTCCCTCTCCGACTATTTAAATCTCCCATCACACTGCCCATAAACTCTTCAGGAACAATCGCTTCTATTTCCATAATCGGCTCTAAAATAAAAGGCTGCGCCTGTTCCACCCCTTTCCTGAAGGCCATGCTACCGGCAATCTCAAATGCCAAGTTGGAAGAGTCCACTTCGTGGAAACTACCATCGTAAAGAGTCACTTTGACATCCACTACAGGATAGCCAGCAATTACTCCCTTTTCCATGGATTGTACAATTCCCTTCTCCACTGCGGGAATATATTGACTGGGAATTGCTCCGCCGAAAATCTTATTAACAAATTCGAACCCTTTTCCTCTTTCTACAGGTTCGGCCTTAATCCAGCAGTCGCCGTACTGCCCACGACCTCCCGACTGCCTCTTATATTTTCCCTGAACATCGGCAGACGCGTGAACGGTCTCCTTATAGGCAATCTTCGGCATTCTTAATTCCACTTCAACACCATATCTCGCTTTTACTCTCCTGGACATAATTTCTAACTGGAGACTGCCCATGCCTGATACAACCATTTCTTTTGTCTCTTTGTTCATCCCGAACTTCAAAGCAGGGTCTTCCCGCATGGCTGTAGATAAGGCATTGGCTATTTTTTCTTCTTCACCTTTCGATTTGGGATAGACAGCCATATCTACCACTGGTTCGGGAAAGTTTATCTTAGGGATGGAGACCGTCTTTTTTGGGTCACAGAGTACATCGTTCGGCCCCGTATCTTTTAGTTTAACCACGGCAATGATGTCCCCCGCTTCTCCCTCCTTGACCTCAATACGCGTTTTTCCCCGCACAAAGGCAATTTGCCCCATTCTTTCAGAGGAACTTTTGGTGTTATTGATCACGTCTGACCCGGTTGATATTTTACCTGAATATATCTTTAAATAGTTTATTATTCCCAGATGGGGCTCAGAAAAGGTCTTGAACACCAATGCTGAAAATGGGCCATTAGGATCAATTTTGACCTCTCCCTCATTTTCCATAGGCGACGGCGCATATTCTACCACAAAATCGAGAAGTTGATCGATGCCAATATTTTGTAATCCCGAACCACAAAGAACAGGCACAATTCTGTGCTCCACAATTCCTTTCTTAAGAGCGCTTTTAGTCTCTTCCGGGCCTAATTCTTGACCTTCTAAATATTTCTCAATCAGCGCGTCTTCTGAAGAAGCGATTACCTCGATCAATTTTTCTCTATATTCTTTGGCTTTTACTACCATCTCTTCGGGTATTTCTACCTCTTTCCCTTCGATTATAGCCTTATTAGTAATCAGATTGATTACTCCGGAAAATTCATCACCAGAACCAACGGGAATAGAGACCGGCGCAACATTGGGCGTCAATTTCTCTTTCAAACTTTTCTCTACCTTATCGAAATTGGCATTTTCCTTATCCATACGATTAATGAAGATTATAGATGGTTTCTTACTTTTCTGAACATATTCCCACTTCGTTTCCGTTCCCATTTCTACACCATTGGAAGCACAAACATTAACAATGGAAATCTCCATAACAGAAAGAGCTCCTATCACTTCACCAACAAAATCGGCATACCCGGGAGTATCGATGATATTGATTTTTTTATCTTTCCATTCGCAGAAGGCAATCGAGGAATTGATAGAAATTTTTCTTTCAATCTCATCTTCATTATAATCGCAAACCGTATTGCCGGAGTCTACTTTACCTAACCTGTCTATAGCTTTCGCTGAAAATAAGATGGCTTCGGCCAATTGGGTCTTCCCTGTTGACCCACTACCTACTATAGAGATATTTCTTAGATCTTGCGTATTGTACTTCTTCATTAGATCCTCCCAGTGTAGAATTAATTATGTTGAATTTTATTTTATGATAAATCAATTTAGGTGTCAAGGTAAAAATTTCTGGAATATTGGCAATCGTCTCAAAAAAGAAAATAAAAAAGGAACCCGACCAAAAATCGGATTCCTTAGTAGAACTTATTCAGTATAATCTCTGTTTTCAAAGCCCTAAACTCAAGCTTAATCCGCCCGCGTAAGTGACTTCATCGGCGAAACTAATCTCGCCTTTTATTGAAAGTAAAGGACCAAACGATATTTTTGCGCCTAAGAAAGGGCTAATATCACCGCTATTCCCCTTTCCCTTATCACCTTCCTCGTCTTTCCATCTTATCCAATTATGAAAGAATTTCAACCCTGCGTAAGGCATTACCATTCCTATTTTCTTGCTTGCTGTCACGCTTCCTTGCAACTCTGTAGCATCCAATTTAAAATCATTTTCGCTGCCATTTTCTTTCGTTAGGTAAGAGGAGGAATAAGTAAGCCCCAAGGCAAAAGATATGGCTGGCAGAATGACAATGTCACCCAAAAGGACATACCTTATCCCGCCACCATACAATGCATCATCCATTTTTCCTTTATAAGAGAGATTCCCATTTTTCAATTCAGAACCCATAATTCCTACCAGAACGTACATTTCCAGTCCCAAGCCTGGTCGAAAAGTGCTTTTAGCAATGACTTTCTGAGAAACATAGTCAAAAGGTACTTTGTAACCGGTGATATCCAGTTTAACCTTTTGTGTTGAATGGGCATAGTAAACTTCTATATTAACTCCTCCAATACTGGTAGGCGTTACCCAGGGCATTACTTCTCCTGCCAGTCCAAAAGAAAAGACACCACAAATTATTGCCAGGCTTAAAACAAAAATTCGCCCTATCCTCATATTTTCTCCTTATGCCCAAAATATCCTCTATATAACAAAAAACCCTGGCGATGTCCTACTCTTCCGTACCGTTACCAGTACAGTACCATCAGCGCAGGAGGGCTTAACTTCTGTGTTCGGGATGGGAACAGGTGTTTCACCTCCGCCATAACCGCCAGGGGAAAATATTTCCGCGTAAAATCAAATAGTATGGTCAAGTCGCACGACCGATTAGTACCAGTAAGCTAAA
>CAYOFG010000020.1:0-26082 GCA_964403285.1 uncultured Clostridia bacterium | reverse complement strand
CCAGTGACCATTCTACGCCGTGTCTGTTGAAATCCCACTCCTGGCATCCCAATCCCTTCTTGCTCCACTCAAAATTTATTAGAATTGATGAGGCTAAGAGATTTACAGAAAGGGAATGCAGCAGGGGCGGCCTGGGGAGATTCCCGGCAGTTAGTGCTATGCCCCTTATGTTAGCCAATGGACTCAAGTTAACAAAATTTGGCGCCTGATAAGGCCGAAGCTATGAAGTTAGGAGTAGCGAAGCTCCGCTTCGCGATTATGCCGGGGTTCGGTTCATCAAACCCGTAAAAGGGACTTGAAAAAAAATGTCATTGCGAGCCGTCCTGAGCGAAGCGAAGGATCACAGGGGCGTGGCAATCTCAGGATTTAATGGGTAATGAGGGTTGGTGATGGGAAATAGGTAATTTGTAATTTGAAATGACATAGCTTTTATTTGGCAAAAACAGCTTAGATTTTTAACTTGTCTAAAAGGAGCTTAAGTTGCTATAATATTTAACAAGTTAATAAAGATTTATGACTTGTACAGAAGCAATTAGGCCACAGCAGCAGCCATATAACAGAGGTTTATGTGGATGTTTTGGATGAAGAGGTAGAGAAGGCAGTCAATTTATTATATGCTTAGATTGGATATATTACATTCAAATTTAAGGGGTTTTAGAAGCCATTTACAGGGTAATTGGATATAAAACCCCCCTTATTATATCCAGTTTAAGATTCTTCCCTTGGCTCTTCTTTGTACCTGGATGTATTTCCGGAAGATTTAGAGGAAGCAGCAGAGGTATTGGCGGAAAGGTAATTTAATCTTTACAGGGAAATTTCAGAGAAAAAAAGAAGTTCGCATATTAATTGTTAAGGGGATAAAAAAATATTTATAGAGAGGGAACCATGAAAATATCTAAGCTTTCTGTTAGAAATTATAGGACATTGTGGGATTTAGAACTAACCTTTCCTTCTTTTTATTCGGCAATATGCGGAAGAAATGATTCGGGAAAAACAAATGTCGTTAAAGCAATACGATGCGTAATGAAAGAAGATACTCCATTCAAATATTATGATGATGAGCCTGAATTCTCATTAAAAAAAGACTTTACCAAATGGGTAGAAAAAACTCAAAGCTCTAAATCAATTTCCGTAAAGATAGAGTTCATTATTTCGCCCCAAAAAGATACTGGCATTTATAAATTCTTTGTTGACTACTTAGATCTTGGTAGCCAAAATCAAGATAATGATTTAGTCTTACACGTTAGCGTATCTCATGCAGAAGATATACCTTTGAAAGTTGAAGTTGAATGCCGGGGCCAGACTTTTACGGATATTAAAGCACAAGAAATCTTAAAGCGCCTACAGACATCTCGCACCTTCCTATTTCATAGCTCTACTGATCCCCGGCCCCCTTACGTGAGAGGTTACAGGGGTATTCTGCGTGATATTTCGGAGCAGTTCAATATACAACTGGAAAGCTCCAAAAAGGGGGTAAATCGAGTTCTTAAAAAAATAACTCGAGAACAACAACAGGAGATTGAGAATCTTCTTGGCAGACTAAAACAGAAATACAAGGTTGGCTTAACTTGCCCTTCACTAGATTTATCATATTTCCCCTATAATATAACATTGGGCGATAAAAAAATTGACATTGAACTAGAAGAATGGGGGAGTGGAACGAAAAATCGCATGCATATATTACTTACGATATTTCGAGCAAAGCAAGTTGCCGAATCTAGTGCGTCCGCTTCAAAAGTAACCCCAATCATTGTTATAGAAGAACCTGAAAGCTTCCTTCATCCTCTGGCGCAAGCAGAATTTGGAAGTATTCTACAACATCTCTCAGAAGAATTTGGCGTACAAATAATTGTTACAACTCATAGTCCCTATCTATTGAGTCAGGAGCGACCAGAATCAAATATTTTACTTGAACGAAAAACTGTACGAAGACAATTACGCCAAACAGAAAGAATTGATACATCTGGAGACAGGTGGATGGAGCCATTTTCTTTATCACTTGGGATTAATAATAATGAATTTAAATCATGGAAAGATCTTTTTTTCAATATTAAAAGGGCGATTCTTCTTGTTGAAGGAGATACTGATAAGGAATATTTCGAATTGTTAAAGGATCCCATGCATGGCGAAAAAGCTTTAAGCTTTGATGGTGACATTTATGCATATGGGGGGCGTGATAATTTAAAAAATCAAACACTTCTGAAATTTATTAAGGATAAATATTATAAAATTTTTATTACATTTGACCTTGATTCTGAATCTATTGTGAAAGATTCTCTCGAAGCGGTAGGATTTGAAAAAAATACAACTTATATGCCAATTGGTATAGACGAACCCGGAAAAAGAAATATCGAAGGTTTCTTGCCCAACAGTGTTTACACACAAGTAACATCAGAAAATCCTGATCTTACGCGCGCATTAAGCTCTGATAATAAAGCAGAACAGAAAAACGCTAAACAAAAATTAAAAGAGTTATTTTTAAAAAAGTTTAAAGAAAATTCAACTCCTGGTGATAATTTTTTTGGACGTTTTTATACATTAACGAAAATAATTAACAAATCATTAAAATAATCCCTAACAACTCAATCGAGCGGATTTTTTCCGCAGCTTCGCTGCTCCAAAAACCGCTCATTTCGGTCGTTAGACTGAAAAAATAAAAGAGGAGGCCCGCTATTGATTATGCCAAAGAAAATAAAAAAATCACTCTAATAGAAAAAAGGTAAAGTAGTAGTCAAGCGTAGCAAATAAGGGGCTACCATTGAAAATGACACAAGAAAAAGCTAATAACATAGATTCAATTATTAGAATACATGATATCATAGAAAGCAGATTTAGAATGCAACATGAAGTTGTAGAACAGTTGGATGCAAAATTAGCATTAGCTATTACTTTCAGTGGTATTATAATAGCAATCATTTTCCAAGTTGAATCAAGTAACAAAGGGCTATTTTTTTTCTTGGCAGTTAGTTTTTTAATAGTTTCTATAGTTCTATCTTTTGTAGCATATAAAACGGAGAAATATAGAAGAGACCCTGACCCAAAAATGCTAGCAAAGAAATATATTAATAAAAGCAACCAGGAAATTTTAAAGAAAGTTATTGCGAATCTAATTGCCGCTTACTATGAAAATAGAGGAAAACTGAGAAGAAAGGCAAAACTATTTTCTGTTTCACTGTTATTCTTAGGCTTTGGTCTTGCTTGCTTGCTTCTTCAATTAATTTTTTAAGTTAAATGGAGGATAATATGGATAATGAAAAAAAACCGCAAGAAGAATCCGGGAGAGATAAAGATTCACCGCAAGAAGAAGTATCTAATGAAGACCAAGACTGGTTGGAACCCGACCCAGATTTAGAAACCTATGTTGAAAAAGGATTAGATAAAGAAGAAGATAAAAAAAAGGAATAGATTAATTTTTATCAAAACTTTTGCGACATTCAAGGAGGTTTCTGTGAAGATTATCCTTGAGCCCGAACAACTAGAAACCATCAAAGCCATGCTTGATAAAATGGTGAACGTAGCTGAGAAAATCGCCCCTGAAATGAAACGCGCCAACGACCTGAAGGAGAAGGAATTTCAAGCCAAGGAGGCCTGAGGATGGAGGTAGCGCTGAAGTTACTTGGGGTCCTGTTTGGTGTCCTGGCCAGGACACTCGTTCCATACCTGAGGAAGTTGAAGCAGGGAAAGATTCAAAGGTTTAACAAGGGATATTGGGTGTCAGCATTGGCCTCATTTACCCTGGGTCTGATTACCACCTTGCTTATCTTCCCAAAGTTTGAGTCTGGAGGGATAGCCGCAGGGACAGAGGCTCTTATTAAGCTATTCTGCATAGCCTTTGCTTTTGGATTCGCCTGGAATTCCCTGGTCTCAGAGGGAGCAAAGTGGGCAGGGAGGCCCAAGCAGAAGCCGGATAAATGAGAAAACGCACTCTCCTTATCTGTCCTTTTAGCCATAAATATGGGGGCCTCTCCTTGAAGAGGCTTGTTGGTAATCTATGATTGCGAGCACATCAGATAACACAGCATATACGCTACGGGCTTCGCCCTTACCCTTCGGGACATTGCTCCCTTCGGTCGCAACGTCGTATATGCTGGGAACGTTAGCCGAAATCGTTGGACTAAAATTAAAGGACGAATATCAAAATGTATAAGCAGATGTATAAACAATTAAATTTATTCGAAGGCGAAATAAAAAACAAAACCAATCATGTAGCTGAGTCCTATACTGGAATCTATGGTGTACATAAATATTGGTCTAAGAAACCATACAATATCATCCGGGATTTTATTCTCAGATATACGAATAAAGATGACATAGTGATTGACCCTTTCTGTGGCTCTGGCATTTCAATAACAGAATCTATTTTTACAGGAAGAAAAGCGATTGGAACAGATATAAATCCATCTGCAATTTTTATTACAAAACAGATGATTAACAAAATACCTACAAAAGTATTAAGAGAGGAATTTAGAAAATTAGAATTAGATATTAAAAATAAAATAAACTCTTTTTATATTGTGAAAAGGAGGAATAGAGAATTTATTGGAACACATTTCCTCTGGGAAAATGGTAAATTAAAAGAAATCTGGTATAAGTACAGTAAAAGAAATCGTAAATCGGTTGAAGAACCAACACCAGAAGATTTGAAATTAGTATCCTCTTTTTCATACGAGGGAATACCATATTTTTATCCAATGAATCATTTTTTCCATAATCCTCGGATTAATACAAATCGGGAAAAGCACATTTATGATTTATTTACTCCACGAAATTTAATGGCACTGTCGCTTTTAATGGATAGGATAGAGAAAATTGAAAATAATGATATTAGAGAATTGCTCAAATTCTGCTTTACCTCTTCAGTTGGACAAGCCAGCAAAATGGTTTTTGTTGTTAAACGAAGGGGGAAATTTAATGGCAAGTCAAGAGAAGGCGAGAGAAAAGAGGTAGGTAGTTGGGTAATTGGTTATTGGGTGCCAAAGGAGAATTTTGAAATAAATGTTTGGAATTGCTTTGAAAATAAATATATAAAAATCCTAAAGGCAAAAAAAGAACAGGAAAATGCAAAATATTCAATTAACGAAGCTAAAAATATTGAAGAGATAATAGACTCAAAAAATTTGCTTCTTTTAAATGAGCCTGCTCAAAAGGTATTGAAAAAGATACCCGATAATTCTATAGATTATGTGATTACAGACCCCCCACACGGTGATCGACAACCATATTTAGAATTAAGCATGATGTGGAATAGTTGGCTTAAAAAAGAGGTAAATTATGAGGATGAAATCGTAATAAGCGACTCTAAGGATAGAAACAAAGATATACATAATTACTATCAGTTGTTAAATAAGGTCTTTGCTGAAATTGAGAGAATATTAAAGCCCAACCATTACTTTTCTTTGATGTTTAATAGCTTAGATGATGAAACATGGATAAATCTTATTATGCATACAAACAAACTTAATTTTGAACTAGAAAAAGTTGAAACATTGGCGTATTCCGCTAATTCAGTCGTACAAGATACTCGCAGAGCAGGATTAAAAACTGATTTCATTCTCACTTTTAGAAAAAATCCAAACAAAACTATCAAGAATGTTGAATTAATCTCCATGAGAAATAACAAACATTATATTACAAATATAATAAATGATTATATGAAAGATATGCAGGGATTAGAGACATATCAGATTTTGAATTTACTTGTTTCTGACTTACTACAGCGGAATAAATTTTTTAGATTATCAGAAGTTTTGAAAATAATAAAAACCGAATTTGATGAGGAAGGAAATAAATGGATAAGGAGAGTAACATAAAATGGATTTGAAACAGGAATTTAAAAAGTTGAAAAGGTATTATCAGGAAAATAATTTTGAAAAAATCTTTGGACATAAACTTGGAATATACTTCCTTAAGATACGCTCTATATCACGAACTAACATTTTGAGGGAACTGGGAGAAAGGTTAAAAATTTATACTTCCGGTATTTCTGGGAGGGAACTATTTGAGTTTATGTTTTGTAAGAATATTGAAAACAATAAAATAGATGAATTTATCAAACAGATTTACGCTAAAGAAAGAAAGGAAAGAATCAAAAATGAAGATTATTTATATTCACAGCTTTATAAATTGAAAGTTTTTGATTGGGGTGGCTTTTATCAGAATGCTGTTGAGCAGACCATAGTTAACAATTATGTTAAGAAGATTCAAGATTATGAACAACTTTGTAATAGCGTCGAAAATGATATAAATCCTAGACTACGCGGCTATATATTATGTTCATGGTACAATCATTGGACGTCTATATTGATAGAAGATATGTTCAAAGATCATCCCCCTCTATTGCCTGTAGTAGGTCTAATTAAGAAAGTGGATTTTTTCTGGAGAGATTTCCCTTTTGACTTAAAGGTTACATATTTCCCAGATGGATTTATACAATTAAAAAGAAATGAGTTGGGATTGAGTCCGGAATTAACAGAATTAAAAAGATTTGCAAGAGAACATGATATTCCTTATGATAGAAATGCAAATAACAAAGAAATTTTTACTGAACTTTTAACAAGAATTTCAGAGGACACTTCAAAAGAAGCTAAAGAATTTATCAGAGAATTTCATAAATTAAGAAAGAAAATAATTCTCAACACTATAAAAAATCCCACGGAATTGATTAAATGGTTTTACGAAGAACAAGGAGTTAGAAGATTTGATGCTGCAAATAGATTTTTTCTGGTTCTGATTGAGTTGGAAAATTTAGAGGAGAGCTGGAAGCTTAAACGAAATAAGAAATTGTTACATGAGAAGATAAATGAGTTCTTAGACAATAACAAGGATATGGCCTTTGAAAAGTTAAAAATATCTTTCCATTGGCAAGACAGAACATATACGACTTATGCTACTACATTATTTATACTAAAGGAATAGGTTAACAGGAGGTTATAATGACAATCAGTAATTGTTTAGTTATAGTTGCTATAATAATAGGTCCTATTTTAGCTGTCCAAGTTCAAAAATTTATTGAAAATAGAAAAGAAGTTAAAATCAAAAAAATGTACATATTCAAAACTTTGATGGCAACGAGAGCAAAACCACTTTCTCCGTTACATGTTGAAGCTTTGAATATGATAGATATTGAATTTTATAAAAACCAAAAGATTGTTGATGCTTGGAAACTATTATTAGATAATTTTTTCAATTATCCGAGAGACCCAAAAGAAAAAGATTATCAAGCAAAACTAATTTCTTGCAGTGAGAAATCTAGTGATTTGCTTACAGATTTACTTTATGAAATGGCAAAATCATTAGGGTATAATTTTGACAAAGTTCTTCTCAAAAGGGGATGTTATATTCCCCAGGGTCATGGCGATATCGAAATGGAACAATTTTTTATTCGAAAAGGCCTTGTAGAATTATTTTTAGGTAAAAAGTCACTACCAATTAATATTGTTGAACATAAAAAAGAAGAAGATAAAAGGAGGGAAGAAAATGGCTAAAGCAAAGCCTCAAAGAAGAACAGTTCATAGAAGTTCAAAAACAGGCAGATTTGTTCCAGAAAGATATGCTAAAAAACATCCAAGTACTACAGAAAAAGAACGTGTTAGAACTGGGAAAAAATAATAATAAGGAGGAGGAAAAAAATGAAAATGGAAAAACAGATGGTCGAGTATTTTCACATCTCAACCAAAAGTTGGGGGGGGCCAAAGTCTATTGATTTATTTATAGACCATGAAAAAAAGGAGGTTAGGATAAAAGATAGTTACTATTCAAAAAATAGAATAAGAATATCAGCATGTGATTGGAATAATCTTATTGGTCTTGTGAGAGAAAAAAAGATTGGAAAAGTGAGGGATTAATTCTATGTTAAATATTGCCATAGCTTCTGGTGGCTTTTTCCTTATATCTATTGTTACTTTTCTTAATTTCTATAGAGAATCACCCAGGTTAAGTCATTTGAGAGATGAAGTAATAAATAGGTGCTTAAAAGACAGAATAAAAGAAAATCCCCCAATATCAGCAGCAGAACTTTTAAATCTTTTGACAAGAGAATTGGGTTTTCAAAGATTTAAGCTTGTTATTATGCCTGTAGAACCCGATGGGTATAAAAAATCAATGGTATTTTTCGGAATTTCGATTATCTTACCTCTAATTTTTAATTTTCTTCCTTCCAATATAGTTTTACTTATAAAATACCCATGGATACCATATATAGCATGGTCTGCATTTTTGCTACTAGGTTTATATTACTTTTTAGATGATTCAATGTTTTATTTTAGGTTATATAAAATGGAAAGGAAAATAGAGGAAAGGAAAAAAGGGATAAGTAGGTAAACTCCCCTCTGAAAGTGCCCAATAACCCCACTTTCAAAGGCACAATTTTTATGTCACAAAATTAGCCTTCTAATTAGCATTTTTGTCACTTAGAGCCAAAAAATCTTGCAAAAATTATATTTTAAGTCTTTACCAAGTAGCAGGAAAAGTGGGCAAAGAAGTCCTTTACCGTTCCCAAATAGTGAAAAAGGGTAAAAAGAAAAATAAGAAAGATAGGGAAAATCCCGAATGTGCTTGATAAATTAAGGCGATTTGGGATTTTTTGTTTTCCGGGTATTTCTAAAAGCCGGGTCCATAAAACCTTAAAAAAATTCTTAGTAACAGCTTGATTTTCTAAAGGGTAGATTTTTAAATTTGACCGTCCTTGAATCTACGCTTTAAAAGACAACACCATTTTTTTTTATTTGGCTTTTTGCGTTGACTTTTATGGGCATATATTGTATATTAAGATGAATTTTTTCCCAGTTAGAGGCAAAGAATGAAAGAACCCACCTATTTACGTCCTCTGAGATGGCTGACAATCTCCATCTTCCTGGTAATGTTGGTGGTTTATAGGCTTACCGAAAACTACCTCAAGCGAAACCTATCTGGCGGCTGGGCGACGTTTCTCTCAGTTACATTTTCGCTCATTGCAATTGCCATCCTTCTAATCCTTGTCTTTAGGGTCATCTATGGACAGATATGGAAACTGACTCTTTCTCAGAAAAAGCATGAAGAGATGTCCGGTCTCCTTAAGAGATCGAAGGATGAGATGGAAGAGAAAAATGTTGTAATTACCCAGAAGATGAACGAGCTGAAGACTCTGGATAGGATAAGTAGAGCGATGACCAGCACTATGGATCTGGATAGGATACTGAGTACAATATTAGAAGGTGTAGCAAAACACTTAAATTTTGATCGAGCAATAATCTGCCTGGTAAACGAAAAACAAGGATTTATTGAGGGTAGACAGGCAATTGGAGTGGCTCAGGAGCTTCTTTCAAATCTAAAGATTCCCCTGACAGATGAGGAAAATCCCATTATAAAGACAGTCAGGGATGGAAGGCCATACATTATCGCCCGAGTTGGTGAGGGAGGGATGCGTCTACAAGAGCCTGTTTCCGGGCAAGTGAAAAGAGTGGGCTCCACACAAGAAGAGAGCAAAGCAGAAGTGAACTCACCCGCGATTTATCAGAGCGCAAATACTTCCAGCCAGAAAGGAACTTACGGTGAGATTTTTGCCGGACTTGAGGGAAGAGTCAATGCAATGGCTTCAGTGCCTCTGGTAGCCAAAGAGAGAGTAAATGGAGTCCTGTTAGTAGATAATTTGCATAGCGGACATCCCATAGAAGAGGAAGCCCTTCGCTCCCTGGTAACTTTCACCAATCAGGCTGGATTGGCTATAGAAAATGCCAGATTATACGATACTGAAAAGAGATTCAGCGAAGAGTTACGTCACCAGGTGGAGCTGGCGAAGAAAGAGTTGAAGGAGACACAGGCTCATTTGATTCACTCAGAACGGCTGGCTGCTATAGGAGAGATGTCAGTGATTGTGGCTCATGAGGTGAGAAATCCGATGAGCTCAATAAGAAGTTGCGCGCAACGAATACACAAGGCGGTGGAAGTAAAAGACCCTAACAAAAAATATACTAATTATATTATGCAGGAAGTAGACCGCCTGGAAAGAATTGTTAAGGATATGCTCATGGTTACCCGTCAGCCCAAGCCAAATTTGGTGGACGAGAATGTTAACGGGGTAATTGAGGAGATTCTGCTGCATATGGATGATGAGATTAGAAAGAGCGGAGTAGTCCTTACTAAGAGACTCGACAAAAATCTACCTGTTATACCGGTAGACCCTGCCCTACTAAAACAGGTTATTTTGAACATGCTTAATAATGCGCTCTTCTTTATGCAAGATAGGGAGAAAAAAGAATTAAAGATTGCCACTGGTCAGGATAAGAGATTCCTGCAGATTAGAATTAGCGATACCGGCCCTGGCATTCCTGCCCATAACAGGAATAGGGTATTTGAGCCTTTCTTCAGTACGAAACCCCAGGGTACAGGTCTGGGTTTGGCTATATGTCAGAGAATAGTTCTTGCCCATAAGGGGAAGATAGAGCTGGAAAGCGAAATGGACAAAGGGGCTACTTTCATCGTAAACCTGCCGATGAAAAAAATAAAAAAGAAAGAGGAAGGTCTAGAAGGCCAATGAAGAAGATATTGATTACCGAAGATGAAGAGGTTCTGCGTGAGGTGTTTAAGGATGAACTGGCTGAGGAAGGATACGAGGTCCTGGAAGCAAGGGATGCGAAGGGAACTCTCCACTGTTTAAGTAAAGGGGAAGTAGACCTTCTAATCCTGGACATTAAGCTTCCTGATATGAGCGGATTGAAATTGCTGGAGAAGATCAGGAAGGCCTATCCTGCTCTTCCCATTATCGTCTGCACTGCTTATGATACTTTTAAAACTGACTATGAGATATGGGCTGGCCATATTGCCGATTACATTGTTAAGCCCGTGGATCTGGAAGTGTTAAAAGAAAAGATAGGAAGGATAATTGGATAGGTGGGGATATGGGAAGAATTTTTAAGAGTACTGTCTTTTTGGTTTTCATTCTGGTTGGTATTTATATAGTGTTGGATATGTTTTTAGTTTTAGATAATACAGCAAAATATATCCTTCTGGCATCGCTTATCCTTCTCTTTGTCTGTAAGGACATACAGAGCAATCGCCAGAGCAGGGATTTAAGAACTGCCCATCAGAAACTTAAGGATATAAGTGAAATTACGGAAGCCATACTGAGTACAATGAAACTGGAAGAGATTCTGAAACTTGTTATGCGGGACATAAGGAAAGAATTCGATTTTGATCAGGTATTCTTGTACCATCTTGAGGAAGTAGAGAACAGAAAATTACTAAGATGTATTGCCTCTCCCTGGGCGGTTTCTATAAAGGGGATTAGCCGTTACAATATTTCCGTTGAGGAAACGCCGGGAATTCTCTCCCTTTCCATCAAGGAAAGGAAACCCTATATTGTGGAGGATGCCAGCAGTGACTCGCGAGTGGAGCCTCTAATCATAAATGAACTTAAGCTTAAAAGTTTCGCTGTTATCCCCATTGTGGTTAAGAATGGACCCCCGGGCGCCTTAATAGTTTCTCAAAGCAATCTTAAACGAAAGATAACAGAAGATGATTTTGCGCCTCTGCTTCTTTTTGCCAACCAGGTGGGAATAGCTATTGAGAATGCGAAATTGCTTAAGTACACCGAAGAATTGACCAGGGTAGATGAACTTACACAGGTTTATAATCAGAGAGAATTCCAGCGAAGGTTACCCGAAGACATAGAGCTCACCAGAAGATACGCCCACTTCCTATCTCTGGCAATGCTCGATATTGACGACTTTAAGCATTATAACGACACTAATGGTCATCCGGCAGGAGATATGGTTCTTAAGCAACTCAGCCAGATACTTACCAGTAACTTGCGCAGGACAGATGTTCCTTTCCGATACGGAGGCGAAGAGTTTGCGGTAATTCTACCCGCAACCAGCCGTGAAGGAGCTCTCATAATATTGGAAAAAGTTAGAAAGGAAGTAGAAAATTTTTCCTTCGAATATAGAGAAAAACAACCGGGAGGAAAAGTAACTGTTAGCATCGGGATCGCTACCTACCCCATAGACACCAAAAATCCTCAGGATTTGGTGAACTCTGCCGATAAGGCTTTGTATCGAGCGAAGGCAACCGGGAAAAACAGAACATACTTATACAAGGACCTAACTGAAAGGACAGGACTGAGAACTGAGAATTGAAAGAATTAACCCTGGAAGGAGGATTTTTTTTGGCTGGTGAAGATTCAGCAAAATATAAAGAAACTGAGAGAAAGCTGAAACAAGAAATTAAGGAGTTAAGAACGAGGGACCGGGTAAAGGAAGAGTTCCTTACTTTAGCCCTGCATAAGTTACGTTCTCCTCTAACACCCATTAAGGAATATGTCTCCAAAATACTGGATGGAAAAACAGGCGATATCAACCAACAACAGAAGAGGTATTTAGACATTGTCAAGAGACAGGTGGAGCGACTCATTCGATTAGTGGAAGAACTGTCTGAACTTTCTCCCGTGAAGTCGGGACGCTTGAGGCTCAAGGAAGAACCCATAGCTCTCCTTGATATTATTGATAGGGTTGTTGAATCTTTAAAGAGAGAAGCCGAAGATAAAGGGATTTCTCTATGTGCAGAGTTGCCCGCCAGTCAACCGATTATTCGGGGCGATGAGAAAACTCTCAGAGAAGTTTTCACCAGACTCCTAAAGAACGCTCTTAGTGAAACTTCCTCAGGCGGGAAAGTTATTTTTTCAGTTAGCGGTGAACCGAAAGTTGTTGGCGAGAACAAATTTGTAGAGATACTTTTTCCTGATACTGTAGGAGGAATAAGTCAGGAAAAGACAGGAAATAAAGAAGGCGCAGGTTTAGGGTTATTTATGGTTAGAAGTATTGTGGAAGCCCAGGGCGGAAAGGTTCGCTTTGAAGACGAGAGTAGGAGACTTGCTATACTTCTGCCCTTTGTCGGGTAGAAAACAAGATGGGAGATAGTTATGCCAGAGAAAGTTCTTATAGTGGAGGATGAGCCAGATACATTACAGCTTTTGAAAGAGAGTTTAGAGTCTGAAGGATATGAAGTCGTAACCGCTATTGACGGTATAGAAGCGGAAGATAAAGCGCACAGAGAAAATCCTGATATTATTATATTGGATATTTTCCTTCCCAAAAGAGATGGTTATGAAGTCTGCAGAAGATTGCGAGAAAACAAAAACTCTTTCGGGATTCCCATCATTATGTTAACTGCCAAGGACGATTATGGAAGTAGATTAAAAGGATTCCTGCAAGGAGCCTTCGATTACGTTACCAAGCCATTTAGTACAGAAGATTTGATTAAGAAGACAAGAAAGTTATTGTCCGCCAGAAAAAAATAGAATACCTCCAGAAATTTTCTCTCCCGAACCAAAGATTAATTGTTTCAAGATAGTGTAAAATTTAATAGGGGTATTGTTTGGAGTGTCAAACGAAAGTTTGACCAAGTAAAGCTCTCGCTTTACACTCCCAAGTAAGAAAGCTCCCAAGTTCTTGACACTAACTTGTTTCAAATTTTTCTTGACATACAATATATAGTATGTTAGTATGAATTCCATACTTTATATTGTATGTTGGGGTGGTTATCTTGAAGTGTCCATTCTGTGGCAACTCTGATGGCAGAGTAGTCGATTCCCGACCAGTAGAAGGAAGTTCTGTGGTCAGGAGGCGCAGGGAATGTCTTGCCTGTAAGAAGAGGTTTACTACCTTTGAGAGGATTGAAAGTATGCCTCTTATGGTTATTAAGAAGGACAAAAGATTAGAGGTTTTCGACCGCGATAAGTTGCAGGAAGGCATTCTGCGCGCCTGTCAGAAAAGGCCAATTTCACTCGATACTGTGGAGAAAATTGTAAGCGAAATTGAGGAGGAATTGCAAGACTACATAATGGAGGTTCCTTCTAAGGTGATTGGAGAGGTAGTCTTAAAGAAGCTACGCAAGTTGGATGAGGTAGCTTATGTGAGATTTGCTTCTGTCTACAGGCAATTTAATGATGTAGATACATTCTTAAAAGAACTGAAAAAATTAAAGCACAGAATTAGACAAAAGGGAAATGCGCATAAATGGTTAAGCAGAAGAGGTTAAAGATCGTCCTGAATTAACTGCGGAAGGTCCTGGTAAAGTGTAATCTGTGGAGAAGAAAGGCATGAAGGTCAAAATTTTTGGAAAGAAAGACTGCAATGTTTGCAAGGCTTCGTTCAGAAAATTTCAATTCTTTCTGGACAAATGGGAATTGGCGGAAAGAATTGAACTCACCTTTTACGACTTGGATACGGTCGAGGGATTGACTGAAGGTTCTCTTTTGGATGCTCTGGAAGTTCCCACAATCATTCTGGAAAAAGATGGTATGGAAGTTGCCCGCTGGGAGAAGAGAATACCGAGGTCTGACGAATTTGGAGAAATTTTTGTCTCCCAATCGTAATGCAGGCTTTCCAAAACTGCTAAAATCCTTTCAAATATTGTAGCTGTCCCGATTCATCGGGACTGGAGTCCTCCCGAAAGGGAGGAAAAGGCCTTGCTCTCGCAAGGACTCCAGAATTTTTTGGAGTAGCGAAACTTGTTTCGCGTTAATAACGCACCGCAAGCGGTGCTACTCCAGAATTTTTTGAATTGTGGCAAGACGAAGTTCTGTTTTATAATAGGAAACGAGCTATATTTTGGAGGCGAAGAATGATCAAGGTGCAAAAGAGGTTCTTTACTTCAGTGAGGAAAAGAGATTGCCGCATTGTACCCTTTAATAAGGGCAAAATCGTTGAGGCTGTATTTAAGGCAGCCAGGCAAGGCGGTGGAGAGACCTGGCGGATGTCTCACAAAATAGCCGATAATGTGGAAGAGTACTTGAAGAAGAACTATCTGCAGGGTGAAACGCTGAGCATGAAGGCAATCGGCGACGCTATTGAGGGTGTGCTTATGGAAAGTGGACACCCACTAACTGCAAGGGCTTACAATCTTCATCGAATTGCCAGGCAGAAAATGGCAGAGAAGCTGAAAGTCTCAAAGAACAAGAGGAAGAAAACCGACATTACTGACTTCGCTCTTTTGGTAGCTACAGAAACCGAAGCAGAATTGACTCCCTGGAACAGGGATAAAATAAGTCAGGCGTTGGTCAAGGAAGCAAACATTCCTCTGGAGATTGCCAATAGGGTTGCCCATAATGTGGAGAAGAAGATAGTCGCTTCTGGTCTGAATCAGGTAGTCACTGGTTTTATTCGGGAATTAGTTGATAGCGAGTTACTGGAATTAGGTTATGGAAAGAAGATTAAAGAGCAAACAAGTTTAGGGATACCCACTTATGATTTGCAAGAATTAATCTTTTCCAAGAGCCTGGAAAACAGTAACATAGCTTCTCATAACCCGGAAGCAGTAAATCTGGTTATTGCTGAAACCACACTGAAACAGTATGCCCTCAACAACATTTTTTCCCGGGATTTGGCTACCGCTCATATGGAAGGCAGAATCCACATTCACGATCTCGGTTATCCTATAAGGGTTTATTCGTTTGCAAAAGATGAGATAGTGTACATAAAAGAAGGAGAGTATGGGAAAGATGAATGTCTGAGTTTAGGAGCCCTATTTAATAGAAGCCCATTTGGTTATGAAGAGAATGGCTTTGAAATCAAGCCCCTTAAGGATTTCTATATCAGGGACGATGATAATCGATGGACAAAATTATTGAGAGTTGTCCGTCATAAAGCTAACAAGAAAATGTTATTTATCAAGACCGAAGACGGCTGTGGCATTGTGGTTACTGAAGACCATCCTATGATTGATGAGAACTTAAACCAGATAGCGGCAAGAGAAATAGTTCCAGGTGAGACGAAATTGATAACCTGCTATCCCAGTAACATTCTGAGCAATTCAGACCAGATAGATTTAGTGGCTGAGTTTAAAAGAAAGGGAGAGGCGGATGCAATCTTTCTAAGTAGAGCATATCAGGGTGAAAACAGTATGGCAAAAGATATGAAAATAAAAGAGGCAAACAATTGCACCTATGATGAAAGTACCATCTATATCAATGGTAGCAAGAACAGAATTCCCGCAATATTTCCCTTGGATGAGGAAACGGGGTGGTTGATAGGATTATTCATTGCCGAAGGAAATTTTACTACAATTACCAGGTATAAAAATGGTGAATATCTTGGGAAGGATTACCTGGGATGTGAGACTACGATTACCTGTGGAGAACAAGAAGCTAATAAAGCAAAAGCCATCCTGAATAGATTGAAAATCGAATTTGGGGAAGAGAAAAAAGATAACGGCTGTATTGCAATAAGGATTTACAATAAGTTATTCGCCAATTTTCTTAGAGAGATATTTGGCATTCAGCATCTATCTCGACTTAAGTGTTTACCGCAGCATTATCGCCACTATAGTAAAAAATTTCTTAAAGGAATGTTAGCAGGAATAATTGATGGAGATGGGTCTATTACAGGAGGCGGGAAAGAACAGGCGAACACCAGAATTGACATCCGGGTCTCATCCAAGACACTGGTGACCCAGATAAAACATCTTACCAGCGTTTTAGGCTTTGACTCTCTATTGAGAAATGTTGAGGGAATGGGGTCAGAACGAGTTTACAGAGGGCGAGTAATAAAACAGAACTACCCTCTGTACGGAGTCTCCTTTGGAGTAACTCAGGAAGTATATGACTTACTTGGTTCCCTTTCAATTAAACTGCAAAAGATAGATTTTAAGCCGGCGAGAAAATCCCTGAGGTCGTTTCAAGGAGCAAGTAAAGTAACTAACGTAGTAGAAGTGAAGATAAAAGACGAATATGTATATGATGTGACTACTGAGAGCGGAACATTCTTATGTAGTGGAATTCTAACGCATAATTGCAGTAGCCATTCTCTGGAATATATTAAGAAGTATGGGCTCCAGATGGAGAAACTGGAAATCATCTCTTCCCCAGCAAAACATGCCCGGACTCTTACTGGACATTTGAACACTTTTCTTGCTTCTATGCAGGCGTATTATGCGGGAGCTCTGGGCGTGGGTTACATAAACGTATTCTATGCTCCTTATCTGGTGGGGATGAACCCGAATGACATCAAGCAGGAAGCCCAATATCTAATCTTCTCCTTATCCCAATCGGCATTCTCCCGTGGCGGCCAGGTTCTGTTTCTGGACGCAAATGTCCACACAGGAGTTCCCGGTTACCTGAAGAATGTTCCAGCCATTGGACCGGGAGGAGAATATACTGGAAAGACTTATGGAGATTATGAGAAGGAAGCGCAGATATTTGCAAAGGCATTGATGGAAGTCTGGCAACAAGGGGATAGTTTCGGTCATATTTTTGCCTTTCCCAAGATGGACCTGCACATAAATGAGGATACGTTTTCCGACCCCAAACAATATGAACTATTAGAATACGCCTGTCTCATTGCCAGCGAGAACGGTGTTCCTTATTTTGTCTTTGACCGGGATGACGTTACCCTTTCTGCCTGCTGCAGGTTGCGCACTACAATCACTGATGATTACGTTATCAAGCATCCCGAGTCGATGAGATTTTGTGGATTTCAGAATGTTACTATTAACCTCCCCCAGGCAGCCTATCGGGCGGGAAGGGGCAGAATAGAAAAGTTGTTCCCCGAGATAGAGAAAGCGATGGATCTGGCAATGGAAGCGCATCTTCAGAAGAAGAGATTTATCGGGAGTTTGATGAAAGAGAAAGGATTGCCTTTGTGGGAATTAGGAAAGATTGCTCAAGATGGCAAAGCTTACGTTGACTTAGAAAAAGCCACTTACATCATTGGAATTATTGGACTGAACGAATGTGTACAGTATCTGACCGGAAAAGAGTTACACGAAGATGAAGAGATTTACAAGTTAGGATTGAAGATAATGTCCTTTATGTATCTGAAAGCAAAAGAATACGAAAAGAAGTATCACTTGAGAGTTGCCTTGGAAGAGAGCCCTGCTGAATCTGCTGCCCGCAGGCTGGCTAAGGTGGACCTCAGGGAGTATCCGGAGTCAAAAGAGGTGATTAAAGGAAACATTGAGAAGGAAGAATTCTACTATACTAACAGTATACATTTCTCTGCCAGCGCTCCTATGAACTTGGTCGACAGGATTGTTAAGCAAAGCAAATTTCATACTTTAATTGAGAGTGGAGCAATTATTCACGCTTTCATTGGTGAGGAGAAACCATCCCCCGCTTCCATAATGAATCTGGTGAAGAAGACTTGGGAGAAGACGAAAGCAGCACAACTCACAATCTCGCCGGAATTTACAGTTTGCTGCAAGTGCAATCGGTTAACTAGGGGATTAAAAGAGAAGTGCTCCCATTGCGGCTCCACTGAGGTATATGGAATAACCCGCATTGTGGGATATTTCAGCAGGACTTCTAATTGGAATAAGTCCAAATTGGGTGAATTGAACGACCGCCACAAGGGGAACTATTCCTTGAGAGGATTAAAGATTGAAAGTAAAAGTGATGAGATTAAGGAAAGATATTCCTCTGCCCCAGTACCGACACCAAGGTGATGCCGGGGTTGACCTGTTAAATGCAGGAGTGGAAATTTCATTAAAGCCGCAGGAGAGGGTATTAATTCCTACGGGAATAAAAGTAGCGGTTCCTTCTGGATATGAATTACAGATTAGACCCCGTAGTGGACTGGCGATAAATAAGGGACTTACTATTTTGAATACTCCCGGAACGGTCGATTCCACCTATCGGGGTGAAGTGAAAGTTATAATCTTCAATACCAGTCCTAAAGAGACTATAGAGATTAAACAAGGGGAGCGCATTGCCCAGGCTGTGCTCAAAAAAGTAGAACCTATAGAATGGGAAGAGTGCGAAAACCTGGATGAGACAACAAGGAATGAAGGAGGATTTGGCAGCACAGGATAATAGTGTTGATTCATAATTTGTAATCTGTAATCTGAAATTTTTTTCAGGAGGTGTAAGATGCCTTTCTTTATAGGTCGAGACCGCGAGGCTCGCAGGGCCTATGGTTTTGATGAGGTGGCTTTAGTTCCAGGCCAGATTACCATAAATCCAAATGAAGTAGACATTACCTGGAAACTTGCAGACTTAGATCTGGAGATACCTTTTATGGCTTCAGCAATGGACGGCGTAGTAGACCCCAGATTTGCCATTGCCATGGGTAAGATGGGAGGACTGGCAGTATTGAACTTAGAGGGAGTACAGACTCGATATAAAGACCCCGAGAAGATTCTGAAAAAAATTGCTACCGCAAGCAATGACGAAGCAACAGTCTTAGTGCAGGAAATTTATGGAGAACCTATAAAAGAAGAGCTTATCACCAAGAGGATAAGAGAAATCAAAGACGGCGGGGTTTTAACTGTTGTTTCTTCCATTCCCCAGAATGCTTCCCGGTACGGCAAATTAGCTCAAGATGCAGGATGCGATATCTTTGTGGTCCAGTCAACGGTCACCACAGTCAAGCATGTCTCCACAGAGTACGAGGTTCTCGATTTCAAAAAGTTCTGTTCCCAGATGAAGATTCCCGTCATTGTGGGGAACTGCGTGAGTTACGACGCTGCTTTAGAACTTATGCAGACAGGATGTGCCGGGCTTCTGGTGGGAATCGGTCCTGGCGCTGCCTGTACGACCAGAGGAGTACTGGGGATAGGCGTGCCCCAGGTGACTGCGACCGTAGATTGCGCTTCGGCGCGCGATTACTATTATAAGAAGACAGGAGAATACGTCTCCATCATCACAGATGGTGGTATGGATACAGGCGGCGATATATGTAAAGCCTTTGCCTGCGGAGCAGATGGAGTGATGATTGGCTCAGCATTTGCCCGGGCAAAAGAAGCACCCGGGAGAGGATACCACTGGGGAATGGCCACTCCTAACAGAAATCTGCCTCGAGGAACCAGGATTCATGTAGGCACTACCGGAACCTTAGAAGAAATCTTATATGGACCAGCTAAGCTGGATGATGGCACGCAGAATCTGGTGGGAGCACTCCGAACGGGTATGGGTAATGTGGGAGCGAAGAACATCAAGGAGATGCATCTCACGGAAATAATTATTGCCCCTGAAATAAAGTTAGAAGGCAAGATACTTCAGAAAGCCCAAAGGGTCGGAATGGGGAAATAAGGAGCATTATGAATACTTCACAGGCAATTAGGGAAACTAAATTAGAGGGGATACCTCTCTTCTTTAGAGGGAAGGTGAGAGATATTTACGATCTGGGCGAGGAACTTTTGATTGTAGCCACAGATAGAATCTCTGCTTTCGATGTTGTTCTTCCCACCCCCATCCCCGATAAAGGTAGAATTCTCACCCAGATTTCTCTTTTCTGGTTCAATTATTTAAAAGATATTGTTCCCAACCACCTGATTACTGGAGATGTTGAAGACTTTCCTTCCCGACTTTCTCTTTATAAGGAGATTTTAAGAGATCGTTCTATGCTGGTGAAGAAAGCGAGACGAATAAACATAGAAAGCGTGATAAGGGGATATCTTGCCGGCTCCTCCTGGAAAGATTATGAGAAGGAGAGGAGAATTTGTGGCGTTGACTTGCCCAAAGGTTTAAAGGAATCGGATAAACTTCCCCAGCCTATCTTCACGCCAGCTACCAAAGCCCAGTCAGGAAACCACGATATAAATATAACCGAAAAACAACTCATTGATAACGAAGGGGAGGAGGTCTCCCTATTTCTCAAGGAGAAGAGCCTTGCTGCTTATAAAAAGGCAACCGATTATGCTCTCTCCAGAGGAATTATTATTGCCGATACCAAATTTGAGTTCGGCATTCTCAATGATAAGATTATTCTTATTGATGAAGTCCTAACTCCCGATTCTTCCAGGTTCTGGGACAAGGAGAGTTATCAGCCAGGAAAGCCCCAATTGAGCTTCGACAAACAATTTGTCCGCGACTATCTCGAATCCCTCAATTGGGACAAAAAACCCCCCGCTCCCGAATTACCCGAAGAAATCGTCGCTAAGACAAGAGAAAAATACCACCAAGCCTACCAAAAACTAGTCAAAAGTTAAAAAGAGGAATATACAGTTATTTGCAGTAGTATGCATACTGTCCAAATTGTAAGCGTCACTGTAATATTCCGGCATAAGCAGTTATATGAAATGGCAGCTTAAGAAATACCGGAAAGTGTAAAAATGAATCATAAATTAAGTCCGTCTGATTTTACGTTTCTATACGAGGGATGTAAACGGTGTTATTATTTAAAGGTGGTTCATAATATCTCTCAACCATCTATTCCCTTGCCCGCGGTCTTTAGCAAAATTGCAAGTCTCTTAAAAAACCATTATGATGGCAAACGTACAGAAGAATTGCACGCCGAATTACCGCCCGGAATTGTGAAGTATGGTGAAAAGCATATAAAGTCAGAAACTATCCGGCTTCCGGGGCTTGATGCCACATGTTTTATTAGCGGAAGATTTGACATTGTTGTTGAGTTTGACGATAAAACTTATGGTGTCATAGATTTCAAGACTGGTAGTCCGAAGGAGGAATATGACGCTCTTTATAGTCGTCAACTGAATGCATATGCTTATACTTTGGAGCATCCAGCCCCGGGTGCCTTGGGTCTGTCCCCTATTTCAAAGATTGGTTTATTGTATTTCTATCCTTCAAAAATCACCCAACCAAGTATTGAATGGCTTTCTTATGACGCCGAAATTCGTTGGATTGAAATAGAGAAAGACAATGAGAGGTTTTTGAATTTCATAGAAGAAGTATTAAATGTGATTGAATCTCCTGAACCTCCTAGTCCCTCTGCTGGTTGTCAATGGTGTGACCATCTTATCAGATTGAAAGATATTTCATTGTTTTGAAATAAAGCTTTACCACTTAATAATATAAACGTCAAACTAAAAATGGCTAATATATATTAAAACCGTGAGGTAAAAATGTGAGAACATGGCATAAGATAATAATTAGTGATTCAAGGTGGATGAAAGAAGTTCCCAGCGAATCTGTTCATCTTATTATTACTTCTCCACCTTATTGGCAATTGAAAGATTATGGGAATGGAAAGCAGATAGGTTTTAATGATACCTACGAGGAGTATATCAACAATCTCAATCTAGTATGGAATGAATGTCATAGAATTTTACATAAAGGCTGTAGATTATGTATTAACATAGGTGACCAATTTGCTCGCTCAGTGTATTATGGAAGATATAAAGTAATTCCAATAAGAACAGAAATAATCAAGTTTTGCGAAACTGCGGGTTTTGATTATATGGGAGCGATTATCTGGCAGAAAGTCACTACCTGTCATACGACTGGCGGGGCAACGGTAATGGGTTCCTTCCCTTATCCCAGAGGGGGAATTATTAAACTTGACTATGAATTTATTTTGATTTTCAAAAAATATGGAGACCCCCCTAAAGTAACAAAAGAAATTAAGAATCAATCAAAATTGACGCAGGAAGAATGGAATCAATATTTTACTGGACATTGGAACTTTCCAGGGGAGAAGCAGGATAAACATCTGGCAATGTTTCCGGAAGAGTTGCCGAGACGGCTTATCAAGATGTTTAGTTTTGTTGGGGATACTATTTTTGACCCATTTCTTGGAAGTGGCACAACCTCCTTGGTTGCCATGAAACTAAACAGGAATTCTATTGGTTATGAGATAAACGGGAAATTCTTGCCCATTATAAGGGAGAAACTTGGGATAAAACAAAAGACCATGTTTCAAGATGTAAATATAGATATAGTAAAACAGGAAGAGCCGAAAATAGATTTCGAGGAAAGGATTAAACACTTACCCTATGTTTTCAAGGATCCGATAAAATTTGATAAGAAGGTTGATCCTAGAAAATTGAGATTTGGGTCCAAGATAGATAATTATCATTCTGAAAGAGAAACATATTATACGGTAAAAGAAATAATTTCTCCAGAGCTCTTGATTTTAAATAATGGATTAAAAGTTAGGCTATTAGGCGTGAAAAAGAAACCAGAAAAGAATGGAGAGGCTATCCAATTTTTGAGCGAAAAAACTCATGGACAAAAGGTGTTTATGAAATTTGATAATATAAAATATGATGAGAAGAACAACTTAGTTTGCTATCTGTATTTGTGGAACAAGACTTTCTTAAATGCCCATTTGGTTAAAAATGGCTTAGTTGATGTTGATATAGCTTTCGATTATAAATATAAATCTAAATTTTCAAGGTTACAGGAACAAATAGTGCATGGAGAAGTCCTTTGAAAGTGAAAATTAGCATTGAGGAAATCCGAAAGTACTTAGACATAGAGACTGCTGAATTCCCTAAGTACGCAGCGCCTCTTATTAACTTGGCAAATCAATATGCACAAGGAACACGACCAAGAATTGTTGGACAAATGAGTGAACTTATTCAGCAATTCACTGGGAAGTCCCTATCTGAATGGGAGAAGTGGTATTTGGAGCAAAAGCCTGATGCAATTAGGAACGCCACCGAGAAAATCTTACAAATGTTAAGAAATTTGAAAAATGCAATGGATAAGATTGACCAAACTGTAGTTGAGCAGTGGGTAAGAGATTTGGTAATTGTGAAAACCTTTGTTGGATTAAGATTTCAGGAGGCGATATTAAAGAAGGGTGCCGAGATAAAAGGGGCTGATTACCGTTTATCTGAACCTGTTGAAGAATCAAAAGGTATTGATGGTTACATCGGGGATATGCCTGTGTGCATAAAACCTCACTCGTATGAAGTAAAGGCAGCATTACCTGAACGTATAGAGGTCAAAATTATTTATTATAGGAAGATTGAAGACGGAATTGAAGTGGATTATAAAGAAATATTGTAATAAGAACCAGCATATTGTCTGATAGTGAATAAAAAATACTGTAGGTATAGGAAACGAACTGCCATTATGTACTAAGATTATTTGAACTTTAGAGGAAAGCCGATGCGTGCGTTAGTAATTGCAATATTCGTAAGCGTGATCGGCGCTGCTATTTGGGCGTCAATATTTTATATCTATAAGAAACTGAAGGCCCCGGTGGTGGTTTCTCCCAAGCAAATTGATATCAAGGCACACGAATGGGATATAAGGTCTACGGTGAATGTATATAATAGAAGCGAGGAAGTTCTTTATGACGTATACTTGATGCTATCGATGGAAGGCCGTCCCGCAAAGTTCGAGGATATTGAAATCGAGCCAAAAACAGGGCCGGGATTTGCTTCCGTTAGGTTGGCAGATATCTCTGTGATGTTTGATTTTGTAAGGTTAGACGCGACCGACAGGAGAGGAAAACAATGCGTATTTTTGGTCCTTTATATACTCGTGCCTAAAGCAACCGAGTCTTTTGTGATAAACTTGAAATCCGACAAGGGTAGAGCTAAAACACGAGCACGGGTTCTTCTGAAGGTAAAAAAGTATTCGAAAAAACAGCCTCCGCCACTCTTGTCCAAAGGTGGGTTTGCTTTTCCGGTTGAACTCCCTAGAGGCTTCGCACTAAAGAGAACTTCACTATTGATGAAAAAAGGGCGCCCTGAAGGTCTTTAGGAAAGTTGTAGACGGCAAAGTCTGAACTCATTCGAGATAGTGAGGCTAAGAAATAGGAATTTTGTAAAAGGAAGGTGGGGGATGAAAGTTCTGGTGATTGGGGCGGGGGGAAGGGAGCATACCTTGGTTTGGAAACTGGCGCAAAGTAATAGAGTATCTAAGATTTATTGTATTCCGGGAAATGGGGGGATTTCACAAATTGCTGAGTGTGTTGCGCTTGATCCGCTCAATTTTCCTGAGGTGGCAGAATTTGCGAAGAAAGAGAATGTGGACTTGACTGTTGTTGGGCCGGAAGTTCCTCTGGTAGCGGGAATTGTCGATTTTTTCCGGGCTAAGGGTTTGAGAATTTTTGGGCCTAATATGAGGGCAGCCGAGATGGAAGGAAGTAAAGTATTTGCGAAGAATTTCATGAAAAAATACAATATTCCTACTGCTGAGTTTAAAGTTTTCGAAACTTCAAAGGATGCCTTAAACTATATACAGAAGCTTTCGCGCTCTTTATGTGTAGTCAAGGCTGATGGACTGGCAGCGGGAAAAGGTTCAATTGTTTGCGATACGAAAGAGGAAGCTATGGACGCTGTCCGCTCGATTATGGAAGATAGGATATTCGGTGATGCGGGCAATAGAGTTATCATAGAGGAAAAGATGGAAGGAGAAGAAGCATCACTGATTGGACTTTGTGATGGAGAGATTATCGTTCCTACTATACCTTCGCAAGACCATAAACCAATCTTTGATGAGGATAAGGGGCCAAATACAGGAGGAATGGGAGCATATGCTCCTGCACCGGTAGTGACTGACGATGTCTACAGCTGGGCAGAAGGTAGGATTTTTAATAATTTTCTTAAAGGACTAAAAGCAGAAGGAATAGAATTTAAAGGTGTCGTATATGCCGGGATTATGATTACCCGTGAGGGGCCGAAAGTTCTTGAGTTCAATGTTCGCTTTGGCGACCCGGAAAACCAGGCAGTTCTACCTCTTTTAAAGACAGATTTAGTTGACCTTCTGGAAGCTACGATTGACGGGAAACTAAGAGAGATTCCACTTGAGTGGGAAAAGAAGTCCTGTGTATGTGTTGTGGTTGCCGCGGGAGGATATCCGGGGTCGTACGAGAAGGGTAAAGAGATATTGGGGCTGGATAAAGTCGGGAAAAGGAACGACGTTTATGTATTCCATGCGGGAACGAAGAAAGATGGTAACCGTTTCTTAACTTCTGGTGGTCGGGTTATGGGAGTTACTGGTTGGAAGAATACTTTGAAAGAAGCAATAGATTCGACCTATGAAGCGGTTAAGGAAATTAGGTTTGAGGGAATGCATTATAGGAGGGATATTGGGGCTAAAGGATTGAGAGTGAGGAAAAGTTAGTTTACTCGTCGCTAAAATTTCTAATGCTCCTCACGAACTATATTTCTTTTTGGAGTAGTAGTGTAGCCCTTTATGGGCGTATTTTTTACGGGGACAAGCCCCTACACTACAAATTTATTCGGGTAGTAGTGTAGCCCTTTGTGGGCGTATTTGAATATTTTGCTTTTAATGCCATAGTGTCATGCTCAAATCATTACGGGCATAAAGCCCTACACTACTTTTTATCCGATAGGACATTCAAAATCAACTTTTCTTAAATAAGGAGAGAAGATGAAAAAGGTGGTGGTGGGAATAGTGTTGGGGTCTGATTCGGACCTTTCCACTATGAAAGAGTCGGCGGAAATCCTGCAGAG
>CAYOFG010000019.1:22935-27074 GCA_964403285.1 uncultured Clostridia bacterium | reverse complement strand
TTTTTGGCTAAAATTCCAAGAGCTCTTCACAAACTATCTTTCAAATATTGAGAGGATAGAGGGGAGGTAAGTTGGCAAGGATTAGTGCAGAAGGTTTAGAACTAAAACAGATAGTTGTAAATATTAATAGAGTAGCTAAAGTAGTTAAGGGAGGTAAAAGGTTTGGTTTTACCGCGCTGGTAGTTGTGGGGAATGGGAATGGTTATGTGGGTTGTGGAATGGGCAAGGCAAGAGAAGTTCAGTCTGCTATTCAGAAGGGCACAGCAAGAGCGGAAAAGAACCTAATTACTGTTCATCTTAAAGGCACCACCATTCCTCATGAGGTAATTGGTCGCTTTGGAGCTGGCCGGGTGCTAATGAAGCCTGCCAGCCCGGGAACCGGTATAATAGCGGGCGGTCCGGTAAGAGCAGTAGTGGAAGCAGCGGGTATAAAGGATATTCTCACTAAGTCGCTTAAGTCGAAAAATCCTATTAATGTAGTCTATGCCACAATGCAAGGACTGGAAAGTCTCAGGACTAAGGAGATGGTTGCAGAGCTTAGAGGCAAGAAGGCAGAAGAATTATGAAGGATGGAGAAATGAAACTTTCAGAGCTCGCCCCTGATATGGGCAGTAAGCATAAGAAGAAAAGGGTAGGCCGGGGACCTGGTTCAGGTCACGGTGGCACAAGCTGTCGGGGAAATAAAGGGCAGAATAGCCGCTCAGGCGGAGGAGTGCGCCTCGGTTTCGAAGGGGGTCAGATGCCACTTATTCGGCGTCTCCCAAAGAGAGGATTCACCGGAATTTTCAAGAAAGAATATAACATAGTGAATCTAAAAAGTCTAGAAGAGAAATTTAGTGATAACGACGAAGTTACCGCTTCCACACTCAAGCAGAAGGGGCTGGTAAAGAAAGATTTGCCGGTAAAGATTCTGGGAAGCGGGGAGATAACAAAAAAGTTGAAGGTAAAAGTGGCTGGCTTCAGCAAGAGTGCTAGAGAGAAGATTTTAAAAGCCGGAGGCAGTGTAGAAATTTTGGAGAAATAGGAGAGTCAGTAATGTTAAAGAGCATAACCGATATTTTCAAAATACCAGAATTGAAGAAGAAGATAATATTTACTCTGGGAATTCTGGCAGTATACAGGTTGGGAGCAGCCATTCCTACTCCGGGAATTGATGCTTCAGCCTTGAAAGCTTTTTTTGAGACTCAAAGGGGGACACTCTTCGGCTTTTTGGATATGTTTTCCGGAGGAGCGCTCAACAGGCTGTCTATTTTCTCTTTAGGCATTATGCCCTACATTAACGCTTCTATTATAATATCTCTTCTGCAGACAGCCGTTCCCTATCTTGAGAGATTGTCCAAAGAGGGAGAATTTGGTAGAAGAAAGATTACTCAAATAACCCGTTACGGCACACTGTTCATAGCCGCCATCCAGTCTTTCGGATTGACTTTCTGGATGCAGACGATGAAAGCGCCAAGCGGAGCTTCTGTAGTAAAGAATCCCGGTCTAAGTTTCCAACTACTAAGTATTTTGACTTTAACTGCCGGGACGGTGTTTATTATGTGGCTGGGCGAGCAGATTACCGAGAAAGGCGTGGGGAACGGAATATCCCTTATCATCTTTGCCGGCATCGTAGACCGCTTGCCAGTAGCAGTGGGAAATACTTTTCGTCTGTTTCGAAGTGAAGAGATGACCCTCTTCGGGATCCTGTTTTTGGCAGTATTGGTATTTGCTATTACTGCCATTGTAGTCTGGGTGGAGCAGGCACAGAGGAAGATTCCCGTACAGTATGCCAAAAGGATTGTTGGACGCAGGATGTACGGAGGGCAATCCACATTCCTTCCTCTTAAGGTAGACCAATCGGGAGTAATTGCCGTCATCTTTGCTGTGGCTATAATGATGTTCCCGGCAACCATTGCTCAGTTCTTTCCCAATATAGAGCTGATGGAGAAAATTGGCGGGTTTCTGCGACCCGGACAGTGGCTCTATACAATTATGTATGGCGGACTGATTATATTCTTCTGTTACTTTTATACGGCAATTACCTTCAATCCGAATGACCTGGCTGAGAATATGAAGAAGTGGGGTGGTTTCGTTCCCGGTATAAGGCCTGGACAATCGACAGCCTTCTATATTGACCGGGTATTGACCAGAATCACTCTGGCAGGTGCGTTATTTGTGGTCTGTATTGCCATTCTCCCAGAATATCCTATAGGCTGGGTTAACGCTCCTCCCATGCTTACCACCATTTTTGGAGGAACCGCCATATTGATTGTAGTTGGTGTTGCTTTAGACACTATAGGACAGATAGAATCTCATCTGATTATGCGCCATTATGAAGGGTTTATGAAGAAGGGAAGAATAAAGGGAAGATATTTTAACATTAGGTAATCTTTAATTGAGATTTTTAGTTATGAAGTTAGTTCTTTTAGGTCCTCCTGGGAGTGGTAAGGGTACCCAGGCGAAAAGGCTTGCAAAAAAATATGGTATTCCCCATGTTTCCAGCGGAGACATCCTGCGAGCGGGTTTTAAAGAGGAAGGTTATCTGGATGGAGAAACGCGAGAGATTGTCCGCTCGGGCAAGCTGGTTCCTGACAGGATTGCTGTGGAAATCGTAAGGAAGAGGCTGGGAGAAGAAGATTGTGGGAAAGGGTTCATTCTGGACGGTTTTCCCCGCACACTTTCCCAGGCAGAATCATTAAACGGTTTTCTCCAAGAGAGCGATATGCCCATCGATCGAGTTATTTACCTGGAGCTAAGTCAGGAGGAAGCAGTTAAACGGTTGAGCGGCAGGAGGACTTGTCATGGCTGTGGGGCCACTTTCCATTTGGTTTTTAATCCACCACATACTCCCGGTTTATGTGACCGGTGTGGCCGGCAACTGTCTCAGCGTGAAGATGATAAGGAAATGACAGTAAGAGAAAGGATGAAGACTTACGAAAGGCAGACATATCCTCTTATTGAATATTATAAAAGTCGTGGTCTTCTGGCAAAAATTAATGCCAATAAATCCATAGATGAAGTCTTTGAAGACTTATGTGAAGTGGTAGATGGTCGTATATGATCATATTAAAATCTGCTGAAGAAATAGAAAAAATGAGAAAAAGCGGTCAAATTGCTGCCCAGATCTCCCAGAAGTTAACAGAAAAGGTAAAGCCAGGAGTGACTACCAAGGAGCTGGACAGAGTTGCTTCTACGTTAATAAAGATGCATAAGGCTCGTCCCGCGTTTCTCGGTTTTCGAGGGTTTCCCGCATCCATCTGCACTTCGGTTAATGACCAGATAGTTCATGGAATTCCCGGAAGCTACAGGTTGCGTGAGGGAGATATTATCAGTCTCGACTTTGGAGTTGTTCACCAGGGTTACTATAGCGACATGGCAATAACTCTACCTGTGGGAAGCATATCTGAAGATGCCCAGAGATTAATAGAAGTTACCAGGAGTGCTTTAGTTTCTGGAATTAGTCAAATGGTGCCGGGCAATCGACTCTACGATATATCTTCAGCAATTCAAGAATGTGCCGAAAGTAACGGCTTCTCCGTAGTCAGGGATTTAGTGGGCCATGGAATTGGACAGGAAATGCATGAGGAGCCTCAGATTCCCAATTTTGGGAAGAAGTCTACCGGTCCCTACTTGAAAGCAGGCATGGTCTTTGCCCTTGAGCCTATGGTTAATATGGGAAGGTATGAGATAAGAACCCTTGATGACCACTGGACAGTTGTTACTGCTGACGGGAGTCTGTCCTGCCATTTTGAACATACTGTAGCAATTACCGATAACGGCCCGGAGATACTCACGGAACTGCATTAAGTATATTCAGGAGGGGCTATGCCCAAGGAAGAAAAGATTGAAGTAGAAGGAACAGTCATTGAAGCTCTACCTAATGCTATGTTCACAGTTGAACTGGATAACGGCCACAGGGTTTTAGCTCACATTTCCGGCAAGATGAGGATGCATTTCATTAAGATACTGGCCGGGGATAAGGTTAAGGTAGAACTTTCTCCCTATGACCTGACTAGAGGAAGGATAGTTTATCGCCATAAATAGAGGTTGTCAATGAAAGTAAGAGCTTCCGTTAGACCAATATGTAAAAAATGTAAAATAATAAAAAGAAAAGGAATAATAAGAATAATCTGCACCAACCCAAGACATAAACAGAA
>CAYOFG010000019.1:9647-22835 GCA_964403285.1 uncultured Clostridia bacterium | reverse complement strand
TAAAAAGAAAAGGAATAATAAGAATAATCTGCACCAACCCAAGACATAAACAGAAGCAAGGATAAAAAAAGGGAGTAGCTCCGATTCATCGGAGCGTTTGGAAAGGAGTAATATATGGCTCGTATAGCAGGAGTGGAATTGCCTTCGCAGAAGAGAGTTGAGATTGGTTTGACTTATATTTACGGAATCGGAAGAAGTTCCTCCAATGATATTCTCCACGAGGCAGGAGTCAACCCTGATACCAGAGTAAAGGACCTGACGGAAAGTGAAATTAACGCCATACAGACAATAATTCAGAGGAATTTCCGGGTGGAAGGGGATCTCAGGCGAACTGTTCAGGGGAACATTAAGAGATTGGTTGATATCGGGTCCTACCGAGGCTTACGTCACCGTCGGGGATTGCCGGTACGGGGTCAAAGGACAAGGACTAATGCTCGCACCAAGCGAGGTAGAAGAAAGACAGTTGGCACTGTCAAAAAAGAGGTAGTAAAAGAAGGAGAAGAATAAAATATGGCTGAGAAGAAAACCACGCCAGCGAAAAAGGCTATGCCTGAGAAGAAGGATACTCCAACGAAGAAGGCTATGCCTGAGAATAAAGATACTCCAGAGAAAAAAGTTATGGCCGAAAAGAAAGCTGCTCCCCCCAAGGAGAAACTGGTAAAGAATATCCTTGAAGGCAAGGCATATATTCAGGCTACCTTCAATAATACTTTGATTACCATAACTGATAATAGCGGAAACGCTATTGCCTGGGGTTCAGCTGGAATCTCAGGGTTTAAGGGAGCCCGCAAGGGGACTCCGTTCGCTGCCCAATTGGCAGCCACAGCAACTGCCAGAAAGGCAATTGAGCAGGGTATGAAGCAGGTTGCTGTCTTCGTGAGGGGACCCGGCTCGGGCAGGGAAACGGCTATCCGTTCTTTACAGTCAGCAGGATTGGAAATTACCAGCATTAAGGACGTAACGCCCATTCCTCATAATGGTTGCCGCCCGCCAAAACAGAGAAGGGTGTAGAGCATAGAATTTAAAAATAGTCTGTTCATCGCTTAGGAATTTCTTAACGCCAAAAAACTTCGGACTTTGTAAAGCGCAAAAATAAACTCCCCCCGATTCCATCGGGGCTCGAACAGATTTTTGCTTGGAAGCAAATGAGTCGTCCTCGCTTTTTGGCTGAAATTCCAAGAGCTCTTCACAAACTATTTTTAAATAGCTGATTTTGTTAAGGAGGTTATGGTGGCGAGATATCGTGGTTCAGTATGTAAATTGTGTCGTCGGGAAAAGATAAAGTTGTTCTTGAAGGGAGAAAGATGTTTTTCCTCCAAGTGTCCCATTGAGAGACAGGCTTCTGTTTCCGGGAAACGGAGAGAGGTGCGCGAGAGATTATCCAAGTATGGGATGCAACTGAGAGAGAAACAGAAGGCCAAACTGATGTCGGGAATTCTGGAAAAACAGTTTCGTAAATATTTCAAAACAGCAGAACGCAAGAAGGGATTACCGGGTGAGAATCTTCTCAGGTTGTTGGAATGCAGGCTGGACAACATTGTTTTTCGCCTGGGATTTGCTTCTTCCAGAAATCAGGCTCGCCAATTAGTCAGGCACCGACACGTCAGAGTGAATGGACGGTGTGTCGACATTCCGTCTTATCAGGTGAAGATTGGCGACAGAGTCTCTTTAGATGAAAAGAGTAAACAGCTGGAGACTGTTAAGGCTGCGCAGGAAAAGGCTAAAGAGCGGGGTTTTCCCGCCTGGATAGAATTCGACCAGTCGACCAATACAGGTAAAATATTAGAACTTCCCAAGAGGGAAGAGATGTCTATTCCGGTTCAAGAACAGTTAATCGTGGAATTATTTTCTAAGTAAACTATAGGCAAAATATTGTTGAAAAAATCAGCTCTGGTAGCCGCAAACTTTAGTTTGCGTTTATATACACTCCGATAAATCGGAGAGCAGAGGATGATTCACAGGAGGGTAATATGAGGCTGAAAGATTTCCAGATGCCAAAGAGACTTGTCTGTGATGAAGAGACCGCCACCGATAATTATAGTAAGTTTAGCGCCGAACCATTCGAGAGAGGCTACGGGCATACGATTGGAAATTCGATACGCAGAATCTTGCTCTCTTCGTTGGAAGGTGCGGCGGTTACTGGTGTGAAAATTAAAGGAGTGATGCATGAGTTTTCTACAATACCCGGGGTGATGGAAGATGTCACCCAGATAATCCTAAACTTGAAGTTTCTTAGGTTCAAACTCTACAGTGAAAGCCCAGAAAAGATATATTTAAAAGCAACAGAAAAAGGGGAAGTGACGGCAAAGGACATTGAGCTAAATAGTAACATTGAAATCTTAAACCCTTCCACCCATATAGCCACTCTGGACAGAGATACCGACCTGGAGATGGAAATAGAAGTTTCTAAGGGTCGCGGATACTTGCCTGCTGAGCAGAATCCCCGCGCCAATCAGGAACTAGGGATGATATCTGTTGATGCGATTTTTACTCCGGTGTTAAAAGTAAACTATGGCGTGGAAAATGCTCGCGTGGGGCGATCAATCGATTACGATAGATTGATTCTGGAGATATGGACTGATGGCAGCGTAAAACCGGTTGATGCTTTGACGTACGCATCTAAAATTTTGAAAGATTCGTTGAATATATTTATCGGCTTTGAGGAGCAACCCGAAGAAGAAGAGAAACCACCGGAAAAAGAAAAGTCCGAAGAAGTTCTGGAGTCCGTTTTGGCTCTTCCGGTGAACATCATAGAGCTAACTGTTCGTTCTATAAACTGCTTAAATCGGGCTAAAATTAAGACTATCGGAGATCTGGTAAAACAAACAGAGGATAAACTACTCGGTTTCAGAAACTTCGGGAAAAAATCATTGAATGAAATAAAGAAAAAGATTGCCGAATTGGGCAAACAGAAAGGGGTAGAGCTATCCCTGGGTATGGCTATCCCCGAAAAAGTTACAGAGAAAGAGGAAAAGTAGAGGAATCTATATATGCCTGAGGGAAGAGTCGGAAGAAAATTGGGTCGTACTACAAGCGCGCGTAAAGCGCTATTGGTTAGTCTTGCCACAGCACTATTCAAGCACGAACAGATTGTAACCACGGAAGCAAAAGCCAAAGAACTGAGAAGGTTTGCCGAGAAGGTAATTACCAGGGCAAAAAAAGGCGGGTTGAATAATTTTAGAGAAGTAAACAGGGAAATCAAAGATAAACAGGTCATCAATAAAATATTTGAGACATTAGTGCCAAGATTTAAGGGGAGGCAAGGAGGCTATACGAAGATTATTAAATTGGGCTATCGACAGGGGGATAGGGCAAGGGTAGATTTGGTTAAGCTTTGTGGTCCCTTGGAGAAGTCGGAATAGAGGAGAAAATGGATGTTTAATTTCCTTTTAGGATTATTTTCTAATGATATGGGAATAGACCTGGGGACATCTACTACGCTTGTATATGTGAAAGGCCAAGGCATTGTCCTCTGGGAACCTTCAGTAGTGGCAATTAATAAAGACACAGGAGATATTTTGGCGGTAGGTACTGAAGCAAAAAAGATGGTAGGGAAAACGCCTGCCAATATAACTGCTTTTCGTCCGATGAGGGATGGAGTTATTGCCGACTTTGAAGTAACAGAGAAAATGATTAGACATTTCATAAGGAAGGTGCATAACCGAAGGAGCTTACTCCATCCGCGGGTAGTGATTGGAGTTCCCTCTTGTATTACTGAAGTGGAAAGGCGTGCGGTTAGGGATGCTGCTGAACAGGCGGGAGCGCGGGAGATACACTTGATTGATGAACCAATGGCTGCAGCTATAGGTGCTGAAGTTCCTATTCAAGACCCAGCTGGGAATATGATAGTGGATATCGGAGGGGGCACGACTGAAGTAGCGGTTATTTCCTTAGGGGGCATGGTGCTCTCCAGATCAGTTCGAGTAGCTGGTGATGAAATGGATGAAGCCATTATAAGCTATTTTAAAAAAGAGAGAAATTTATTAATCGGAGAAAGGACAGCCGAAGAAACGAAAATCAGGATTGGTACTGCTATGCCAGAAAAGGAACAGAAGACAATTGAAGTTAAAGGTCGCGATCTTGCTACTGGCTTGCCCAAGACTGTCAAGGTTTCATCGGGAGAGATGCATGAGGCACTGAAAGGCCCAATCAAGACCATTGTGAGTCTGGTCAGGGACACATTAGAGGATACTCCTGCCGAGTTGTCTGCTGACCTTGTTGACCGGGGGATTATTCTGGTAGGAGGGGGATCTTTGCTCTCCGGGCTTCCTGAACTATTGAGCAAAGAGACTGAACTTCCGGTCAATCTCGCCCCTGACCCGCTAACCTGCGTAGTCCTGGGAGCTGGCACCTATCTGGAACAACTGGAAAAATTAAAACACAGGAGATAAAATTAACAATATCATCTTACCGTGGTGATTTAGGTGCTACTCAAAGAGAAGCATAAACTGCTCAGGATATTAATAATTTATCTCTCCATTTCCCTTTTACTCCTCATTTTTCGCACGGGTCGGATGGTTGAAATGGGGAGAGCTCTTTCCTTATATCTACTGGCTCCCAATCCCAGGATAATAAGTAAACTATTGAGTGAAACTGGTCGAATTGGAGAGAGTATATCACAGCTCGTTTCTGCTCGTGAGGAGAACAAAATTCTCAGGGAGAGGTTGACTTCACTTCTCCAGGAAAAAGAGGACCTCCGGGAAACCATTTCCGAGTGTAATAGATTAAAGAGAATCCTCGATTACCAGGAGGAAGCACCTTATGAACTGGTTTCAGCCAGAGTGGTAGGGTGGACTCCCTCCTTGTTCTCTTCCGCTTTACTCATCGATAAAGGAATAAAGCAGGGATTTGAGAAAGATACACCTGTGGTTGCCTGGCAGGAAGGAGTAGCTCCGATTTCATCGGAGCGTCTGGAAGTTGGGAATCCACAAGAGAATGGAATGGCGGTAGTGGGCAGGATTAGTGAGTCCGGACCTAATATGAGTAAGGTTCTGTTGATAACGGATGCCAATAGTGAATTGGCGGCCATGGTTCAGAGAAGCCGGGAGAAAGGAGTGATTGCCGGGACAGGAGAAAGGTTTCTTTTGCTCAAATATCTATCTCCCACTGCGGATCTACAAATCGGTGACTTGATCATAACTTCCGGTATGGGAAGAACATTTCCTGCAGGACTGGTTATTGGCTCGGTGGCGGAAGTTCTGACCGGGGTGGGAGGATTGGAGAAGAGGGCGCGGGTAGTTCCCCGGATAAATATAAATCAGTTAGAGAACATCCAGATAATCAAAAAATAATTTATAAAGGGTCAACAGGATGAAAAAACATATCTTCTTTTTGATATCCCTCCTTCTATTTGTAACAATTCAGATTGTTCTTCTCCGTCACTTAGCCATAAGAGATGTCACTCCCGACCTGATACTCATAGGAGTTGTCTACTTCTCGCTGAAGCATGGTTCTACATTGGGGATTCCCATCGGTTTTTTTTTGGGCTGCTCCAGGACCTCTTTGCTTTCGGGCTCTTCGGGGCCAATAGTTTAATCAAAACTTTGATCGGTTTCTCTGTGGGAACATTCCAGAAAAGACTGGTTAGAGGAAATCCCATTAGCCAGATCCTGGTAGTATTTTTCGCCTGCCTTTTTCAGTATTGGAGTATGTATTGGATAAGAATTTTCTTTGGTCAACCCCCACCTCGGGTGCCGTTCTTTGTAGTTATTTTTTATCCCGCTTATAATAGTCTCTTGGCTCCTTTATGGTTCTGGATAATAGAACAATGGGAAAAGTTGTGGGGGGGAGGAGTTTATGCACCAGAGCGAGATCGATCGGCAATTTGAGGCGAAACTCCAGAGATCTCTGGTCTGGTTTAGGTATTTTACAATTGCCGTCCTTGCCATTCTTTTCATAAGGCTATTCAGCCTGCAAATAATCGAGAAAGGGGAACTTTACAAACGTTCCGAAGCCAACCGTATCCAGCTTTTTTTCGACCCTGCTCCCCGGGGAATTATCTACGACCGGAATGGCAAAGTTATGGTGGAGAATATAGGGTCCTTTTCGGTTCTCTTCTCACCCACCAATTTGACCCGCGAGGAAACGGAAGAGATACTTAAAAAATTAGGCGAGATTCTAAATTTCGACTACCCTTCGATGTTAGCAAAGGTGGGTTCTTCGATTCGCCAGCCATTAAATAGTATCCTTCTGGCTGAAGATGTTCCCCGCTCCGAGGTCTTCTGCCTGGCAGAGGAGAAAGTTAACCTTCCTGGCGTAAATATTGAAGTCCAGCCTAAACGCCATTATCTACACAATAATTTTGCCAGCCATCTTTTGGGACATCTGGGAGAGATTGGACCAAAAGAGCTACGCGCGCTCTATGGAGCTGGATACAAGTTGGGAGACATTATCGGAAAATCTGGCGTAGAGAAGATTTATGATAACTCTATAAGAGGGAGGAGCGGTGGCCGCCAGGTAGAAATGGATGCCAGTGGTCGGCAGCTCAGAATAATCAGTAGCGTTTTGCCTGAGGAAGGCAATAGCATAATTCTGACTATTGATGAGAGAATTCAGAAACTCTGTGAAGATTCCCTGAATGGCAAAGCAGGTGCCATCTGTGCAATCAATCCCGCCAACGGTGAAGTTTTAGCCCTGGTAAGTAAACCCGATTTCGACCCCAATCTGTTTACCGAACGTCTGCCTCTATCTCGCACCCAGGAGTTATTTACCGACCCAGGATTTCCCATGTTCGATAGGGTAATTCAAAGTCAGTATGCTCCCGGGTCTCTGTTCAAAATTATTACTGCCATAGCTGGCCTGGAGGAGGGAGTTATCACTGTAGATGAGACTTTGGGTTGCCGCGGGAGCTTACAAATAGGAAATAGAGAATTTAAGTGCTGGAAAGAGAGAGGGCATGGTCGTCTGGACATTGTTCAGGCGATTGCCCAATCCTGTGATGTATTTTTCTATCAGCTCGGTTTAAGAGTGGGAGGAGACAAGTTGGCAAAGTACGCTCGCATGCTGGGATTGGCGAAAGAGATTGGCATTTCCCTGCCTTCAGAGGCAAAAGGTCTTGTGGCCGATTCCGCCTGGAAAAAGATAAACTTTGGTGAACAGTGGTATCCCGGTGATACAGCCAATATGAGCATCGGTCAGGGTTATCTGGAAGTCAGTCCTATACAGATGGCAAGTTTAATCAGTATGATAGCTAATGGAGGCGTAATTTACGAACCTCTTATTGTTAAAAAAATAATTGATGGGCAGGGGAATGTAATTAAGACTTTCCTGCCCAAAGTGATGCTAAAGCCGAAAATTTCTCCCGAGACACTCTCTATCGTAAGAAGGGGACTTAGAGAAGCTGTTCTCTCCGGCACTTCTCAGGTATTAAAGTTTAAGAGATTAAGTGTGGCGGGCAAGACGGGAACTGCCCAGAATCCTCAGGGAGAAGACCACGCCTGGTTTATCTGCTATGCGCCAGAAGAGGATCCCATAATTGCTTTAGCTGTCCTGGTAGAACACGGGGGACATGGAGCCAGTGCAGCTGCACCTTTAGCCAGACAGATATTGAATGGAATATTTACTCTTAAGGGAGAAAAAGAGCCAGAAATTTTCGTCCTCTATGAGGACTAAAGTTGAAGGAGTAGCTCCGATTCATCGAAGTGTTTGGAGTAGCAGACTTTAGTCTGCGTTTCGGAGCATTTAGAATATGCGCCTTAAGGATATTTCAATAAGATTCGATTACCATCTATTTTTCGCCATGGTTCTCCTTATTGCCATTGGCTGTCTAATGATTTATAGTGCAGTGTATGGAAGCCCATCTAAAACTCCTCTCTATGCACGACAGGGTTTTTACGCTCTCCTGGGGATAGTAGTGATAATAGTTGTAATGGGGATAAACTACCGGCTATTCCACCAGTACGGGAAATGGATATACCTATTTTCACTTCTTCTATTAGTCCTCACTCTATTCTTTGGTAAGAGTGTGCGTGGCGCCCGCAGCTGGTTCCCTATCGGGAATCTCGCGTTTCAGCCTGCTGAGTTCGCCAAGCTCGGTCTAATTATTGTGCTTGCTAAATACTTCACCAATTATCCTGAAGCGGTAAAAAGATTTTCCGGACTGATAGTTCCTTTCTTGTTAACTTTCGTCCCTGTGGCGCTTATCGTATTGCAGCCCGACCCTGGCTCGGCCCTGGTATTTCTGGCAATATTTTTGGCAATGCTCTATCTTGGTGGAGCGAAGAGAATTTATCTCGTATCTCTTATCTCTGCGGGAATTTTGGCTTTGGGGATTCCTTTACTTTTGGCTCTCGACTCTCAAAAGAAGACCTTTTTTTCCAGAATTTTCACTAACCCTTCGTCCACTCTTGGCGTTATAATAATCGTTATTGCAATTATCGGAGTCGTCTGTCACATCTTGTACAGACTTAAATTTCATGTGAGGGTAAACCATTTTCTCTTTGCTTCCTTAGTTGTCTCTGGTGGAATTATGCTCTCCTATCCTTTACACCTCTTTCTAAGAGAGTATCAGAAGATGAGATTGGTCTGCTTCATTAAACCGTCCATCGACCCATTAGGTGCAGGATACCATATAATTCAATCCCAGATCTCTATCGGTTCAGGCGGGTTCCTGGGCAAGGGGCTGTTAACAGGAACTCAAGGCAAACTGGGTTTTCTGCCAGCGCAACATACAGATTTCATCTTCTCTCTCCTTTCGGAGGAAATGGGATTTCTCGGGGCTGGCTTTTTGATTTTACTCTTCTCCATTTTGCTTTTGCGGGCAATAAGAATCGCTTCCCTGGCAAGGAACCGTTTTGGAAGCCTGTTAGCAGGGGGCATTGTGGCTATGTTCCTTTTCCAGATTATTGTCAATCTGGGAATGGCTATGGGAATTATGCCGATTACGGGGCTTCCTTTACCTTTTGTCAGTTGCGGAGGTTCGTCCCTGATTACTTCTATGGCCGGGGCAGGGATTCTTTTAAGTATCTACAGTTGGCGCTTTATGTATTGGTAAACCCCGTTAGAAGGCCCCGTCCGTAAGGGCGGGGATGGAGGTTTTCTGAATGAATGGTTTGGGAGGGGTTTAAAGCCCCTTCCAAACCTTCTAACGGGGTAAACTATTTCCCGGAAATCCCTCTACTCTTCGGGGAGAGGGTTAGGGTGAGGGGGAGTTGGAATTTGGAAAAGATTGTCCTCGACGACATTTTGCCATTTGTTTCTAAACCAGGCAGGTATCTGGGCAATGAGTGGAATGTAATCCATAAAGATTGGGAAAGCGCCCGGGTAAGAGTTATTTTATGTTACCCGGATATCTATGAACTGGGGATGTCTAACCTGGGATTGCAGATTCTCTATTCTATTATTAACCAGAGGGAAGATGCACTCGCTGAAAGGGTCTATGCCCCGGGATTAGATGTGGAAGAGATATTAAAGGAGAGAGGAATTCCCCTTTTTTCCTTGGAATCAAAAAAGCCTCTTAAAGATTTCGATATCATTGGTTTTACTTTACAGCACGAATTATCCTATACCAATATTTTGAATATCTTAAATTTAGCAAAAATTCCCCTTCGCACCCAGAACCGAAATGGAAAGTTTCCCCTGATAATAGCGGGTGGTCCTTCTGCTTCTAATCCCGAACCTTTAGCCGATTTCATCGATGCTTTTGTCCTGGGAGACGGGGAGGAGGTAATAGAAGAAATCATAGAGACTTATAAAAATTGGAGTAGCTCCGATTCATCGGAGCGTCTGAATAAGGGAAGTGGACTCCTTAGAGCGCTGGCAAAGATTCCCGGAGTCTATGTGCCATCGTTATATGAAGTAGATTATAAAGAAGATGGCACCATCCAGCGGATAGAGAGGAAGGGGGATGGAATCCCCGAGAGGATAGAAAAGAGATTGGTAAACCTGGAAAGCTCTCACTATCCTCTGGCGCCACTGGTACCATTAATCGACATATCGCAGAATCGGCTAAACTTGGAGATACAGCGAGGTTGTCCCCATAGTTGCCGCTTCTGTCAAAGCCAGGCAGTATATGGACCCTGCCGGGTGAGGTCCAAAAAGCGATTGCTGGAAATCGCTAAAGTCTCTTTAAAATCTACAGGTTACGATGAGGTAGCTCTAACTTCCCTTTCCTCTACCGATTATCCTGGAATCGAAGGACTTATTGATGAATTCTTAGCTTGTTTTGGGAAGAATCACACTTCCGTATCTTTACCTTCTTTAAGACCGGATAAGTTTTCTCTCGCCCTGGCAGTCCGGATTCAAAAGATCAGGAAGACGGGATTAACTTTTGCTCCCGAGGCGGGAAGTGAAAGATTGCGCAAATCAATTGGTAAGAGAATTAGTGATGAACAGTTCACTTCTACAATTTCCCAGGCGTATAATGCTGGTTGGAAGTTGGTGAAATTATATTTTATGATAGGTCTACCTACGGAAGAGGAAGAAGATATTGAGGCGATAATAAGACTGGTAAAAGAGCCAAAGACCAGACACAAGAACTTAAACTTTAACATAACCATTGCTCCTTTTGTTCCCAAACCACATACTCCCTTCCAATGGCTCCCTATGGAGAAGATTACGGAATTGAGAAGAAAAAAGGATTATCTTTCTCGCCGACTTCCCGCCCAGATTAAGGGTCATACTGTGGAATCCTCTTTTTTGGAAGCTGTCTTCAGCAGGGGAGATAGGAGACTGGGAACGGCACTGGAAAAAGCCTGGGAGATGGGTTGTAAATTTGACCAGTGGAAAGAACATTTTCGTTTCCCTATCTGGCAGGAAGCTTTCTCTCAAAGTTCTATTGACCCAGACTTCTATGCCTATCGAAAGAGAGACCCCGAAGAGATACTGCCCTGGAGCCACCTCGAATTCTGGGGACACAATACTTAATTCTAGGATGGCATAATGGATAGTGTTCAGAGAGTCAGAATAGAATATAGCAAAAAGGGACCCCTTCGTTATATAGGACATCTGGACTTGATGCACACGTTTTTTCGCGCCCTCAAAAGAGCCAACCTACCAGTGACTTACACTCAGGGATTCAATCCTCGCATTAAGTGCTCTTTTTCCCCCGCCCTCTCTTTAGGATTCGAAAGTGAGGCTGAATACATAGAACTGTATCTGGATAAGAAAATAGACATTTCCAGTTCTATAGGGAACCTACAGAAAGAATTACCCGAGGGACTGACTGTTCACAATATGGAAAAACTTCCCTTGCTCGGCAAGTCTAACAATATAAAGATAAAAGCAGTTGCCTATAGAGTTAACCTCCAGCAATTTTCCGGGAAGTCCGTAGTTTCTGATCCAGTAACCAGGGAAGATATAGAAGGGAAGATAAGAAATTTTCTGGATAAAGAAGAGATTTTCCTTATAGACAAGAAAGGAAGGAGAGTAAATGTCCGCCCTCTAATCTTAAGTATGGAAATGGAGGGAAACCGGGATATCAGACTCTTGCTGAAGGCGAGAGGAGGATTCAATTTCAATCCCGGAATAATCATCAAGACACTTCTGGGAGTGGAGAAAGAAGAGTTATCTTTTATTGAGTTTACCAGAGAAAAATTCCTATTCTGGTAAATTCTATCATTCGGTAGCCGCAACCTTTAGGTTGCGAAACGCTCACAGGGAGAAAATCATATGAAAAGAGAAATACTAATCGATGTAACTGAAGATGAAGTGAGAATTGCTCTGGTTGAAGATGGACATCTCGTGGAGTTATTCATTGAGAGAACAGAGGAAAAGAGTTTAGTGGGAAATATCTACCTGGGGAAAGTGGTGAATGTTCTAAAAGGGATTAGGTCTGCTTTTCTGGATTTAGGATTGGAAAAGAATGCTTTTCTCCCCTTGGTAGACCTTGCACCCGATAAGAGACAGATAAATAAGGGCGATCGTTTATTGGTTCAGATAGTAAAGGAGGCAATTGGAGAGAAAGGAGCCAAGGCCACAGTCAAGATAAGTCTTCCTGGAAGATATCTTGTGTTCATGCCCAATGTGGAGCATATCGGGATATCTAACAGAATACTGGATGATAAGGAACGGGGAAGATTAAGAGCAATAATTAAGGAGATTATTCCCCAAGGAGCGGGATTTGTTGTGCGCACAGAAGCGAGTGGTCATCATAGAAAGGATTTAATTCGCGAATGCAAGTATCTTTTGGATCTATGGCAGATAATAGAGAAAAAAAGAGAGACAATCGGGGAAGGACATCTTGTGCACAAGGGATTTGGTCTAATTTTTTATGTAGTGCGGGAACTATTCACTGAGGAAGTAGACAATCTAATCATAAATTCCAAGGCGGAGTATAGACAAGTCAGAAGTTACGTGAAGATGACAGATCCTCAGCTTCTGAGGAAGCTGGTTCTTTATAAAAGGAAATCGCCACTTTTTGAGATGCACAATTTGGAAAAGCAACTGTCCAAAATGAAAGACCAGAAAATTTTCCTGCCTTGCGGAGGTTCAATTATCATTGAGCAAGCGGAGGCTTTAACTGCAATAGATGTCAACACCGGCAGGTTCGCCGGGGGGAAAAGCCTGGAGGAGACAGCCTCCCTCGCCAATTCCCAGGCAGCCGAGGAGATTATGCGCCAGGTCCGCCTGAGAAACATCGGGGGACTGATAATTATAGATTTCATTGAGATGAAACAGAGAAAAAATAGAGAGAAAGTTATGGATATTCTACGCCAACAGACTCTGAGAGATAAAGCGAAGATAGATTTGTTACCCATTACCAAATTGGGACTAGTGGAGATGAGCCGTCAGAGGAGAAGGGAAAGTATCCTTGATACACTTTGTCAGCCCTGCCCTTACTGTGCAGGCAGTGGACTGGTATTTTCAGAAAAGACTATGTTTATAAAGATTAAGAAAGAAATTTTAAGGACGGCAGCACAAACAGAGAATAAATATCTTAATGTATTTATGAATCCCAGAATTGCTCCCCTATTCGACGATAAAAAAGTAGAACAAATTTGTAAAATGACCGGTAAGATAATAAAAATCAGACCCGATTATAAACTACACGTAGAAGAATTTAATATCACCCCGTAAAATTATAATTCTGGGGACACAATACTTAATTATTCTTCCGGAGTTGCTTTTCTCCTCTTCAATGCCCTCCTGATTGTGTCTTCAATTTCTCTGAGGAATGTCACATCAGCTAATGGTCGAAATAATTAAGTATTGTGTCCCCAGAATTTTATCACCATTTTATTATTTCTTTTA
>CAYOFG010000019.1:6759-9547 GCA_964403285.1 uncultured Clostridia bacterium | reverse complement strand
AAATAATTAAGTATTGTGTCCCCAGAATTTTATCACCATTTTATTATTTCTTTTATAGGGCTACTTGACAAAAGGGGGATAAATATATAAAATTAATAGAAATTTTATCTGGAGGAGCGTAGTTATGTATGCGGTAATTGAGGTTGGCGGAAATCAGTATGTGGTGGAAGAGGGGTCAGTTGTAAATATTGAGAAGACCAGCAAGAAACCCGGGGATATTATTGAATTGAGTAATATCCTCATGTTGGTGGATGGCGAAAAAGTAGAGGTGGGAAGACCCTACCTTGATAAAGTAATAGTATTAGCAGAAGTCAAGAGACATGCTAAGGGGAAGAAAATTATAGTTTTTAAGAAAAAGCGACGGAAAGAATATAAGAAAACGCAGGGGCACAGACAGCAGTATACGGAAGTAAAAATAAAGGAAATAAAAAAATCTTGATTTTAAAAGGCGGTGGCTTTTATGGCTCACAAGAAAGGACAAGGTTCTACAGGAAATGGACGGGATAGTGCAGGACGAAGATTGGGATTGAAGGCTTCTGCCGGTCAATTTGTATCGGCAGGCAGCATCCTGGTTCGTCAGAGAGGTACGAAATTCTACCCGGGACTTAATGTAGGCAAGGGAAATGACGATACCCTGTTTGCATTAATTTCAGGCCGGGTTATTTTTGGGCGTCTTGGCAAGAAAAGGAAACGGGTCAGCGTCTACCAGTAGAGAAGGCTTGGATGTTCATTGATCAGGCGAAAATATTTGTGCAAGCCGGAAACGGGGGCAATGGCTGTGTCTCCTTTCGTCGTGAGAAGTATGTTCCTCGTGGTGGCCCTAACGGAGGAGACGGTGGAAAAGGTGGTAACATCCTTCTGGTAACCTCCTCCAGCATTAAGACTCTCCTCGATTTCTCCCGCCAGCCCCATTATCGGGCCCAAAAAGGGGCAAACGGGTCGGGAAATAATCGCTTCGGAAAGGCGGGAGCAGATTTAATTTTAAGGGTACCCATGGGGACCCTTGTCTACAAGGGAGAGAAAGTAATCTGTGACTTAGTGAATGAGGGACAGAGTGTTGTTGTAGCATATGGCGGTCGGGGTGGAAGGGGCAATGCGAAGTTCAGGTCGCGCCGAGAGCCTGTTCCCCGCTTTGCCGAAGAAGGTGTAGCCGGAGAGAGGGCTACTTTAAAATTAGAACTGAAGTTGATTGCCCAGGTGGGTATTCTCGGGTATCCTAATGCCGGAAAGTCGACTCTTCTTTCGGTTATTTCCAGCGCCCGTCCCAAGATTGCCGATTATCCTTTTACTACTTTAGCGCCCAACCTGGGAGTAGTGCAATTTGGCGAGGGCGAAAGTTTCGTAGTGGCAGACATTCCGGGATTAATTGATGATGCTCATAAAGGTAAGGGTTTGGGTGACCAGTTCCTGCGCCATATCGAAAGGACTGAAGTTCTTGTTCACCTGGTAGACATTCAGGGCTATCAAGGAGCGAGTCCTTTTGACAATTATATGGCAACTAATAAAGAGTTGAAAGCGTTCAATCCCGAACTATTGAAAAAGCCTCAGATAATCGTTGCTAATAAGATGGACATTCCCTCCGCATCAACCAGATTAAAAGAATTCCGCTCCCGGATTAGAAAGAGAGTCTATCCCATCTCCGCCCTTACCAGGGAAGGTATAAAAGGACTGCTTCAGGCGATCAGGAGAGAATTTAGAAAATGAAGAAGAGAATAGTTATAAAGATTGGCACCGCTGTTTTAACCAAACCTTCGGGAGTCATCAATGAGGTCACCATAGAGAGGATTGTGGACGACGTGGCGGAACTACTCAACTCGGATGCAGAGGTAATCATTGTGACTTCCGGCGCAATCGGCGCAGGCATGGGAAGGTTGAAATTGCAAGGTGGGTCAATCCGGGAAAAACAGGCGTTAGCCAGTATCGGGCAGGGCCATCTTATGAGTATATACGAAAAATTTTTCCGGAAGCATAAACGCCTGGTGGCGCAGGTTCTCTTGACCTCTGATGACCTCGCCCAGCGACAGAGGTATCTCAATGCCAGAAATACCCTGTTGACACTTCTTAGCCTGGGTGTGGTTCCTGTGGTAAATGAGAATGATACAGTTGCCGTAGAGGAGATTAAATTTGGAGATAATGACCGGCTTTCCGCGCTGGTAGCCAGTAAGGTAGAGGCTGACCAGTTGGTGATTTTAACCGATGTTGATGGTTTCTTTTCTGCAGACCCCCGGGCGGAGAAGAAAGTAAAATTAATAAAAGAGATAGAAGCGATTACCCCTGAGCTGGAAGAGAAAGCCAGTGGCAGGGGAACCCAGAGGGGAACAGGGGGAATGGTAACCAAGCTTGAGGCAGCCAGAATTGCCACTGCCAGTGGCATTACAATGTATATTGTCAATGGTAATAAAGAAAAAGTTCTCAAAAAAATCTGGGAGGGAGAGAACCCGGGAACAAAATTTCTCCCGGGGAAGGCGAAGATAGTATCCCGCAAACGCTGGATAGCTTTTGATACCAGAATAGAAGGGAAGATTGCTGTTGACGAGGGAGCCAGGGAGGCGCTCCTGAGGAGGGGGAAGAGTCTCCTCCCTTCGGGTATCAGTCGAGTGGAAGGCAGGTTTAGTACAGGGGCTTGCGTGGCAGTAGTCGATATGGAAGGAAAGGAATTTGCCCGGGGATTGACATCCTATTCTTCTGACGAGATAGAAAAGATTAAAGGAAAGAAGACTTCGCAGATAGAGAAAACTCTGGGATATAAGGATTACGATGAGGTAATCCACAGGGATAACCTGGTTAT
>CAYOFG010000019.1:2121-6659 GCA_964403285.1 uncultured Clostridia bacterium | reverse complement strand
TTCCAATTCTTGTTGACAAGACCCCAAAAATAGAGTAAAATAATAAAGATTTTTTCGTTTATGGTGAAATTTATGAGGGGAAAAGAGATTAAGAAATATGTTTCCAGGATGGATGACGTATTGCCCGCACTGGTTAAGAATTTTCAGGTTCCCCAGCTTCCCAGGTTATATGGCACTGAAATTACTTTGCCCCAATATTTTGCTTTAGCTACCATAACCCGAAAAGGCAAATGTATGGTAGGAGAATTGAGTAAACTATTGGGGCTTAATGTTAATACTGTAAGTGAGCTTGTGGGCCGCCTGGTAAAGAAGCACTTCGTTAAAAAGGAAAGGGATGAGAAAGACAGGCGCAGAGTCCATGTTTATCTTACCCAACTGGGGAAGAGAATCATTCGCAAAGTTGACCATTGTAAAAAGAGGCACATTACGGGAATTTTAAGAAACTTGACGGAAGATGACTGCCGTGTTTTGCTTCAGATAATGGAAAAAATGACCGGCACTCCTCAGGAGTTGGGAGAAGCCGGAAGGTTATAAATTTTTCCCAAAATACTTCGTACACCGAAATATTAGACCGTATCAAGGAGGATAAAAAATGAAATTCAAAGCTTCGGATTTAGTTAATAAGGTATTGTTAGCTGGATTAGGTTTAGCTGCCTTGACTCAAGAGAAGGCAAAAAAATTGGTAGAAAAGTTCCTAGCGCTGGAAGGGGTAGGTAAGGGAGAGACTGCTGCTTTCATTGAAGAGTTGGTGAAGAGAGGAAAAGATACGCAGAAGAAGTTGACAGATTTGGTAAAGAAAGAGGTAGGTCGAATCCTGTCAAAAATTGACTTTGCTTCTAAGAAAGATATAGCGGAACTGGAGAAAAGAATCAAGAAACTCGAGGCAAACAGAAGCAAGAAGAAATAATCCACAAATCTTGTTGGAGTCCTCCCGAAAGGGAGGATTAAACAACCCTCGCTTTCGCGAGAAATCCAGAGAAAAAAGTACCTGTCACTTTTTCCTTTGTGGCTACAATAGGCAGGCGCGTTTTAACCGTGCAAAAAACAGTAAGGAGGAGATTAATTTTTGGTAATGCGAAGCAGGATACTTTTCTTCTACTCTTCCCGTGATTCCGGACACCATAGGGCAGCCCAGGCACTGCAGAGTGCGTTTAGCCTGCATTCTAATGTGGAAACTTTAGCATTGGATTCTATTGAATGCGCCTACCCCGGAATGGGAAGAATGATTATTAATGGCTACACTAGGGTCATCAAAAAGATTCCGCAAATCTGGAGAGCTCTCTATGACAATCATGATGTTGCTATTGCCACAAGAGACATCAGGAAGTTCTTTAATCGGCTATATTTTACGAAGATGGAGAAGATACTGAAAGAGCACAAGCCTGATGCTATCATCTGCACTCAAGCTGCTCCTTGTCACGTAGCAGCTGGTTATAAAGGGGAAAGGGGAAATGGTCTTCCCCTGGTGGCAGTGATTACTGACTATTTGGTTCACCCCTATTGGCTTCATGACAAGGTAGACCTGTACATTGTACCCACAGAAGAGACAAAAGAGACTCTTGTAGAGCGAGGTATCCCCGGAGAAAAGATTAAGGAGATAGGCATTCCCATCGACCCTAAATTTATGAGTTCTTATGATAAACCGAAGAAGAGAGCGGAATTAGGGCTACCTGGCGAGGTAACTACATTATTAATTACAGGGGGAAGCCAGGGCATGATTCCAGTACAGAGAATTCTGAGATTACTCTCTCAAGTGAATGTCCCCTTTCAGGCAATTATAGTTGCCGGCAGAAACAAGAGGCTCTGGCTGAGAGCAAAGAAAATGGGAAAAAAACTGGCATTTACCACTAAAGTGCTCAGTTACACCAACAGCATGGATAAATTGATGGATGCCAGTGACCTGATAATTACCAAGCCCGGTGGGCTGACCAGTGCCGAAGCATTAGCCAAGGGTCTACCGCTAATTATTGTTAAACCGATTCCCGGCCAGGAAGAGAGAAATGGTCGCTACCTGATTGACCAGGGGGCAGCTTTGGCAGTAGATAAGCTTAAAGACCTGCCAGAAGTCATAGAAGAATTATTATTATTCCCTCAGAAGATAAAAGAGATGAGCCGAAAAGCGCAAGTTTTAGCAAGACCGAGGGCGGCTGAGGAAGCGGCAAAGGCAATTATGGAACTGGTGGTGTGAAGGGAATGAAAGCATTGGTAAGTGGCAGTAACGGATTTATCGGTAGCCATCTGGTGGAAGCGTTAAAAAAGAGAGGATACGCGGTTACCTGCCTCGTTCGCAAAACGAGCAATCTCGACTGGCTGAAAGGTCTGGATGTAGAATTTGTTTACGGAGATTGCACAGAAAAAGAGACTCTATATAAGGCAGTAGAAGATGCAGATTATGTCTATCACCTGGCAGGAGTAGTGAGGGCTGTGGATAGAGAGACCTACTACCGGGTGAATTTTCTGGGAACAAAAAATTTACTTGAAGTATGTAATGAAATTAATCCAAATATGAAAAAGTTTATATACCTCTCCACCCAGGCAGCAGTAGGCCCTGTAAAAAAAGTGACAGGTACTTTTTTCTCATTAGAGAACCCTCAGCCAATCACCGATTATGGCAAAAGCAAACTTGAGGGAGAAATGGTGGTTACCAGTTTTAGAGATAGGTTACCAGTTCTAATTATTAGAACGACGGCAATTTATGGACCCCGGGATAAAGATTTCTACACATATTTCAAGTTTCTTAAGAAAAGGCTAAGACCTATCCCGGGAAATGTAGAGGGTGATATTAACCTATTGTATGTGGGAGACCTGATAGAGGGGATGATTCTGGCGGCAGAAAATGAAAATTCCAGTGGCGAGACGTACTTTCTTGCCGATGAAAGGTCGTATTCCTGGGAAGAAGCTTCGGATAAAGCAGCACGGGCGATGGGAGTAAAAGCAATCAACATACACATACCCCGATGGATGATTTTGACATCAGCTTTTTTATCAGAACTTTCTTCAGGGATAACCCGTAAGCCACCTTTCTTAGACAGGCAGAAGGCAAAAGAGGTACTCCACGATGGATGGTTCTGTGATATAACCAAAGCAAGAGAAAGACTCGGTTTCAAGCCAAGGGTTAGTTTAGAGGAAGGACTGAAGATAACAGCCAGCTGGTACAAAGATAACGGCTGGCTCTAAAATAAAAAAGTGACAGGTACTTTTTTACATGATGAGGAGGAAGAGATGGATATTTTTGAAAAATGCGGCAAATTTACAGCTGCCAAGGAAATAATGGCAGCAGGCTTTTATCCCTACTTCAATACAATTGAGTCTGCTCAGGACCCGGAAGTCATTGTCAATGGTAAACCAATGATTATGATTGGCTCGAATGACTATCTGGGACTTACCACCCATCCCAGACTCAAGAGGGCAGCAGCCAGGGCTTTAAGGAAATACGGCACAGGTTGTACTGGTTCCCGGTTCTTGAACGGGACTTTTGACATTCACGAGGAACTGGAAAACAAGCTCGCTGAATTTGAAGGAAGGGAAGCAGCGCTCTTTTTTACTACGGGAGTTCTTACTAACTTAGGCACTATTGCTGGCTTAGTGGGAAAGGAAGATGTGGTTATCACTGATAAACTCGACCATGCCAGTATCATTGATGGCTGCCGGCTTTCTTTTGGTGAGACGAAAAGGTTCAGGCACAATAATATGGAAGATTTAGAGAGGACCCTGGAGTCTATCGACCATGAGAGAGGTAAATTCATTGTGGTCGATGGAGTATTCAGCACAGAGGGAGACATTGCCAATCTACCGGGGATAGTGAGGCTGGGCAAAAAGTATGGAGCGAGAATTATGGTTGACGATGCCCATTCCATTGGCGTTCTGGGTAAGGGTGGTAGAGGGACAGCCGAGCATTTTGGTCTGCAGGATGAAGTGGACATCACAATGGGAACCTGCAGCAAGTCTCTCGCCTCTATTGGCGGGTTTATCGTTGGCCCTGAAGAGGTAATTCACTATTTGAAGCACCATGCGCGGGCATTAATCTTTAGCGCCAGCCCCCCACCGGCTTCTGTAGCTGCAGTTTTAGAAGCATTGAAGGTTATAGAAGAAGAACCTGAGCGTCGAGAACAATTATGGAGAAATACCAGAAAGATGAAGAAAGGTTTCCAGGAGATGGGATACGATACAGGCACCAGTGAAACCCCTATCATTCCACTTCTCGTGGGAGATGATATGGTGGCGTTCAAGATGCGCAGAATTCTTTTTGATAATGGCATATTCTCCAACCTCTTTGTCAGTCCAGCCGTTCTCAAAGGGAAAGCAGTAATTCGCACCAGTTATATGGCTACCCACACAAATGAACAATTGGACAGAGTCCTCGATATTTGTGAAAGAGTAGGAAAACAGTTAGGGATAATTCCTGGTCGAAGATTTGCCAAGAGAAGGCGACCTCCCACTTTCAGAGCCAGAATGAGAAGAGAAAGAATGGTGATGAAAGAAACAATCAGAAGAAGATTCAGGGGTTGGATGGATAGAATATACGGAATAAGGCAATA
>CAYOFG010000019.1:0-2021 GCA_964403285.1 uncultured Clostridia bacterium | reverse complement strand
AATGGAATTTCTGGCACTACTCTGGCGCAGGTACCTGGTTAATATCTTAGACATTCTGATTGTAGCATATATAACATACAAATTGTTTATGTTGCTTAAAGGCACTCGCGCCATTCAGGTTCTGCGCGGGTTATTCATTCTAATCTTAGCTACCCTGGTAGCCCGGGCGCTTGAGTTCAAGACCGTGAGTTGGATACTGAAGGGTTTCTGGGTCGCTGGCGTAATTGCCATCGTTATTGTCTTTCAACCGGAACTGAGAAGCCTCCTGGCGCAGATTGGAAAAGGTCCTGTATTGAAATCATTTTTTAGCAAGAAAGTAGTTTTCATTGAAGAGATTATCAAAGCCCTGGAGAGGCTTAGCAAGAAAGGTTTCGGGGCTTTAATTGTACTTGAGCAGAATACGGGACTCAGAAACTATATTGAAAGTGGCATAATTATCAATGGAGAAGTCACTGCTGACCTTATCTGCTCCATATTTATGAGTCGCGCTCCCATCCATGACGGCGCGGTAATCGTTCAGAATGAGAGACTGATTGCTGCTGGCTGCGTCTTACCTATAACCCACGAGTCCGGAGTGAGCAAAATTCTTGGCACCCGGCACAGGGCAGCAATCGGCATTACCGAAGTCTCCGATGCCTGGGCAATAGTCGTTTCCGAGGAGACTGGCGACATTTCCCTGGCGCGCAATCGAAAAATGGAAAGGAAGATAGATTTGAGGGAACTGCAGTCTGAGATAACTCAGCTATATAAGGCGAAATGGGAAGAAGCAAAAGAGCAGTTCATCCAAATCTAAAAAAATGGGGTCAACTCTATTTTCTTCACTGCGTATATTTGGAGTAGCAGACTTTAGTCTGCGTTTATTTGGAGTAGCAGACCTTGGTCTGCGTTTAGAAAAGGAGTAGCTCCGATTTATCGGAGCGTATTTGATTTTTTTAACATTATCGCTGGTTCAAATGTTTAAGAAATTTAAAGAGAACTTAGGAATAAAGATCATAGCTATAGTTTTAGGAATCTTCTTGTGGTACTATGTCAAATACCTGGGAAAGTAGTTCGGGAATTGCTTATGGAAAGACTTTTTGGTACCGATGGAATTCGGGGTATTGCCGGCAAGTATCCTCTCACTCCTGAGTTCGTAGAAAAGATTGGCATTGTCTCTGCAGAAACCCTGACCCGCCATTTCCTTCCTTCTCCCAAACCAGCTATCATTATAGGTCGCGACACCAGAGAATCTGGTGAGATGCTCTTTGATAGCTTGGCAAAGGGACTAATCAAAAGAGGAGTTGACGTTCGGGACTGCGGGGTAATCACCACGCCAGCCATCTCCTACTTAACCCAGTCCACAAACTCTCTCGCAGGCATTGTCATTTCCGCCTCACATAATCCATACCAGTATAACGGGATAAAATTCTTCTCCAATTCGGGAACGAAACTTCCCGATGAAGTGGAAAACGAAATAGAAGAGAAGGTGAAAGTTTCTGAACTTTCTAAGACAGAAAAGAAAGGCAATATCATTCCTTTCCTGGAAGCAAAAGAGAAGTATATAGATTTTATAAAGAAAAGCATCCCTCAAGGAATAAATTTTTCCGGGATTAAAATGGTCATAGATTGCGCCAATGGCTCGGTTTCCGAAATCGCTCCCCGGATTTTTCATGACCTGGGAGGAGAAGTCATCATGGTGAATGATACCCCGGACGGGAAGAATATCAACAAAAGTTGCGGCTCCCTCCATCTGGAAGTAATCCGGAAAGCAGTAAAGTCAAAGCGAGCCGACTTAGGATTTGCCTTTGATGGCGATGGAGATAGAGTGCTGTTTACCGATGAGAAGGGAAGCGACCTCGATGGCGACCATCTTATGGCATTGTGCGCTCGGTGCCTGAAGAGAAAAGGAAAATTGAAGAATAATACCCTGGTAGTAACATCTATGTCCAATTTAGGACTTCTTCTGGCAATGGAAAAACTGGGAATCCGCGTGCTCCAGACCAAAGTAGGAGACCGCTATGTTCTGGAAGAGATGCTCAAAA
>CAYOFG010000018.1:26010-31015 GCA_964403285.1 uncultured Clostridia bacterium | reverse complement strand
GGTCGGGTTGGAGCGATGGGATAAGAGTGGTTCGTCTTCTCGATGTAAGTAATAATCTCATCCATCCAGGGACAGGAGATAATGAGGCAACTATTAAATACTATTTGATAAGGCCAACCTGGGTCAACTTGAAAATTTATAACTTAATGGGTGAGTTGGTAACCACTCTGATAGATAAACAGACTAAATCTGCTGGTGACCATGAAGAGGTATGGCGGGCGGTGAATAGTTCTGGTGAAATCGTGGCGAGTGGAATATATATAGTGCATATAGAGATTGAAGGCGCCTATGCTACCGAGAAAATATGCGTTGTAAAATAAGCATTAATTACGGAAATAGGGAGGTAGAAAGAGATGGAAAGAGGAAAAGGGTTTACTCTGATTGAACTGATGATTGTGGTGGCATTGCTCGGAGTATTAGTCTTTGGTCTGACAAGTTTCTTCACCAATACTTTTGATATCTGGCGTCAGAGCAGGCACCAGATCTCTGTTCAGCAGAATGCACGAGTGGCAATGGAGGAGATGACTACGAACATTCGTCAGTGCGCCGACCCAGGAGCAATACTTCCTCCTGTGGGTGCCTCTGCCACTTCCATAATTTTTGTTCTCTTTGACGCAGGAGGGAACAGGAATATGACGTATTATAGGGGACATAGTGTTACCCAAGCCCCAGATCCAGCAGGGACAGCGCTCTATCGTCAGGTGGACGGAGTCATAACAACTTTGATACCCGATAATCTCCAGAATATTTTGTTCAATCATGAACAACAACGTCTTGTTAATATAACTTTGACTTTAACTTCAGGTGGTCAGACGATTAGTTTGGACAAAAGAATTCGTATAAGAAATCCATAAGATGAATAGAAAAGCATAAATTTAAGAATGAAGAGAACGAAAAAGGGATTGTTTATTACCTTAGAAGGACCCGATGGCTCGGGAAAGTCCACACAGGCTCTATTGCTTGCTCGCTACTTAAAGAGGAAAGGCTATAAGGTAGTGCGCACGAGAGAGCCGGGTGGGACGTCCATTGCTGAAGCTTTGCGCAGGATAATTTTGAATCCTAAAAACAGAATTTCAAAAGTTGCAGAAGTCCTTCTTTATGAGGCTGGCAGGGCTCAGCATACGTCAGAACTTATCGTTCCTGCCCTGCGAGAGGGCAAGACGGTCATCTGCGAACGTTATACTGATGCTACTCTTGCCTATCAAGGTTATGGAAGAAAGCTGGATATCCGAATGGTTAAGGAGTTGAATCGCATTGGCTCGTCTGGCTTGAAGCCCGATTTAACTATTCTTTTTGACCTTAATGTGAGAGAAGGACTAAACAGAGTGCGGAAAACTCCTGGCAGAAGGATAGACAGAATGGAGAGGGAGTCTATAAGCTTTCATGAGAGAGTGAGAAAAGGGTACCTGGAGATTGCTTCCCGAGAGCCTGGCCGGGTTAAATTGATTAAAGTGAAAGGGACACCAGAAAAAACGCATTTAGAGGTTGTAAAAGTTATTGAAAAATTGCTAAAATAGTTTGGTAGCTATGTAGCCGCAGAGCGATAGCTCTGCTAATGGAAGCAAAGCTTACGCTTTGCTGCTACAGAGAGGGAAGCAAAGTTTACACTACGAAAGTTAGGAAGATAAAGAATCTATATAATGAAGTTTTCTGAAATTGTTGGCCAGGAAGTGGCTGTTGATATATTGAAGCAGTCGATAGAGAATGAGAGGTCTCATCACGCCTACTTATTTGTGGGACCTGACGGTGTTGGTAAACGGACGACCGCCATTGCCTTTGCTAAAGGATTGAATTGCCGCTCATCTTTCTCAGATGGGTGCGACCTGTGCGATTCCTGTAGAAAGATTGAAAATGGGACACATCCCGATGTGGAGTTGATTGGCACCCGTGAGGGTGGGCTGACAATTTCCATTGACCAGGTTAGGAATCTTCAGAGAAGGGTCTCCTATAAGCCACTGGAAGGAAGATGGAAAGTATATATTATAGACGATGCTGCCAGTGCTACTGAAGAGGCTGCCAATTGTCTATTGAAGACTTTAGAGGAACCACCTCCGCAAGTAATTCTTATCCTCATAACTGAGAACATTTACCGCCTTCTCTCCACCGTTCGCTCTCGCTGCCAACTGATACTATTCAGGCAAATCCCCCGCACTCTAATAGAAAAGTTACTAAAAGACCGATACAAGGTGGTACCTGAAGAGGCACGCTCTCTGGCTTGGCTATCTTCTGGTAGCATTGGCCGGGCGCTTTACTATCTGGAGAGAGAGCCTCCTGAGTTTGCGGGACGGTTGCAGGAGATTTTTGAAAAGGAAAGTTCTGTAATGGGAGATTACGGCAGTCTATTACAATTTTCGGCTGAAATTTCCCGCGATAGAGAGTCAACACTGGAGTTATTGAATTTTCTATTAGGGGATTTAGGCAGGAAATTTGTGGAAAATCCATCTATGTTAGGGCAGAAAAAAATAGAAATCGTTATGGAAACAGTCGATTTAATTAATAGAAATGTTAATGTGAATTTAGCAATAGATGGAATGCTATTGAAATTGGTTAACCTGTAAATGGAGTAGCGAAACTTGTTTCGCAATTAGTAAATGGAGTAGCGAAACTTGTTTCGCGATTAGATCAAAGCGCAGAGCAAGCTCTGCTACTCCGGGGAAAATATACGCTCCGGTGGATCGGAGCTACTCCAAGGAGGGGAATATGCCGATTGTTGTTGGGGTCGAGATAAGAAGGACAAAAGATGTTTTCGATTTCCTCCCGGAGGGAATAGACCTGACCATAGGTGATAAGTGTCTGGTGGAGACAGAGAACGGGACGGAAGTGGGAGGGGTTGTTTCGCCGGAGAGAATGGTTGAGCGCAGTAAGAAGAAGCTTACTCGGGTGATAAAAAAGATGGATTCCGGTGATTGTGAAGTGGTAAAGACAAATGCCAGGAAGGAAAAAGAAGCATTTCAAAAGGTAATGCAGAAAGTAGAAGAACACGAATTAAAGATGAAATTGACCTGCGTGGACTATACTTTTGACTGCAACAAATTGTTTGTCTATTATACTGCAGAAGGAAGGGTAGATTTCCGTGAACTGATTAAAGACCTGGGGTACCTATTGAAAACCCGCATACAAATGGTGCAGATTGGAGTGCGGGACGAGGCTAAGATGCTGGGTGGATTCGGACCATGTGGACTTCCCATTTGCTGTGGCTCATTTCTGAAAAATTTTAGACCTGTTTCTATTGATATGGCTAAAGAGCAGGATTTATCCTTGAACCCGGCAAAGATTTCCGGAGTTTGTGGTAGATTGATGTGTTGCCTGGCATATGAGAACGATTTTTATCGTGAAGCGAGAAAGGACTTCCCCAAAGTAAGTTCTAAAGTGGCTACTGAGGACGGAATAGGAGTGGTTAAGGCAATCAATATCTTACGGGGAGAAGTCACTGTGGAATATGCGGACGGAATATCGAAAACGTTGCCTCGAAAGGAAGTATCCCCGGCAGGATTTTTTGAAAAGTTAAAGTTTAGAAAATCGGAAGGTTAAAGATTTCAATGGCTAAGAAATTCTATATTACCACTCCCATATTTTATGTGAATGACCTGCTGCACATCGGACACGCTTACTGCACCATAGCTTGCGACGTGGTGGCGCGCTTCCGGCGCTGGCTGGGGGATGAAGTTCTGTTTCTTACCGGTACCGATGAACACGGACAGAAGATAGCCCAGTCAGCCAGTTTGAAAGGAAAGACGCCTTTGGAATGGGCAGATTATATTGTTTCCCAGGACAAAAAACTATGGGAGAAGCTAAATATTTCTCAGGATGATTTTATCAGAACAACAGAAGACAGACACGAAAAGACAGTGCAGGCAATTTTTACAAAACTTTACCAGAAGGGTGACATCTATAAAGGAGAGTATGAGGGATGGTATTGTACTTCCTGTGAGACTTTCTACCTGGAGTCACAGCTTGACGAAGGTAGATGCCCTGAATGCGGGAAAGTCGCAGAGAAGCTGAAAGAGGAAAGTTACTTCTTCAGGTTATCCAAATATCAAAAGAGACTTCTCAATTATTTTGACGAGAACCCTGAGTTCATGCAACCGTCCTTCCGCAAGGCGGAAATGGTAAATTTTGTTAAGGAAGGACTGAAAGATTTGAGCGTGAGCCGCACGGCTGTGAAGTGGGGAATACCGGTTCCATTTGACGAGAAACATACTGTGTATGTCTGGTTTGACGCTCTGATAAATTACCTCACTGCCCCGGGATATTTAGATGATAAAGCAAAGTTTAAGAAGTTCTGGCCCGCTGACGTTCACCTGGTGGGTAAGGAGATTTTCAAGTTCCATACTATCATCTGGCCGGCGATGTTGATGGCTCTGGAAATACCTCTTCCCAGAAAGGTTTTTGGCCATGGCTGGTGGACTGTGGAGGGAGAGAAAATGTCCAAATCCCGGGGGAATGTGGTTGATCCGGTTGAAGTTTCTGAGGAGTTCGGGGTGGACGCATTCCGATACTTTCTGATGAGAGAGGTGCCCTTTGGCCAGGATGGCGATTTTTCCCAAAAAGCACTTATCAGACGCTATAATGCTGACCTGGCGAACAATTTAGGGAATCTTCTAAGTCGTAGCCTGACAATGGTGGAAAAGTATCTTGAAGGTAGGGTGCCTGAACCGGCGGGAGAGAAGAAAGAAGGTAAAGAGTTAATTCAAGAAGTGAAGGGACTTTTTGAGAAAGTCATCAAATATTACGATAAGCTGGAACTGAACAATGTCCTGGGAGCCATCTGGGAAGTTATCGAGTACGCTAATAGGTACATTGAGAGGACAGCTCCCTGGAAGCTGGAAAAGACTGATAGAAAGAGACTGGAAACTGTATTATATAATCTTTTGGAGACTTTGAGAATAGTCGCTTTGTATATTCTTCCCTTTATGCCCCGGACAGCGGAAATAATCTGGGAGAGGCTGGGGATGGAAGAGAAAATCTATACTCAAAAAATTGAAGAAGCAGAGTGGGGAAGGCT
>CAYOFG010000018.1:24696-25910 GCA_964403285.1 uncultured Clostridia bacterium | reverse complement strand
GTGATTGGGATAATCTCTGATGACTTAACCGGGTGTGGCGATGTGGGATTACATTTTGCAGATGGTGGTCTAAGGACAATTGTCCTCGTTTCTGACTCAGAGCGCCTCTTTAAAAGCCTGAAGCCTGATGTTGACTGCGATGTTCTTGTGGTGAATACGGAAAGCAGGTTCGCTGAACCGCAAACAGCCTATGAGAAGGTTAAATACGTTTTGCGATTCTTCAGCAAATTGAACATAGAACGGATTTATAAAAAGATAGATTCCACCTTGCGGGGAAATATCGGTGCGGAGATTGATGCACTTTTTGATGAGTTGAACATAGAAGAACTTCCTTTTTGTGCTGCCTTTCCCCGGGCAGGAAGGACTACAGTAGAAGGTTACCACTACGTCCAGGGAGAGCTGGTTACCAGAACAGAGTTTGCCCGGGACCCCAGGAATCGAGTGACGGAAGCTCATATACCTACTCTGCTGAAAGAGACATCCAAATATTCTGACAGGATTAAAGTATATAATGCAAGAACTCAAAGAGATTTGGAGAATATCGCCAGAGAAATTCCGGATTACGCAACTGTATGCGGGGCAAGCGGTCTGGCTGGGGAGTTGGTCAAATATTGGAGGAAGGCAGTGTCCAGCAGGGATATTGAATCTAAGGTTGTAACCCATGGCTCCAAACCTGTGCTGATTATTTCCGGGAGCGTCCAGACGGTTACCTATGAACAGATTGAAGAGTTGAAAAAAGAGAAGAGTGTAATATCTGTGCCTATAGATTTTGAGCGAGATAGAGTAGAAATACCGGATGCGAAAGATGCTAAACACATATTAATATATCCTCAAAAGAGTATCTATAAACCGGATGCAGAGAAGACTATTAAGACGCTTGTCTATTTGACCACAGGACTTTGCAAAGGGGGCTTCTTTCGTAACCTGATTCTCATCGGTGGAGATACTGCTTTTAATATCTGCCAAGCATTAAAGATAGATACCTTTCAAATTATTTCTTCTGTATCTCCCGGGATTGCTTTTTGTCGGACTTTGGATGGGAAGTACAACTTTGTTCTGAAGCCAGGAGGGTTGGGGGACAGAGAAACATTGATTAAGTGCCTGGATTTTTTTGACTGAAAAAGGGGTCAGAGTCATTTTTTACCTCCCTTTCGGGAGGACTCCAATAATCCTGGAGTCCCCCGATTCATCGGGGGTTCCGTTTGGTCGGGCAC
>CAYOFG010000018.1:17895-24596 GCA_964403285.1 uncultured Clostridia bacterium | reverse complement strand
GTTTGGTCGGGCACCATTCATGGTGCCGATCCGTGTTCATCTAGTCAAGATTTCGCTTGACACTCCACCCCTCCCTTTCGCGAGGACTCCAGATTATGCTTCCCGGATAGGTATTTCCTTCCACGATTTCCTTTGTGCTTTACAAATTAAAATGATATTTAGTATAATAAAAAAGTTCTGACTGTAAAAAGCGAGTCTTTAAAGAAAATGAGAAAGATTTTAGGTTTACTTACTATATACTTCATAGTGACTCTTCTTCTTTTCCTTTTGGGTTGCGCGGGGGCGCCGCCTGTAGAAAGAAAAGTGGAGAGAGTTCCTGTGAAGCCTCCCGAAGTTCCCAGGCAGCTCCTCTGCCTCGCTCTTATCTGGAATGGGGAGATACCACGCGCGGGTGAGGCTAATTCCCAAACAATGACGAATCTTTTAGCCTTGTTAGAACGTTATCCTCAGATAAATATGACTTTCAATTTGTCTCCGGAAATGGTTGAGAATATGAGTTTGGGAGTGGTGGATATCTGTAGACGACTGCAAGACTCGGGTCGGATTGCAGTGGCAATGGTGCCTCCTGGCCGTCCCGTTCTTCCGCTTCTCTATGACACGGATTTAGTAAGTGTGTCGATGCCAGAGGCTTCATTACCTGCCAAGAAATACGAACATCCTGAAGATGTTAGAGCGGGAATAATGAAGGGAGTAAGCTTTTATCGGAAATATTTTGGCAAGTTTCCTCGCGGGATCTGGCTTCCCGAAGGCGCGGTAGCTCAGGAAGTATTGGAGATTGTTGGTGATTGTCGATTGGAATGGATGGCTTCTGGCGAGGAAGTGCTGGAAGGTTCGTTGAATATTGAATTCTCCAGGAATGACCAGGGCCGGCTCCTGAATCCTGAGTTTCTGTATCGGCCTTATATTGTGTCCGGGGAGAAAACAAAAGTAACGATGATTTTCCGGGATAGGATGCTCAGCGATAGAATCAATCTTGTCTATCCGTTAATGAGTGGAGAGGGAGCAGTGGGGAATTTTATGGAACGTCTCTATTTCGTTCAACAGAGATGGAAAGAGAAATCCCCTCCTCTGGTGACTATAATTATAGATAATAACGAGAGCATATATTTCTTGAGTCAGCTTTTCAATCAACTTAAGAAAGACCCCGCAATAAAAACTGTCACCGTACAAGAGTATCTGGAAGACTATCCTGCGGTAGCGAGCATAAAAAAATTATGGCCGGGTTCTCTGGTTAATGCAAATTTTGATAGCTGGATTGGTGAGAAAGAAGAGAATATCGCCTGGGAACTTTTGGCTGAGGCAAGGGCAGATTGGGAAAGTTATAAAAATAGTGGTAGAGCGGAAATTGAGAAACTGGACGAAGCATTTGCAACAATTTTAGGAGCCTCCGATAGTAAGTGGTTCTGGTGGTACGGTGAGGACCAGAATTCGGGCAGGGATGAGATTTTCGACCAGGAATACAGAAGCTTGTTGATTAAAGTCTATCAGAGTATCGGTATGGAACCGCCAGGGAGACTGTTCCAGCCGATTGTTGCTCAGAAAGAGTTTGTTCCTGAAAGGGAAATTGTAGACTTAGTTACTCCCCAGATTGATGGTATAGTTGATGAAGGAGAATGGGATAATGCCGGTTACTATGTGGCTGAGGGGAGCGAGATATTCGATAAGGTCTATTATGGATATGATGAGTTTAATCTCTATCTCCGAGTGGATACGAAAGATTTGCTGGCTAAAAGAAAGGGGACAGAATTTTTCGTTGGATTCTATATAGGGACGCCGGGAGCGGGGAAATATAATCTGTCTACTCGCTATAGAGAGACCAATGTAGGGAGAACATTGGGATTTGGACTATCTAACGAAGTAGCAATTTGGTTTGACCAATTTAGTCTCGATTCCGAGGCCGGTAGAGGAAAGGCAGTCCTTTCCAGTGCGACAGGGAAAGATACCTGGCAACCTATCACTGATCTCTATTCTGTGGCAGTGGGAGCCTATTCATTAGAAATTGCGATACCTCTTAACTACCTTAATGTTTCAGGTGGAGAAACATTGAGAATGATTGCTGTAGCAGTAGAGGAGAGTGTGGAATTGGAGAGTATGCCACCTTCTGGACCTATTAGTATGATTCTTCCCGAGCTGTTTTATGAAGGGGCTGGTATTTCCAAAATTATCGACCCTGTTGGTGATGATTACGGACCAGGCACCTATACTTATCCTGCTGATCCAATGTTTAAGCCCGGCTCATTCGATATTCGTGAGTTTTCCGTAAGTGAAGGGACTGAATATGTAATTTTTAAGGTTAAATTAGGGATAATTGAAAATCCCTGGAATTCTCCTTCTGGTCTCAGTTTACAGATTATTGATGTTTACATTGACTTGAATAACAGGGCAGGAGCTGGCTCTATGCAACTTCTTCCGGGAAGGAATGCTTACACCAGAGCTGAGGATGCCTGGGAATATGCAATCTCTGTGGATGGCTGGCAACAGATTATGTATAAGATAGATTCGGCGGGCAAGCCGGTTAAATTGACAGACCTGGAAGTGAGGGTCAACCCTGCTATGGGAGAGGTTACCATTTATGTTCCCCGAAAGTTAATCCGTGGAGATCCTCGGAATTGGGGATATTTGCCAATGGTCTTGGCTTACGACGGAGAGGCTGCACCACGAAATTGGAAGGTGAGAGAGGTTAAGCAAACAAACGATGAGTTCTCCTTTGGGGGTGCCTACTTGTCCTTAAATAATAACACAAGAAGTAGTCCAAATATTATTGACCTTGTTCTGCCGCGGGGAGAGAATCAGAAAAATATACTTGACGTTTACAGGAAAGATAAGGCAGTGGAAATACCTGCAATAAGAGCAAGGTAACGCAGATTGTAGGCACGGTTTTAACCGTGCAAAATTGGCTGGAGTCCTCCCGAAAGGGAGGTGACAAATGGAAGCCCCGATGAATCGGGAGTCTCCAGGACTTTTGGAGTAGCCCCGATGAGTCGGGACGTTAATAACGCAGAGCAAGCTCTGCTACTCCAGAGTCTTGGGGAGTCCTCCCGAAAGGGAGGGATGTATTTCCCACGATGAAATCGGGGGACTCCATGGAAAAACTTAGAGGAGGGTGAGGAAAATGAAAAAGTCTAAAATCTGGATTTGGATGTTGGCGGTGGTTTTGTCTCTTTCGTTATTTTTGGGATTTACCTGTAAAGGAAAAATGGGAGGAGAAGAAATACTGTTAACCAAGAAGGAGACGTCTTCTGAAGAAGCTGTATCTGTCCCTAACGGAGTGATGGAGCTTCAAGAAGCTTTTGCCAATGTGGCTGAGGCGGTAAAGCCTGCGGTGGTAAATATCTCTGCCGTGCAAATTCTGAAGACAGAGGTTCCTTATTATCAATTCTACTTTGGCGACCCTTTTGAAGAGTTTTTTGACGAATTTTTTGGAAGGCCGGGAGAGAAGAAACCTCAACCTAAGAGTAGAGAGTTTGAGCGAAAGGCTGAAGCGACAGGTTCGGGAGTAATCATTGATCCCCAGGGCTATATATTGACAAATTACCACGTAATTGCCGGAGCAGAGGAGATTAAGGTCACATTATCTAATGGCGAGGAGAAAAAATACGATGGTAAGGTAGTCGGCAAAGACCCGAGAAGTGACTTGGCTGTAATTGAAATAAAAGCGAAGGAGAAATTTCCTGCAGCTAAACTCGGTGATTCGGATAAGATAAGGATTGGAGATTGGGCGATAGCCATTGGCTCTCCGTTTGGATTAAAGCAGACCTTAACCGTGGGCGTGGTTAGCGCGAAGAGGCAGTCGCTGTATGTTGAAGGGAGAGAGTATAGAGATATGATTCAGACTGATGCTTCCATTAATCGCGGTAACAGTGGTGGTCCACTGGTTAATATTAAAGGAGAGGTTATCGGGATAAACACAGCAATCTATGCTCCCACGGGAGTTTTTGCAGGCGTAGGGTTTGCTATTCCCATTAACAACGCCAAGGAGATTCTCGATGAGTTAATCGAAAAGGGAAAGGTTGTGCGTGGATGGTTGGGTATAGAGATAAGAGAAGTAGACGAAGTTATAGCCAAACAATTTAGCCTTCCCGACACAAAAGGGGTTCTGGTAAATAGAGTAATGGAAAACTCTGCTGCAGAGAAAGGGGGAATGAACAGGGGTGATGTGATTGTAAAAATTGAAGACCATAAAGTTGAAAGCGTGAGGGACCTCCAGGAAGTAGTGTCCAGAACAAAACCGGGAAGGAAGGTAAAAGTAGTAGTAATTAGAGAAAAAAAGGAAGTCACACTCACCATAAAATTGGTAGAGATGCCAGAGACGATTGAGGAGGCAAAAGTAAAGGAAGAAAAAGAAGAAATAGGGGGAGGAGAAGTTGAACAGTGGTTGGGTATGAAGGTAGAAACATTAACCCCTGCTTTGGCCAAAAACTACGGTATCGAAGACGGAAAAGGAGTGGTAATAGTGGAAATTGAGATGGGGAGCAAGGCTGAAGAGATAGGTCTGGTGGAAGGCGACTTGATAAGGAGTATAAACCGGCAATCTACAGGAGACCTTAAAGAGTTTAAGAAAGTGGTTAAACAAGTAGACCTTTCACAGGGAGTAATTTTTGACATTGTCCGTCGGGGTCGTCCCGCATACATAACCTATATGGAGCAAAAGTGAGAAAGCGTAGCTCGTCTGTTGACAGAGCTGAGACTGATAGGCAATCGAATCTTTCTTTAATATTAACAGGTTATTCAGAAAAAATTATCCTGGGAATATTCATATTTTTTGTACTCTTCTCTACCTTGGCAATCGATGTTAAACTTACTCGCTATAAGCTCTTTGTGATGCAACTATCCGTTATCCTGCTTCTGGTCTTCTGGATAGTGAGGATGATGCTTGAGGGCCGGTTCGTTCTCAAAAGTAACCTCCTTAATTTACCCATCCTCTTCTATGGCCTGGCGATTTCTCTCTATTACATATTTTCCCGAGATAAGGCGGTAGCGAGGAATGAATTCCAGAGAATGTTAATTTGCGTGTTCGTGTTCTTTGTTGTTGCCAATAACATTCATAATAGAAAAAACTTGAATTATATACTTTCTGCCTGGCTTCTGGGAAGTATCTTTGTCTCGCTGAATGGGATTAGCTCTTTCTGGGCAGTTAAGAATCCGGCAAATGTTCTGACTTCATTATTTTCCTGGCTGGCGGGAATTTTCTCCAGCATTGATAAGTGGCTTCACCTTCCAGTGAGAGAATTCTTTGGCATCGCTCATTATGGACCTAACGAGCGTCCCTTTGCCACTTTTGGCAATCCCAATTTCTTTGCCGGCTACATAATAGTTTGTCTACCGATATTTTTCTCTATGTTCTTAATTGAAAGGAAGGGATGGAAACTTCTATTTGGTTTTTCTGTTTTGCTTTTGCTTCTCAATTTATACTTTACAGCCACCCGCGGCGCATGGGGTGGTTTCATATTTTCCTTTCTGATTTTTGTAATGCTTTATAGTAGACAAGTCGGACAAGAACCGTGGCAGAGTTTCTGGAAGGGGAAGTTAAAATTTCTTATTCCTTTATTTTTAATTCTTCTTCTACATTTTGCATTAATGTCCACCAGTCAGAAATATAAAAATACGATTGAAGCAGGTGCTGATAAAGTTTACCAGATACTCACCCGGCGCACCGAGCGTTTATTAATCTGGAGAGATACATTGGTAATGGGGCTCAACAACCCTGTGGGGGTGGGGATTGGAGGATTTCACATATATTTCCCGCGCTATGCCTCGGCAGAACTTCTGAAAATTCTGCCACAGGATAGGTTCATCGTCAATTATGCGCACAACGAATTTTTGGAAATATGGTCGGAGACAGGTCTTATTGGAATTGGTATCTTTATCTGGACGATTTTTGCCTTCTTTGCTCAAGGGAGACTATTGCTGAAGGAAAATTCGGCTCTGGAGTCTCAGAAAATTTTGACTGTGGGGTGGCTTGCCTCAAGCGTTGCAATTCTTGCAGATAGCTTTGTTTCGGTTAATATGCGGTTTATTGTAACTGCAGTCTATTTCTATTTTGTCCTTGGTCTCCTGGCTTCCCAGTGTAAGAGAGAGATAGTGGTGCCCATAGATTGGCCAAAAGCTTTAAAGCTAACCTTGATTGGTCTTGTCTTCTGTATGGGAGTGTTCTCCATAAAGGAGATAATCGAACCTTTTCGTGCCCACAAGTTATTGACAGAAGAGGTTGGTTTCTTTGAAGAGAAAGAAACTGATCCTCAGAAGACAATCGCAGCACTTGAGGAAAGTATTAAAACTAATCCTGATGAAGCTTTGACTTATTACAGGCTGGGATGGGTTTACGCAAAGGAGAAAAACTGGCGTGAGGCTGTTGAGAATTTTGAGATAGCCTGCAGGCTGAATCCTCACCTGGTGGGAGCGAGAAATAATCTGGGGAATATTTACTTTACTTTAGGAAATAAACAGAAAGCGATTGAGAATTATGAAAAGGCGATTGCCATCAATCCTGATATGATTGATGCCCATTTCAATTTGGGGTATTGTTATTATACTGTGGGAAAACTCAAAGAAGCTGCCGATGAATTCAAAAAGGTTCTGGAGCTTGACCCTGACAATTATAAAGCCAAGATAATGATTGAGAAAATGGTGCAATAAGGGAGATGCTCGGGATTTGGTTCGCTAATTAAAAGATAGTTTGTTCATCACTTGGTAGTGTAGGG
>CAYOFG010000018.1:0-17795 GCA_964403285.1 uncultured Clostridia bacterium | reverse complement strand
TTGGTAGTGTAGGGGCTCGTCCCCGTCCCGATAAATCGGGACGCCCATAAAGGGCCACACTACGAATAAACAAATTACGCCCATAAAGGGCTACACTACCTTATGCCCATAAAGACTAAAAGGAAAAAAGGAGTTGTGGTTTATGGAGGAGAGAACGAAAGGCTATAATTTATTGAATGACCTCAATCCTTCGCAGAGAGAAGCGGTGGAACATATTGAAGGACCGCTTCTCATTTTGGCGGGAGCGGGCTCGGGGAAGACCAGAGTAATTACTTATCGCATAGCCTATCTGATTGAGAAGGATATCTCTCCCTGGAATATCCTGGCGGTTACTTTTACTAACAAAGCAGCAGGAGAGATGCGGGGAAGAGTCGACCGCCTGGTGGGAGGTAAAGGGAAGAGCGTCTGGATTTCTACTTTTCATTCGTTTGCGGCACGGCTTCTCCGTGAAGAAATTGATAAGATTGGCGGGAGTAGACACTTTGTCATCTACGATGAGGTGGACCAATTGAACTTAATCAAAGAGTGTACGAAAGAATTGGATATTGATGAGAAAAGGTTTAAAATAGCGGTAACTCAAGCACTGATAAATAGGGCTAAGGATAATCTGGTCGATGCTGGTTCCTTTACTATTTATGCTCAAGCTTCTAGTGACTACTACCGTAAAGTTGTAGCCGATATTTATCAACTTTACCAGAGGAAGCTTAAGGAAAGCTCTGCTTTAGATTTCGCTGACCTCTTGATGGAGGCGGTCAGACTCTTTAAAGAAAGAGAAGAGATATTGGAGAAGTACCAGGAGCGGTTCCAATATATTATGGTTGACGAGTATCAAGATACAAATCACGCGCAGTATCTATTGACCAAACTTTTAGCTATGAAACATAAGAACATATGCGTTGTTGGTGATGATGACCAATCTATCTATTCTTTCAGGGGGGCTGACCTGCGTAATATATTACATTTTGAAAAAGACTATGAAGACGTTAAAGTTATGAAATTGGAGCAGAATTATCGTTCCACAAAAAATATTCTCAATATGGCCTGGAAAGTAGTTAAGAATAACATATATCGGAAGAAGAAGAAACTGTGGACAAATCGGGAAGAGGGGATGCCTGTAGAGTATGCCCTGGTGGATAGCGAAATCGATGAGGCTAATCTCGTGGTAGAAGAAATGATTAGATTGATGGAGGAAGAGCACATTCTTGGAGACTTTGCTGTGTTCTATCGGACGAATGCCCAGTCGAGAGTTCTGGAAGACGCCTTGAGGAAAGCTAAAATAAATTATACGATTGTGGGAGGCGTCAGATTTTACGAGCGGAAAGAGATAAAAGACATTTTGGCTTACTTAAGGATTACAGTCAATCCCTCAGATTCTCTTAATTTGAAAAGGATACTTAATATTCCCCGTCGGGGTATAGGAAAGAAAACTTTGAACCATTTAGAACAATATGCTCATAAACACCAGAAATCGCTCTTTGAAACTCTCACGAAGGTTCGCGAGATTAAGCCAGTTCCTGACCGTATATCTTTTCGTCTTGAAGATTTCGTAGACTTGATTGAGGATTTACGTGGGAAGAGTAAAAAGTTAACGGCGAAAGAGTTAACGCGTGCGGTAATAGAGGCGACAGGCTACTTAAGTGAACTTGCCAGCGAGGACACTGTTGAGGCTGAGAGCAGAATTGAGAATGTAAAAGAATTGGTCTCTGCAGTGGGAGAATTTGAAGAGCAGTCGGAAGATAAGAGTATAGAGGCTTTTCTGGAGCAGGTGTCTTTGATTACTGATATAGATACCTGGGATGAGGAAAACGACAGGGTGAGTCTTATGACTCTCCATTTAGCTAAGGGTCTGGAATTTCCTGTGGTCTTCGTTACTGGTTTGGAAGAGGGGCTCTTCCCTCACGCCGATGCCCTTTATAATCAGGCAGAGATGGAAGAAGAGAGGAGGCTATGTTATGTGGGAATGACCAGAGCCAAAGAGAGGCTTTATCTGACTTCGGCAAATCAGAGGCGACTTTACGGGCAGTGGAGGTGGAATGAGCCTTCCCGTTTTGTGGTGGAGGCTGGTCTCCTGGAAGAAAAGGCAGGTCTCTCAGAGGGAGAAATTTCTCCGGATGAGGCTAAAGGCAAAAATATTAGAACCTCTCTCTTCAGCCAGGCTCAAGCTGATGCGTGGCAGGTTGGTGCCCGGGTGAGGCATGAGGAGTTCGGTTTGGGCAAAATATTGGAACGGAGTGGTTCTGGTGATGATACAAAGATTATTGTTCTTTTCGAAAATGGTCAATGGAGAAAATTTTTGGTGAAATATGCACCGATAAAGAGAATATGAAATAAGGAAGAAAGGGAATGATTACTAAAAAGGAAGTTGAATATGTTGCCCGATTAGCGAGATTAAAATTGACCGAAGAGGAGAAAGAAAAGTATACAAAGCAACTGGGAGATATTCTAAAATATATTAATAAACTCAAGGAGCTCGATACAGACAAAGTGGAGCCTACTTCCCATGTGTTGCGTTTATCGAATGTTTTCCGCGAGGACAAGGTTAGACCGTCTTTAAAGCAGGAAGAGATTTTAGCCAATGCTCCGGAAGTGGAAGCCAGCCACTTTAAAGTGAAAAAAGTAATAGAATAAGATTAAAAGATGGTTTGTTCATCGTTTAGGGAATTTCTTAACGCCAAAAAACTCCGGGCTCTGCAAAGCGCAAATCAAAACTCCTCGCTTCGCTCGTCGGACAGTGATTTGCTTGAAAGAGAACAAATCGCCCTCGTTTTTTAGCTAAAATTCCCAGAACTCTTCACAAACTATCTTTTAAATGGTGTGGGGGGACATAAGGAGGAATAATGGCAAGGAAGATCAACATAAAGACAGAAAAGGTTACTATGGAAGCAGAGCTCCTGGAGACAAAGACGGCAAAGGCTATCTGGGATTCTCTTCCCATTGAGGCGAAAGTCAATACCTGGGGAGAGGAAATATATTTTACTATCCCGGTGGATATGGGTCCAGAAGAAGCTGTGGATGTTGTCCAGGAGGGAGATTTGGGTTACTGGCCTGAAGGAAATGGTTTCTGTATTTTCTTTGGAAAGACTCCTGTTTCTACAAAGTCAGAGATAAAACCAGCCAGCCCGGTGAATATTATTGGTAGACTTCTGGGAAATCCAAAGGATTGGAAAAAAGTAAAAGATGGCGAAAAGATAACCCTTGACAGGAGAACTTAATGGAACTATATGAACTGACTGCGCACGAACTATTGAAAAAGATGAAGAAAAAAGAGATTTCTTCTGAGGAGATTGTAATGTCCATTTATAATAGAATTAGTCAGGTGGAGGATAAACTTCATAGTTTCGTTACCTTAACTGAGGAAGAAGCTTTGCTCCAGGCAAGAAACATTGACAAGAATATGAGAAAAAGTGAATTCCAGGGTCTCCTGGCAGGCATTCCTATAGCCATCAAGGACAATATGTGTATCAAGAACGTGAGGACGACTTGCTCCTCCCGCATACTGGAAAATTTTATCTCCCCTTATGAGGCTACAGTGATTAAAAGGTTAAGAAACGAAGGAGCAGTCTTCATAGGCAAGACAAATATGGACGAATTTGCTATGGGTTCCTCAACCGAGAATTCTTATTTTGGAATAACTCATAACCCGTGGAACCTGGACTATATTCCTGGTGGGTCTTCCGGGGGCTCGGCAACAGCAGTAGCTTCTGATGAAACAATTCTGGCGATAGGTTCTGATACAGGAGGGTCTATTCGCCAGCCAGCAGCCTGCTGTGGGGTAGTGGGATTAAAGCCTACTTATGGCAGGGTTTCCCGTTATGGATTGGTTGCCTTTGCCTCTTCACTGGACCAGATAGGTCCCTTTGGCAAAGATGTGGAAGACGTAGCGCTTCTGTTGAATGTTATTTCTGGCTATGATGAAAACGATTCCACTTCAGTCAATCTGGATGTGCCCGATTTCACTAAATCTTTGATAGAAAATGTTAAAGGCGTTAAGATAGGAATTCCCAAAGAATATTTCGTTGCGGGTTTGGATGGGGAAGTGGAAAGGGCAGTGAAAGAGGCGATAGAGCTTCTGAAAAGTCTGGGAGCAAAAATTCTTGAGATTTCTCTTCCCCATACCGAGTATGGAGTGGCGGTCTACTATCTCATTGCTCCCTCTGAGGCGAGCGCTAACCTGGCAAGGTATGACGGAGTGAGATATGGTTACCGCGCTCCCGAAACAGAGGACTTATTGGATGAGTATGAGAAGACAAGAGGGGAAGGATTTGGGGCAGAAGTTAAGAGGAGAATAATGCTCGGCACCTATGCTTTATCTAGTGGCTATTATGATGCTTACTATTTGAAAGCACAGAAGGTGCGTACTCTGATTAAAAAAGATTTTGATGAGGCTTTCCAGAAAGTAGATGCCATTGTGACGCCAACAGCTCCCACTACGGCATTTAAGGTCGGGGAGAAGGTTGATGACCCTTTGCAGATGTATTTGTCAGATATATTTACCATTTCTGCAAATTTAGCCGGCATTCCCGGAATCTCTTTACCTTGTGGATTCAGCAAGAAAGGACTTCCCATTGGACTGCAACTTCTGGCGAATCCTTTCGCTGAGGAGGTTCTGCTTAGAATAGCCTATACATATGAAAAGAATACGGAGTGGCACAAGAGAAAGCCAAAGCTGTAGGTTTCAAGTGTCATTGCGAACGAAGTGAAGCAATCTCGTAATTTCAGAAGAGATTGCCACGGACTGCGTCCTCGCAATGACATTTGTAATGGAAAAAAGTACCTGTCACTTTTTTGGGAGTATATGAATGGTAAAGTATGAGACTATAATTGGCTTGGAAGTCCATGTCCAGCTGAAGACGAACTCTAAGTTATTTTGTGGGTGTTCAACTGAATTTGGTGCGCCGCCCAATACTCATACTTGCCCGGTGTGCACAGGTATGCCGGGGATACTGCCTGTGGTTAACAGGAAGGCGGTGGAATACACGATTAAGAGCGCTCTGGCATTAAACTGCGAAGTTCTTTCACGCTCAATATTTGCGCGCAAAAACTATTTCTATCCTGATTTGCCCAAGAACTACCAGATTTCCCAATACGAAGAGCCTCTGGCTCAAAATGGCTATCTGGAAATTGGAACTGATAGTGCAAGGAAGAGGGTGGGTATAACCAGAATTAATTTGGAAGAGGATGCGGGGAAACTTCTCCACTCTATTGGTTCCCGGGAAATTGATGGGAGTCTCGTCGATTTCAATCGCTGTGGCGTTCCCCTTCTGGAGATAGTCTCCTCTCCTGATATCACCAGCCCTGAAGAAGCCTATACTTATCTTACTACTCTGAAGAATATTCTCAGGTATCTGGAAGTATCAGATTGCGATATGGAAAAGGGTTCGCTCCGCTGCGATGCGAATGTTTCTGTTCGCCTGACGGGAAAGAAAGAACTGGGAGTGAAAGCAGAAGTTAAGAATATGAATTCCTTCAAAGCTATCCAGAAAGCCCTGGAATACGAAGTCAAAAGACAGATTAAGGCACTGGAGAGTAAAGAGAAAATTATCCAGGAGACAAGACTCTGGGATGAGAAAAAGGAAAAGACATATTCTATGAGGAGTAAAGAGGAGGCTCATGACTATCGCTATTTTCCTGAGCCAGACCTGGTGCCTTTAATAGTGGAGAAAGAATGGATAAAAGATATCAGAAAGACGATTTCCGAACTTCCTGATATACGCCGGGAACGGTTTATAAGAGAATATGAACTTTCCGAATACAATGCGGGGGTGCTTACTGCTGAGAAGGCGCTGGCGGACTATTTTGAACAGGTAGTCAAGGCGTATAGTAATCCAAAGGTGGTTACTAACTGGGTAATGGTGGAACTTTTAGGAAGGTTGAATGCAGTGAATAAAGAGGTGGGGGAATCCCCGGTCTCTCCCGGGCAGTTGGCACAACTTTTGAAATTAATGGAGAAAGGGACAATTTCCGGGAAGATTGCCAAGACAGTTTTTGAGGAGATGTTTAATACCGGAAAGAATCCTCAAGTGATTGTCCAGGAGAAGAAATTGGTGCAGATTACCGATGAGAAAGAGATTAGCAAGATAGTGGAAGAGGTATTAAAGGAAAATCCGGATGCTGTAGAAGAGTATGGGAAAGGTAAAGATAAGGCTATAGGACATCTGGTTGGGCAGGTAATGAGAAAGACACAGGGCAAAGCCAATCCCCAACTGGTTAATAAAATATTAAAAGATAAATTGACAAAGTAAAAATGGCACCGTAAACGATGCCCGACCAGAAAGGTCGGTCGCCCTTTAGGGTGACGAAAGCCACACTCTGAAGAGCGCCCGACCATTTGGGTTTGGAAGAAGAGGTTAAGACTCAATCCTCCTCTATAAGATAATCCGCCAATCTGCATTAGTCGCTTTAAAGTAGCCAATTCTGGTGTTGCGGGAGTTCATACTCTGCCTTATTGGTAGTGTAGGGCTTTATGCCCGTCCCGATAAATCGGGACGCCCATAAACCCCGTTAGAAATGGATGTTAGAAATTCTCTTGGGGGAATTTCTAACGGGGTAAAGGGCTACACTACGAGACGTCCAGAGAATATTGACTCTGACCCCTTTTTCAGGGAATAGACTTATGAAGGATGAATTACTTCAATTCTGGGAAAAGAATCCAGGCTTAAAAGAAATTTCTGAAGAGATAGTTAGCAAAAAAGGTAAGATAAAAGTCTCGGGGCTTTGGGGTGGTTCCAAAGCTTTTTTTATTTTGGGTCTTAAAGAGAGAATTTCTCAAGCCCTATTGGTAATTACGGAAAGAGAGGATGAATTAGAAAGGTTAAGGGAAGACCTCAAAGCTTTTGGAGGAGAGAGTAGCCTTTTTTCTCAAGAGAATAGAGAAGATTCGCTTGTTTCTCTTTACCATCTTTCGGAGCAAAAGAATACCCTTCTGATAACAACTCTGGATAGCGTAAAGAAAGAAATTATTTCTCCCTCCCAATTTTCCCTCCTTACCTTAACTCTGTCCCAGGATGGAAAGATTGAATATCAGAAGATAAGCGAAAGACTGACTACTGCGGGTTATGAAAGGGTCGATATTGTGGAAGGAGTGGGAGAATTTAGCCTGCGTGGTGAGATTTTGGATGTTTGGTCTCCTAATTTCGACAGTCCTCTCAGGGTGGTCTTCTTTGAGGACCGTATTGAAGAGATGCGCAAGTTTGACCCATTGACGCAAAGGTCGATAAGCACTGTAGCGGAGGCTGAGGTGATTCCGGCAAAATTACTGGAGGAGAAAAGTTCGCATACTATTTTTGATTATTTCCCGGAGAAGGGAGTGGTGCTCTTGGATAATGTTGAGATTCCACCATCTCCCAGGAGGAGGGGTTTTCCCAGGGTCTATTTGTCCGTTTTGCCTGAAAGGAATGCGATTAGTTTTTCCACTAAGTCACCACCTTCGTTCCATGGTAAAATTGGGTTCTTCTGCCAGGAACTCTCAGATTGGCGAAAGCAAGGATGGGAAACTTATGTCTTTTGTAACAATGAGGGAGAAAAGTCAAGATTGGAAGAGCTCTTGCGAGAACAAAAAGAGGAGATATTTCCCCACTTCAGGATAGGGAATTTGAATTCCGGGTTTATTTTTCCTTCCTTGAAACTCGTGGTAATTTCGGAAAAGGAAATCTTTGGTCGCTACAAGATAAGACATCGTTACCCTAAACTTAAGTATCCCGCAAGAAGACTCAGCGACTTGATTGAACTCAATACTGGCGACTATGTTGTGCATGAGAGGTATGGTATCGGAAAATATTTAGGGCTTAAGCAGATAGAGGTGGAAGGAAGATTCACAGATTATATCGCAATTGAGTACGCTAAGGGTGATAAATTATATGTACCCATTGAAGATTTTAATCTTGTGGAAAAATATATTGGCACTGAAGGTTACAAGCCAAAATTATATTCTTTAGATAGCACTGCCTGGCGTCAGATAACCGCCAGAGTGAAAAAGTCTGTGCAGCGGATTGCCCGGGAACTTCTGGAGACATATGCTGTCCGCCAGAAATTACCGGGATATGCTTTCCCTCCGGACAGCCATTACGAGGAAGAATTTGCTGATGCTTTCATTTATGAGACTACCCCGGATCAGGAAAGGGCAATCGCAGAAGTTAAGCAGGATATGATACGCCAGAAACCAATGGACAGGATTGTTTGCGGGGATGTTGGTTACGGTAAGACAGAGGTAGCTATGAGGGCAAGCCTTAAAGCTGTCTTTGACTCTAAGCAGGTAGCAGTGCTTGCTCCTACAACAATTTTGGTTGAACAACACTACCACACTTTCTCTGAGAGGTTCGCTGACTATCCTGTAGTGATTGAGATGCTCTCCCGATTCAGAAGCAAAAAGGAGCAGAAAGAAATCGTTGAAAAATTGAAGCAGGGTTCGGTAGATATCGTTATTGGCACGCACAGGCTTCTTCAAAAGGATATTCAGTTTTTTGATTTGGGTTTGGTGGTGATTGATGAAGAGCAGAGGTTTGGTGTCCGCCACAAGGAAAAGTTGAAGCAACTGCGAAAGACGGTCGATGTGTTGACCTTGACTGCTACGCCTATTCCCAGAACTCTCTCTATGGCTCTGGGGGGAGTCAGGGATATGTCAGTTATCGATACCCCGCCACAAGGACGTATCCCTGTTGAAACTTATTTGGGAGAATACAGTGAGGAAATTGTGGAGATGGCTGTAAGGAACGAAATTGGACGGGGAGGCCAGGTCTTTTATGTACATAACCGGGTAGAAACAATCGAGACAGTTGCTAACCGTCTAAGAAAAATGATGCCTGATGTGAGGATGGGAGTTGCTCACGGCAAGATGGCAGCTGCAGAACTGGAAGAGGTAATGGTTAAATTTATAAATAAGGAGTATGACCTTCTGGTGGCCACCACCATAGTAGAGGCGGGACTCGATATTCCCAATGTGAATACTATGATAATTACCAATGGACAGGAGCTGGGTCTGGCACAACTTTATCAATTGCGAGGAAGGATAGGCAGAGATAAGTATAAGGCTTACTGCTACGTTTTCTATCCCCGCCGATTGGACCTTAGTGACATTGCGGAAAAGAGACTGGAGACTATTGCCCAGTGCACTGAGTTGGGTTCAGGCTTTAAGATTGCACTCAGGGATCTGGAGCTCCGCGGAGCGGGTAATATTCTCGGGCCAGAACAGCATGGACATATCCTTGAAGTGGGATTCGATTTCTATTGCAAGCTCCTGGAAGAGGCAGTTAAGAGTGAGAAAGGCATCAGGATAGAACGGGAGCGACCTGTGGAAATAGATTTACAGGTAGATGCTTACATCCCTTTGGACTATATTCCTGATGCAGCTCAGAGAATCAGTATCTACAGGAAATTTGCCTCCTCTGGTGACTTGCAGAATCTGGACAAAGTAAAGAAAGAGTTAGAAGACCGTTACGGCAATATTCCCCGGCCCTGTTTGACCCTGTTTGGACTGGTAGAGCTTCGCCAGCTCGCCAAAAGATTGGGAATTGAGAAGATTAGTGAAATAGACGGCGAAGTGGAAGTTGAATTCAGTCCACAAACTCAGGTACCGCCGGATAAATTCATAGAGTTAGCTAAGGGCTTGAAAGAGAAAGTTAAGTTTAAGCAGACGGAAAAATTTAAGATTTTAATTAGTCCCTGGGATTATCCTTTCCAGGTCAAAGGAAATTTAGAAGAAAAATTTGAAGGCGAACGGTTAAAAGTAAAGAAGTTGAAGGGTTTCTTGCAAAAATTGATATAATCTGGTATAATATTTTTTTGTTTAGAAAAGGAGTAGCAGACTTCAGTCTGCGTTTAGAATTTGTAGGCACGGTTTTAACCGTGCAGAAAGGGATGTGATGAAAAGAAAAATTTTATTTTTGGTACTGGGTGGTCTGGTTATGGGATTGGGGTTATTTATATTTTTTAAAACGAAGCATAATGAAAATGTACTGGCCCGGATTAAAAGAAGAAAAATCACGCTTGAAGAGTTTCAAGTAAGAATCGGCGAGGTTCCTTCTTATTATCAAGGATTCTTAGCTACGGATAACGGCAAAACAGAGCTTCTGAATGGTATGATTGCTGAGGCGGTGCTTATACAAAAGGCGAAAGAAGAGGGGTTAGATAAAAGAGAAGACATCCGGAGGAGGTTGAAGAATGTAGAAGATCGCGTCCTCCTGGAGACGATGGTTCAGGAGTTACAAAAAGACCGTATCGCGGTCTCCGATGAAGAAGTTAAAGAGTATTTTGAGAAAAATGAGGAGAAATTTACAAATCCCGAGCAGGTGAGAGTAAGCCATATTTTGGTGAAGAGAAAATCAGAGGCCAAGAGTATTCAAAACGAATTGAGGGAAGGCGCTAATTTCGAAAAATTAGCACAAAAGTATTCAATCGATTCAATTACAGCTCCCCGGGGAGGCGATTTAGGCTATATTTCTCGGGGAGAAATGATTCCTGCGTTTGAAGATGTCGCATTTGCTCTGGAGAATAAGGATGATATCAGCGGGATTATAGAGACTCCATTTGGATACCATCTAGTTAAGTTAACAGGTAAAAAACAGATGAGAGATAAAACTCAAGAAGATATAGATTATGAGATAAGGGCGAGAATCCAAAACGAGAAGATGGACAGACTGATGGAAAAGTATAGGAAGGAATTGATGGTTTCGATTAATTACGACCTTTTAAACAAAGTTTCAGTAGGAATTCAATCAGAAAGCAAAGGAGAAACTGAAAATGAAGAAGAAAAATCGGAGAATCCCGAAGGGGAAAATGGCAAGAAAAGAAATGATTAGTAGTATTGCAGTTTTTCTATTCGCTATCCCTTGTCTTTTTCTAACCGGTTCCCTGGGGGCGAAAGTCATTAACAAGACTGTGGCTACAGTTGATGGTGAAGTTATACTTATGAGCGAATATGAAAGAAGAGCTAAAGCCGTAATAGAAGAGTATGAGAAGTTTCTAACCAGTCCGGATAAGGAAATAAAAATCAAAGAGCTTAAGGAAAAAATTATTGAACAAATGATAGATGAGAAGATTTTGATTCAGGAAGGCAAGAGAAGGAAAATCAAAGTAAATAATAAAGAGATTCAGGATGGAATAGACGAGATTAAGAAGAGGTTTGCGACAGAAGAGGAATACAATCAAGAACTTGCCAAGCAGGGATTATCGGGAGAAAAATTTAAGGAACAGGTTAAGGAACAATTAATGGTAATAAAATTGATTGACCAGGAAGTCAAAGCACAAGTTGTTTCCCCTACGGATAGTGAGATTGAGGACTTCTATAAACAGAACGAGGCGGAAATGGTGGAACCAGAACAGGTGCGCGCCCGTCACATATTGATTAAAGTTGGTGAAAATACTAACAAAGAAGAAGCTCTAAAGAGAATTAGAGAGATTTTAAAAGAAGCTAAAAAAGGAAAAACCAGCTTTGCGGAATTAGCCAAAAAGTATTCAGAAGACACGTCTGCTCCCAAGGGTGGAGATATTGGGTTCTTTATAAAGGGTCAGATGGTGCGAAAATTTGAGGATGTAGCGTTTGCTCTTCAGGTAGGAGAGATTAGCGATGTGGTGGAAACGGAGTATGGTTACCATATTATTCAATGTATAGAGAAGAAGGCGGGAGAAAAGAAGAGTTTAGATGAGATTCGAGACTACTTGCGGAACTTTATTTTTCAGAAGAGAATGGAAGAGCGTTATGAGAAATGGCTGAGGACATTGAGAGATAAAGCAAGCATTACCAAGATTGAAATTGATTGAGCCCGGGTGAGAAAGTGGAGAATAGATTATTGAGATACGTAGGTGAAAGAATTCTGGATGCAACCAGTGGCTTAGGTCGAATAACAGAATTATTCCGCCAGACAATCTACTGGATTGGACGCCGACCGCTTGCAAGCCAGGATATTATAAGTCAAATGATGGAGATTGGAGTGAGGTCCTTTCCCGTAATCGGACTTACTGCACTGTTTACAGGCATGGTCTTGGCTTTACAGACTGGCTATGCTTTCAGCAATTTTTTTGGTGAGCCAGTGTATGTGGGAATGGCTGTGGGATTTTCAATGGTTAAGGAATTGGGTCCAGTTACAGGTTCTATGGTTTTAGCTGGTAGAGTTGGTGCAGCGATAACGGCTGAAATGGGGACAATGAAAGTTACAGAGCAGATTGATGCTCTGTATACTCTGGGTACAAACCCTGTAAAGTATTTGGCAGTCCCCAGGTTTTTGGCCTGTCTGATTATGGTTCCCATCCTTACCCTGTTAGCAGATATTATTGGTGTCTTGGGTGGGCTTGTGGTTAGTGTCTATTCCTTTAGTATTCCGGCAACTGTTTATCGAGACGAGATTCTGAATTTCATGAGAATTGACGATGTGTACCAGGGTCTTATAAAATCTGTCTTTTTTGCCGTAATTATGATTATGGTCTGTTGTTATAAGGGGTTTACCTGTGAAGGGGGAGCGCAGGGCGTGGGGAGAGCAACTACTTCCGCGGTAGTGACTTCTATGGTCTTGATTTTAATCTCCGACTACTTCCTGACAGCCTTTCTGGTTTCCATTGGGATTGGCGCCACCCATTTTTAAATTTGGTAGTGTAGGGCTTTATGCCCGTAAAGGTTTTGGTCGCGTAGGGGCGACACTCAGTGGTCGCCCGAAGGAAGGGACGGCATGCCGAAAGATCGGCATAAACTGCGTCCGTCCCCTACAGGGAAACTAAAAATATGATAAGGATTAATAACGTTCATAAGAGCTTTGTAGGGAACAGGGTTCTCAGGGGACTGAACCTGGAAATAAAAAAGGGAGAGACAATTACCATAATCGGTGGAAGTGGCTGTGGGAAGAGTGTTCTTTTGAAACATATTGTCGGGCTGATGAAGCCGGAAGTTGGTGAAATCGAAGTAGATAGTAAAGAAATCACCAGATTGGGAATGAAGGAATTAGCTGAGGTGCAAAAGAAATTCGGTATGCTCTTTCAGGGATCTGCTCTATTCGATTCTTTGACAGTAGGAGGAAACATATCTTTTGGTTTGCGTATGTTGACCGATTTGGATGAGAGAGAGATAAAAAAGAGGGTTTCCGAGAAGCTCTCACTGGTCGGCCTGGAAGGGATTGAACAGCTAATGCCTGCTGAACTTTCTGGAGGAATGAAGAAGAGAGTGGCGCTTGCCCGCGCAATTGCTATGAACCCTGAGTATATTCTTTACGATGAACCCTCAACCGGCCTTGACCCGATTATGGCTGATGTAATTAACAATCTAATTTCAGATTTGCAAGAGAAACTGAAGATAACTTCTATTGTTGTGACTCATGATATGGTCACGGCTTATAAAGTTTCCGATAGGATTGCCATGCTTTACGAGGGTCGGATAGAAGAGATAGGAACGCCGGAAGAGATAAGGGAAACGAAAAATCCTGTGGTGAGACAGTTTATTACTGGCTCAAGCGAGGGACCCATAAAGATGAAGTTAAAGGAGTAGATTGATGTTGACTCAGGAAACAAAGGTGGGACTTTTTGTTCTTTCGGGTATCGCAGCTTTGGTAATAGTGACTGTTCTCCTTGGCGATATCCATCTGGAGAAGCGGTATAAAATAAGAATCCTTTTCAACGACGTTAGCGGACTTCCGGAAAAAGCCCAGGTAAGAAGGGCAGGAGTTGTCGTAGGGAAAGTTACAGATATCGCACTGGTTAATGACAAAGCTCAGGTGGTTGCTTCCATAAAGAGGGATGTTAAAATCCATAGGGATGCACTGGCAAGGATTGTCTCTTTCGGATTTGTGGGTACGAAGTATCTGGAAATTACTTCTGGTTCAGAAAAAGAGTCCCTCCTCCAGGATGGGGATACTATTACAGGTATTGACCCTGTTAGTATTGATAGGGCTGTGGAAGAAGTCTTACTTGGTGTGGCAGATCTGGTGGAGGAGATAAGAGGGATTGGTAAAGAAGAGAAATTGGGCAGGTCTCTAAGAATATTTCTGAATAATATTGTAAATGTCACCCGTAAATTGAATAAAGCTCTGGGCACTGAAGGGCAGGAGTTAGAAGAGACAATTAAGAATCTCAATCAACTCTCGGCTAATATAAGAGAAATAACGGATGGTCTAAATCGGGAAAGTATTACCAATTCCCTGCAAAAGCTTGAGAGAAGCCTGGATGAAATTGCCGAAGTTGCGGAAAAGCTCAATAAAGGCGAGGGAGCAATGGGAAGGCTATTGACCGACGAGAAGATGGGCGAACAAATAGAAGAAGTAGTAGAAAGTCTCCAGGAGAGTTCTGAACAGGCTAAGAAAGTTTTGCAGAGAACTTCTGGTTTAAGAATGACATGGGGGTACCAATTAAATTATAATGTTAATGATGAGAAGCTGAGAAGTGACTTTGGTCTATCCTTGATTCCTGGCAAGGAGAGGTTCTACCACTTTTCAGTGAACAATATTGGAGAAAGTAATAGTGACACTGATTCGGGTGAACAGAAAGTAAATAGTATAACTGTAAAAGTGGGGAAAAATTTGGGACTGTTCTCTTTGTATGGTGGGATTATTCGCTCCAGCGGTGGTTTTGGTGGAGCTTTCTGGCCAGTTAAAGACAGAATAGGAATTGATGTAGAAGTTTTTCGCCTTTCCCGAAAGAGAGCCTGGCTCAATACGGGGACAAGGTTCAGGATAAACGATTGGTGCTATCTGGGAATAAATGGTGAGGATATATTGAACGAGGGAACGGTCAATAGCAGTATAGGTATTGTTTTAAAGTAAAAAAGGGGTCAGAGTCATTATTTTTGTATTCATGAGGTGAAGCACCTTTGGCAAAAGTAAAGACCGCCTTCATTTGTCAGGAATGTGGATATCAATCCGCCCGCTGGTTGGGTAAGTGTCCTACCTGCGGCAAGTGGAACAGTTTAGTTGAGGAGAGATTAGATATAGATATTGGCTTGAGGGAAGAACGCAGGTTTTCCACGGCAAAGCCGAGTCCTCTCAGTTCCATCAAGTCTCAACCCGAGGAGAGGTTTCTCACAGGGATTTCAGAGTTTGACCACGTTTTAGGGGGAGGGGTTGTGGCTGGCTCACTTGTCCTGATAGCTGGCTCCCCTGGTATCGGGAAGTCCACTCTACTTTTACAGGTGGCGGGAAGTCTGGCGGTTTCCGGAAAAAAATGCTTATACATTTCTGGAGAAGAGTCTCTGGAACAGGTAAAGTTGCGAGCGGAAAGGCTGAGGATAGATTCTCCGGAATTGATAATATTCTCGGAGACAAATATCAGGGAGATAATTAATCAGATTAAAGAGATTGAACCGAAATTTGTAATTATTGACTCAATTCAAACGGTTTACAGTGATGACTTTAGTGGTTCACCAGGAAGTGTGGTCCAGGTTAAACAGTGCGCTGAGGAACTCCTTTATTTAGCCAAGTCAAAAAGGATTCCCGTGTTCATTTCGGGACAGATTACCAAAGAGGGAGCAATTGCCGGGCCAAAAGTTTTAGAGCATATTGTAGATACAGTTCTTTACTTTGAAGGGTCCAGTGACCACTTGTACAGGATTTTGAGGGTGGAGAAAAATCGCTATGGTACTACCTCCGAAATAAGTATTTTTGAAATGAAGAGCGATGGATTAAAGCAGGTACTGAATCCCTCACAGATTTTTCTGGAGGGACGCATTCCCACTGCGGGGACGGTTGTCGTGGCGCCTTTGGAGGGGACCAGACCCCTTTTAGTTGAACTGCAGGCTTTAGTTACCAGAGCAAATTTTAACCTGCCCAGGAGACAGGTCAGTGGTCTGGACTACAACAGGATACTTCTCCTGGTAGCGGTACTGGAGAAAAATTTTAATCTCCATCTGGAAAGTTGTGACATCTTCTTGAATATCGCCGGAGGCGTGAAAATTTACGAACCCGCCTGTGACCTGGGCGTTATAGCGGCTATCTATTCAGGAGTGAAGAATAGACCTATCGGAGAAAAAGTAGTGGTTATTGGTGAAGTTGGTTTGGCAGGTGAAGTGCGGGGAGTAACTCTCATTGAAAAAAGGGTAAGTGAAGCGGAAAAGTTGGGCTTCGAAACTTGCATACTACCCAGTCATAATCTTAAAGAATTCCACAAGAAGAGGAAAATAGATTTAGTTGGCGTGTCTTCAGTTAATGAAGCTATAGAAAAACTGCATCTTGATAGGGCTTAAAGTCTTTGTGTCAACATTTTGAGGTAGTCGACGGCTTTAGCCGGCGTATGGTAAGTAAAATATTTAGACTAGCGAAACAAAAGGCAAGGAGGTGAAAATTATTGTTTATCTGGATTGTTCGTTTATTAGTGATTATTGCTGGGCCAATCATTGGTTATTTTCAGATTTCTCCAGGGGCTAATGGTATTCTAATAGGAACGGGCGCTGCAATTTTGGTTATCCTCGTAGAGATACTTATTGAAAAAGTTGCCCTGGATACAATGGTAGCTGGTGGTGTTGGTATAATCCTGGGATTAATTGCTGCCAAACTCATTGATTATTCGGTAGCATTGATGGGGAATCCTATTGTGGAGAAATTCTTTAAATCGTATTCTCTTTTAATAAAAGTTGTGCTTGCTTATATCGGAATGCTCCTGGCTATTAAAAAGAAGGAGGAATTAGAACTTCTGGATAGGAACATCACCCTTTCCAGTAAGCGTAGAGGTGGCGCAGTGATGAAGGTCGTAGACACCAGCGTCCTTATTGATGGCAGGATTACTGATATCTGCGAGACCAAATTTTTAGAGGGAACTCTGGTAATCCCCAGCTTCGTTCTGAAGGAACTGCAAGAAATTTCCGATTCGCCCGACACTTCAAAGAGGAACCGGGGCAGGAGGGGGCTCGACATTTTGAAGAGACTCCAGGAGACTAAGCAGATCACAGTAAAGATTTTTGAGAAAGATTATCCTAAAATTGAAGAAGTAGATGCAAAGATAGTAAAATTGGCTGAGGAATTGGATGCCAGGATTCTGACTGCCGACTTCAACTTAAACAAAGTTGCAGCGGTGCAGGGAATTGCCGTTTTGAATGTCAACGAACTGTCCAACGCAATTAAACCACCGGTTCTACCTGGCGAGGCAATGAAGGTCTTCGTTTTAAAAGAGGGAAAAGAGCCTAAACAAGGAGTGGCTTATCTGGATGATGGAACGATGGTGGTGATTGAAGGTGGAAGGAAATATATTGGCAGAAAAGTTGACGTAATGGTAAATAGCATTTTACAGACTGCCGCCGGACGGATGATATTTGCCCGCCTTGTAGAAGAATGAACAGACCATTTCTGAGAGGAGAAGTAATATTTGAAAGTAGTAGCGATTATCGTTGCTGCTGGCAGTGGAAAAAGGATGGGACGTTCAGCAAAGAAACAGTTCCTCTCTATCGGCTCCAAACCAATTCTGGCATATACTCTGGATGTGTTTGACTCAATAAACAGAGTTGACCGGATAATTCTGGTTATCCCCAGAGGTTGGAAAAGATATTGTCAGAAAGAAATTATAGAGAAGTTCGGATATAGAAAAAAGATAGAGGTAACTGACGGGGGAGCCCGGCGACAGGACTCGGTGGCTTGTGGACTTGCTCTTGTGTCTTCGGATTATGAGATAGTAATTATTCACGATGGAGTGAGGCCATTTGTCACCAGAAAGATGATAATTGAATCTATTGCTAAAGCAAGGAAATTTGGAGCCTGCGTTGCAGCCGTTCCCGTCAATGATACTGTCAAAATGGCAAAGAGTAACGGGGTTATAGAAAGAACACTTCCACGTGAATATCTCTGGAGAGTTCAGACTCCACAAACATTCCGGCTCAGTTTGATTAAGAAAGCTTATGC
>CAYOFG010000017.1:23804-31189 GCA_964403285.1 uncultured Clostridia bacterium | reverse complement strand
TGACCGAGCGACTCCGATAACTATCCCTTCATCCTCTTTGAAAGAATCTCCCTCGCAACTTCCCGGTCATCGAAGTGAATTTTTCTATCCTTATACAACTGGTAGTCTTCATGCCCTTTCCCTGCAATTACCACCAGGTCACCTTTTTCTGCCATAGACAATGCTTTCTCAATTGCTTGAAACCTATCGATGATAGTCTGATAATTACTTTTCCTTTTTCTTTTTATTCCTACTTCAATGTCCAGGGCTATCCGCTCAGGGTCTTCACTGCGGGGATTATCCGCGGTGACGATTACGTAATCGCTAAGGTCAACGGCTACTTCACCCATTAGAGGTCTTTTCCCTCGATCCCGGTCACCTCCGCAGCCAAAAACAGTAATAATTCGCCTGGGTTTTAATTCCCAACAGGCGTGCAAAATTTTCTCTAAAGCTTCATCCGTATGCGCGTAGTCGACTATCACTGTGAATGGCTGCCCACAATCGATTTTCTCGAATCTTCCAGGAATGGAGGGGGTTTTTTCCAAGCCACGCTTGATAATGTCCAGACTTATTCCTTGACCCAGGGCCACAGCACCTGCAGCCAGTGCATTATATACATTATATTTTCCCATTAAAGGTAAAGAAATCTTCACTTCCCCTTTCGGGGACAACAGAGTGAAATTGGTCTTCTCCAGATTCAATTTTATGTTTTTTGCTACAACGTCGGCTTTCTTTTCAATACCATAGGTGATTATCCTTGCCTCTGTCGATTGGATAATTTTCTCCGTTACGGGGTCGTCTAAATTCAAAACTGCCAGTTTCTCCTTTTCTTTCCGGGCATCTTTCCCTAAAATAGAGAAGAGTTTGATTTTTGCCTGCAAATACTCCTCCATGTTCTTGTGAAAATCGAGATGTTCTCGGCTCAGGTTAGTAAATATGGCACTATCAAACTCACATCCCTTTACTCTATCTAAACTCAAGGCATGAGAAGAAACTTCCATAACTACTGTGGAGAACTTTTCATCTACTAACTCTCGCAGCATTTGCTGCAAGTCAGAAGACTGGGGAGTGGTGATTGGGGCAGGTAATATTTTCTCTCCCAGCCGATAAGCAATCGTACCCAGGACTCCTACTTTTTCTCCATTCTCTTTGAAGATGGATTCAGTGAGATAACTGACTGTCGTTTTCCCGTTGGTACCAGTTATCCCGATTATATTTAGCTTATCGGAAGGGTACTTGTAGAATACAGTGGCAAGATTGGCTAAAGCTTTGCGGGGATTCTCCACCACAACGTTAGTAGCAGAGCCTCCCCACATGAAGGGTCTTGTTAACTTTTCTATTCTTTTAGAGGAAATAACTACTGAAGCGCCTGCTTCCAGGGCCTGGGGAATATAGTAATTTCCATCCTCTGTGTAACCAGAAATGGCCACAAAGATGTAATCTGGTTTAACCTGGCGGGAATCATAAGTTATCCCCTTAATGGAAAGTTCTGTGGAGCCATGTATTTCCTGAACACCTATCGGTGGTAATAGGTCGTTTAGCCGGGCCATACTCGTAACCTGGGTATGAAATCTTATAAAAACAAAAAATATTCCTCCCTTTCGGGAGGAATCCAAGAAAATCTGGACTCCCCCTGATTTCATCGGGAGGTCCTTCCTCCCTTTCGGAAGGAATGCACAGTGAAGTCTGGAATCTCCCCGTTAGAGCCGGGGGCCAACACAAGCCGCTTCCTGGGGTGGATTCCTGAACATTTCCTGGGAATCAGGCGGGATACCAAGATAGCGCATAATTCTCAGTCCCACGCGTGCGAATACCGGAGCAGCTACGCTTCCTCCCCAGTAAAATCCCTGTGGCTCATCCAGTATGACTAGAATAGTAACCTTAGGTTGTTCTGCTGGAAGATAACCAATGAATGAAGCAATGTAGTTTGTATCAGAATATTTACCAGTGGCAGGGTCGAATTTTTGAGCGGTCCCAGTCTTACCAGCCACCTTATACCCCATAATTCTTGCTTCTTTCCCCGTGCCATTTTTTACAATTCCACACAAAATATTAGTTAAAGTTTTCGCTGTTTTATAAGAAATCACCCTTCTAACCGGGTAGGGCTGGAATTCTTTAACTACCTTCTCACTGGGATCGACGATTCTGTTAACAATCATGGGTTCCATCAGCACTCCTCCATTGGCTAAACATGAAAATGCAGAGATAAGCTGGATGGCAGTTACTCCTATGCCCTGCCCAAAAGAGAGACGACTGAGAGATATTTCTGACCAATCTTTTGGGTTCTTCAAGATTCCCGGAGTCTCACCCGGCAACCTAATTCCTGTGAAGTTACCAAATCCGAAATCCCTCGCACACTGGTACAACTTATCTTTTCCTAACAGTTGCCCAGCTTTAGCCATTCCGATATTGGACGATTTTTCAAGAACCTGAACAAAAGTAAGCCAGTTCTCTCTTTCGTGGTCTCGAATGGGAAGACCGTTGAATAAGTAGACTCCTTCCTCACAATAAAAGCGATCTTCCAAGGTGACGAGGTTCTCTTCTAACAATGCTGCGGCCACTATTGGTTTAAAAGTAGATCCCGGCTCAAAGATACTGGATATTGCAGGATTCTTTAAGTACTTGTATTTTTCCGGAGAATAGCTATTTCCATCAAACGAGGGAAAGTTGGCTAAGGCTAGTATCTCTCCGGTCTTGCAATCCTGAACAATGATTGTGGCCAGTTTGGCGTTGGTCTCGTCGTAAGCCTTTCTCAATTCTACTTCTGCAATATATTGAATTACTCTATCAATTGTGGTGACTACGCCGCATCCGCTTACTTCTGTCTGATAAGTAGTGTCCGCAGCGATTACTTCCCGACCAAAGCCGTCTTTTCTCCTTATAGTTTTCTTGGTTTTTCTTCTTAGGGTTCTGTCAAAGGAATTCTCAATTCCCGATAGACCTTGATTGTCCAGGCCAGCCAAACCAATTACCTGGCTGGCTAACTCATTTTCTGGATAGAACCTTTTACCTTCGTTTATTAACTTGATCCCTTTAAGATGTAAACCTTCAATCTTTTCTGCAATTTCGGTATCGATTTTCCTTTTTAACCAAACGAATGAATTAGAAGTATGTAATTTACTATAGATCGTCTTCTCGCTCATATGGAGCAGAGGAGCCAACTTTTTGGCTGTCTTTTCTGGATGGGAAATGAGAGAGGGAATGGCATAAACAGAACTAACTTCAAATTCTATTGCCAGTTCTTTCCCGTTACGGTCGTAGATGGTGCCTCTTTTAAAATCTGTTTGCCTGACCGAGAAAGATTGCTTATCTGCCATCTTCCCGTAGTGACGATGGCTAACAACTTGAATATAGTACAATCTAATTTCCAATACGATAAGAGTAAAAATTACTATGAGTATAGAACTAATAATGCGACTTTTTCGAGGCACCTTTTGTATCCTCCCGGGCAATGAAAAGTGCGTTATCCCATGAAGTTCTATCTTGCTTAGGATTTACTCTTAAAAAGTAGATATTCTCGTTCTCCGGAGAAACCATCTTTCTTTCTTCTCGAGCAATCTTATTGATATTTGCCAGATTAGTATAGTGATGTAAATTTGCTTTCAGATTGCTATTCTTGTTTTCTAATGAAATGAGTTCTCTCTTTAACTCGTTAATCCGATAACTAAGCGTGATTACTTGTGCACATTCCCAGACATAGAATAGGAAAATCAAAAGACCGCCAATAGAAAAAAGAAGATAATATTTTTTGGGCCGCCTTTTCTTCTCTATGTTCATGAGCACATTTCCCCCGCACGCAATTTTGCACTTCTCGAACGCGGATTCATTTGAAGTTCCTGTCTTGTGGGAGTAACTGGTTTGGGAAAGACTGCCTTCAAACCCTGCGTTTTATATTCCCGAAAGAAATTTTTGACGATTCTGTCTTCGAGAGAATGGTAAGAAATAATACAAATCCTTGCGCCCTTTTTTAAAAACCTTGCGGCTTGAGGGAGTGACTTTTGTAAAACCATCAATTCATCATTTACTGCTATTCTTAACGCCTGGAAAGTCCTGGTGGCCACGTGAATCTTTCTGGGCCAGGCGGAACGGGGAATTGCTCTTTTAACGATTTCTACTAATTGAAAGGTAGTCTCCAAAGGCCTCTTTCGTCGGGACTCAACCACTCTCCTCACAATTCGCCTGGCCCACCGTTCTTCTCCATATTGGAATAGAATCTTAACAAGTTCGTCAAAAGAAAAGGTATTTAATAGATATCCCGCAGTCAATTTGATGTTTTCTGACATCCGCATATCTAAGGGTCCATCTTTCTGAAAGCTAAAACCCCTGTTGGCGTCTTGTAGTTGTAGACTCGACAAACCCAGGTCAAACAGAATGCCATCCACTTCTTTGATTCTCAATGACTCCAGGATAGCTCCGATTTCAGAAAAGTTCCTCTCAAAAGTGAGCAAGTTTTCTTTATATTCTTTCAGATTCTCTTTTGCTCTTCTTATCGCTTCTCCATCCTGATCGATTCCAATAAGGAGCCCGCCTGGCAGTATTGCTTGCAGTATCTTTTGCCCGTGGCCACCTTCGCCTAGAGTCGAATCTACGTAGATTCCTCCCCTTAGACAGTTAAGATTATCTATTACCTCATCAACTAGGACGGGAATGTGCCTTGACTCTTCCAATTTATGCTGGAGAGGGTGTTAGATTCCAAGATCAACTAATTTTTCAGCTACCTCAACAAACTGCTTCTCGGCCTCCTTCTGGTAACGTTCCCAGTTATTTTTTGACCAAATCTCTATGCGATCTAACACCCCCACCACTATTACCTCTTTTCTTATATCTGCGTAATTACACAGGGTCTTAGGAACCAGTATCCTTCCCTGGTCATCCACAGGGCACTCGTTTGCTCCCGAAAGGAAAGTGCGTGAAAACTTACGGGCGTCGGCTTTAGTTAAAGGAAGCGCCTTTAGTCTTTCTGCAATTTTTTTCCAATTCTCCGGAGTGTAAACAAATAGACAACCTTCTAACCCGGAAGTGATAATAAACCTTCTTACGTTCTGACGGAGCCTGGCAGGAATGAACAGTCGGTTTTTTCCATCTAAAGAATGGCGATATTGCCCGATTAGCACGTTGTCACCACCTTACACCACTTTTCCCCACTGCGAGAGAATTATATACCAAGTTTCTAATTTTGTCAAGTAAAAAATTAAGTCCTCCCCAAAAAAATCCCGGAAGATAGATTACTTATCTTGCCGGGAAAATTTTCTCTAAACCCTATATTTCCTCTCGACTACCTCTCCCCCATCTTTCCTCAATGACTCGATGAAAACGCGGAGCATATACTATTTCCCAGGTGGTCTCTTTTCCAGGGAACATCCTCAATGCCGAGCGCCGGATAGACTCGACTATCTGTTCGGCTTCTCTTCGCGAAAGACGCTCCTGACTAAGAAGAGATAAACCTAAGCTCACCATCATTTTCAAACGGCGAATTTTCCTGTTTTCCTCTCCCAGTGAATCATTCTTTTCCATTTTTTTCCATCTCAAATGTGCGTTGTGAATTATGTTACTTGACCGGTTCTAATCTTGGATTGACATTGTATTGCCGCCCTACCTTGGCACAAGGCTTACCTTCCACCATTACCACGTCGGCAGTAAAGTCTATCTTTTCTCCAAAAAGGGCTGAGCCTATCCCCACTGCATCAAATGGCACATTAATCTTGACAAAGTGCCTTATTTTCTCTTCATTAAATCCACCGGAAATAACAATCTTTATGTGGCCGAACCCCGCCTCGTCAAAAGCTTTCCTCGCCTTCCGGCAGAGTTCAGGAGAAACACCGTAAGAATTCTTTCCTCTGCTCTTAACCGACTTATCCCGGAGGTCGCTGGCTGTGTCGAACCTTACTCCCCATAGCTTCTTACCCAGAACTTTAGCCACTTCCAAAGAAGTCCTTATGCAATCGTTCTCGAAATCGACCAGAACTATCCGGGAAATATCCTTGGACATATATTTATCAAATGCTTTTGCCGCTCGAACAGTGTCTCCTCCATAGGCAGCTATAAGTCCGTGAGGAATAGTACCTATCCCTTCTCCTCCCCATAATGAACCCTGAGCGTCGGTGGAAACATTTATAGCTCCCGAGATAAACGCCGCATACCCATCGGTTTCCTGCACCTTATAATGGTCAAACCTTGCGGGAAAGAAAAGGACAGGTCTTCCCGCTGCAGCATCTACCACTTTCCTGACAGCAGTGGCTACGGCAGTTCCCCTTGCCAATACTCCTAAATATACAGTCTCCAGGTGAGCAAAAGTGCTGTAATCCCCTTCAATGGTCATCACAGTATCTAAAGCTCTAATTCTATGTCCATCGTGGAGTGCTTTTATCCTCAAATTCTCTGGATTGACCGCGCCGAGCTTCAGGATAGCAATCGCTTCATCCATCCCACAGAGAACAGCCTCTTTGCGACAGAATACTTGCATAAGTACTCGAACGTGGCGATGGTCCTTTTCCAGAACCTCCTTGGTGCGCACAAAGTACTTATCGCTATACCAGCCATTTCTTATTTTCTCAACCGGAATATTGAAAATTTTGGGGTTAAGTCTTTTGGCTACCATCTCTTCCCTCCAAAAATCCCATCTCATCGAGTGTATTTCTGTTGGTCCCGGGGTACATACCATTTGATGAAGTTATAGCCAATGCCTGCAGGAGCTACTTCAATACCATGAAACCTCTTTTGGACTACAGGAAGAGCATCGGCTACATATAAAAAAGTATAAGGTTGCTCCTCAGCCAGAATGGTATGAATCCTATGATATATTTCTTTTCTCTTCTTCATGTCGAAAGTACGCCGGCCTTCCACTAATAGGCGATCGATTTCCGGGTTACTATAGGAAACGAAATTGTATTGCCCCTCTTTAATCTGGGATGAGTGCCAAATAGAATACTGGTCGGGATCTCGGGAGAGGCTCCAACCAAGAATTACAGCATCAAAATTCTTTTTGTCAATATACTGGTGAATAAAGGAGGCCCATTCCAAAATACGAATTTTTACCTGTATCCCGACCTGTTTAAGATTAGACTGGATAATGGTGGCACAAAGCTCGCGCATCTTGTTACCCTGATTAGTCATAAGAGTAAAACTGAATGGTCTACCATCCTTATCCAAAATTCCATCCCCATCTCTATCCTGCCAGCCACATTTATAGAGCAATTCCTTAGCTTTTTCGGGATTGTGCTCGTAAATAGGAACAGTTTCATTATAAGCCCACGAAGTTGGAGGAAAGGGACCAGTCGATATTTGACCCAGGCCCAGAAGAACCCCATCTATGATTTCCTGCCTGTTTATGGCATAAGTTATTGCCCTGCGAACTCTCTCATCCTTGAACAGGGGATTTTTCAGATTATAACCAAGATAAGTATAGC
>CAYOFG010000017.1:3818-23704 GCA_964403285.1 uncultured Clostridia bacterium | reverse complement strand
CTTTCTCAAAAATATGCTGGGGAATAATTCCCATACCCCAACTTTCCAATCCGGGAGAGAAAGGCTCTTTGTATATTATCCTCACCGTGTATGGGTCGACGATTTCCAACCTGTCAACTATAAGGTAATCCGAGGCATAGGGTGTCCTGGTATTGGGGTCGACCAACTTCTCATAAGTAAATCTAACATCCTCGCTGGTGAAAGGTTCTCCGTCATGCCAGTTCACATTTTTGCGCAGATGGAAGGTGATTACCAGCCCGTCATCAGATATATTCCAGGATTCTGCCAGGTCCCCCACCAACTTGAGATTCTTGTCATATTTTACTAACCCATTGTACACATAACCATTTATGTCACCGGAAGCGCTGTCGCTGGCAAGTATAGGATTCAAATAACTGGCATCTCCAATAGATGCCTGGATGATTGTATCTCCATAGGCTGGTTGGGCGGGATGCTTTTCACCGGTAGGCTCTTTAACCTTTGGTCTATAGGGGGGTCTTTTTGCAAAATGGATGAGTACCCCGCTAAGAACAACTGCTACCACTATGAGGATAATAATTGTAATTACTTTTCTCATCTGGAAAAAATGGGGTCAACTCTATATTTTGGATGTCCTACTATTTTAGATGTCCCACAGGGATAATGTAGATTGGTATATTATCTTTTGGCAGATATAACGCTTTTTGCACAGCAGTGTCGTTAAATGCTCCAATAGGTACCGAACCCAAACCCAAACAGACTGCCTGAAGGTGAATATTCTGGGCTATATGGCCTGCTTCTATATGAGCATACCTCATACCCCTCTCTCCGTATTTCCAGCATATCCTGTCGTATACGCAGGCAATTACAAAATTGACTGCTGCCTGGGCGATTGCCTCCTCCCATAAGGCAGCGCCGGAAAGAGCGGAACGGAGGTCTTTGTCCGAAATCTCTCTCAGGCTGTGGCTTGAAGGAAAATAGTGGAAGACGCCATTGGGAGAAACGATATAGATTTCCATGGGATAGAGAGCTCCTGCAGAGGGAACAGTCTTGGAAGCACCTGTAATGGAATCGACATGCCTTGGCCCGTACGCCGCCCAGAGAAGCTGAGAAATCTCTTCCAGAGTTAATTGTCTCTTACTGAAGCTCCTGACTGACTCTCTTTTTACTATTGCCTCCTCGAGACTCATCTTGCCAGTTGTCTTGGGCAAAGGTAACTTAATATTTTCCTCCTTCACTTTCCCTTTACCTCCCTTGAGAAATGAGGATTCTACCTGTTCTACGCAAATTCCGAAAAAAGGAAGAAATAGAAAAGAAAAAATAAGGACTATCGTGAACAGAATTCTTCTCATTTATCTTCTGAACTCGTTATCGTATATTATTCTTTGCGTTTGTCTATTTCTGCTTCAATAATCTGAATTGCTTTCTCCGCTTTCTCCCTCTGGTCAGCTACCAGAATAACTACATCTCCCTCCTTAGCCCCGAAAGCCTCCTCGATGTTCCTTCTGTCTTGTTTATTGAGCCCATATTTTGGTAGTTCGTCAGTGGAAATAAATCCTTTAACCCCGGCTTCTTTCTCAACTTTCTTAGCCAGACTATCTGTGAGCTTCCGGTCTTCAATAAGAACTCCCGCAAATCCTTCGGCCTTTATTCCCACAACAACTCCTCCTGAATCCAAGACCTCTCTTATCACATGGGAACTAGTTTCGCTGAGCAAATCGGTTATATTTTTCATTCTTTCTCACCTCCTTTACTTCCTTCACTTGCTTCCGGTATCTCTCCTGCCATTCTTGAGAGCTTTTTCCCAATTCTAAATAATAAGGATCAACATCAATCAATCCTTCGGTTGAAGTATTTGTTTTCCCATTATCAATCAGCGAACTTTTATACCTTCCCTGCCAAACATGGCCTGCTCCCCCATACTTTCTATTGAAATATGTTGACCCCATTTTTTAGAGGGAGGTGGAGACCAGGGTTTCCGTAGCGGAAACTCCATCGATCGCCCTAATGTTCTTAATCACCAATGAAGTCAGGGCTTTTAAATCTTGAGCTTCCACAGTGGCTACAACGTCCCACCGACCAAAGACAGCCTGAACTTTTGTGACCCCTTTTACATCTCTGATTTTAGCGAGAACTGATTCTTCCTTCCCTGCTTCCAACCTGAGTAGGACCAATCCTACCATTAACCATCACCTCACTATTTACCGCTGGAGTAGCAAAGCGCAAGCTTCGCTCTGCAGCTACAATCTACTTTACAATTTCGTTTCTCGTAAAAGTTCTGCCATTATCTCCGAGGAGAGTGGCTCGATATAGAAACCTGAACTCCAGGAGAAACCTTCAACTCTAACAATATGGGGAAGTATCTCTAAATGCCAATGGTAATCTTTATGTATTGTCTTCCAGTAACCCCCTCTTGGTCGCATATAAGGTATGGAATGGATCATATAGTTGAGTGGTGGATCTTCCAGGAGTTTACAAATCTTACTTAAAGTCACTTTCATAATAGAGGCTAAATCGAAAACGGTGCTATTATCTTCCTGCGTAAAATCTGCATTGTGTATTTTGGGAAGTATCCAGGTTTCAAAAGGAAGACGCGGAGCAAATGGCACATAGGAAATGAAAGATTTATTCTCCTCAACTATTCTTAGACCCGCACCCAATTCCTCTCTAACCACATCACAAAAGACACAGCGCTCTTTCTCTTTGTAGTAACTTTGGGCGTTTTCCAATTCGTCCTTTACACTCTGGGGAGTAAGGGGAAGGGCAACCAACTGAGAATGAGTGTGTCCCAATCGGAAAGGAGAGCTGGGTCTTTGATTCTTGAAAACTATAGCGTATCGGAAACGCTTATCTCCTTTCAAATCGACGATTCTTTTCTGATAAACGATAAGGGCATTCTTTATTTGTTCATTAGGCAAATCGCTTAAATTTTTGATGTGTTCAGGACTTTCGACTATTAACTCGTGTGCTCCCACATTATTCATCGCATCATATATGCCCACACCATGCCTCTCCAATCCCTTCTCTATTTCAAGCACCTTCTCTTTGCTAGGAAAGACTCTTACGCTCCAACCCGGTTGGTCTGGCAGACTACCGGGCTTTCTTAAAGCATAGATTTCTTTAGGTGTCTCCTTCTCCTTTCCCGGGCAGAAAGGGCAGGGTTTCTCTTTAACCCTTTCTTCAGGCTCTAAAGATTTGAAGAATTCCTCTTTCTCTTTAGTGTTGGTAATAATCCAGAATCCTGAAATTATATCTTTTCTCAATTCAGCGCACATTTTTTTCTCCCTAAAGTCTTAATTAATTCATTGTACGAAAGGCTATTCAATACGTCTTTTCTTCCCAGCCAACCTCGGCGAGCAACGGCTACTCCCAGGTAGAGATTCTCTATCTGATTCAAAGTGTGAGCATCTGTCCCAATTCCCATAAGGATACCCATCTCTTTTGCTTTCCTGCAGTAGATATCATATAAATCAAGCCTCTCGGGATAGGCATTGATTTCTAAGAAAGTTTGCGTTTTTTGAGCAGTGTTTAAGATTTTCTCCATATTTAGTGCATACGGCTCCCTCTTCCCTAACAACCGGCCTTGGGGATGGGCAATCATATGCACATACTTATTCTCCATCGCAGAAATTATTCTTTTCGTTAGCTGCTCTTCTGACTGTTTGAATCCTGTGTGAATGGCAGCGATAACCAGGTCGAGTTGAGATAAGAGATCATCGTCATAATCTAACGATCCATCGGAAAGGATATCCACTTCCGTACCGCAAAGAATCTTGAAGTTTTTACTCTTTTTGTTAAATCTTTTTGTCTCTTCTATCTTCTCGTAGAGTACATCAGGACGGACCCCTCCAGCAACCTTCAAAGATTGGGAATGGTCACAAATTCCTACCCACTCCAGCCCCATACTTTCTGCCTTTTCTGCAATTTCTGATAGTTTCCCCACGCCATCGCTATACCGGGAATGAACGTGCAGATCACCTTTAATGTCATTCTCTGTAATCAGCCTGGGAATCTTATTTCGCGAAGCCATCTCAATTTCACCCGAGGCCTCTCTTATTTCCGGGGGGATATACTGAAGTCCCAATTTCTTATAGACTTCCTCTTCGGTCTTGCCAGCTACCTTTATTTCCTTCACTGGTCTTGTGGCAACAGCTCCCTTTCCCCGGGTGGAAACTCCACTTGACCTCTTTCCCAGTTTAAACAGACCATATTCGTTTATTTTATACCCTTTCTTTCGACCCAGTTCGCGAAGGGCAATATTATGGTCTTTAGAACCAGTGAAATACATCAGTGCAGCCCCGTAAGATTCTGGCTTAATCACTCTCAGGTCAACCTGTATGTCCTCATCGAGAATTATGCTTGATTTCGTCTCTCCCTGAGCCAGTATTTCCTTCACCTGAGGAAGCTTCGCAAATTTACTCATTACTACATCGGATTTTTTTGCCGTGCACAGGATATCTATGTCTTTAATTGTCTCTTTCTTTCTGCGAATACTACCAGCCAGATTTATATCTTTAACACCAGGACACTTCTCCAATTGTTCTATGATTGGTTTTGCCAAAAATAGTGCTGCGGAGAGGAGAATCCTTTCCCCACCTTTTCTCACCATTTGAATGCCTTTTACAATATTCTCTTCGGTCTTCTCCCCCAACCGGCGAAGCTCGCTCAAACGGTGTTCTTTAGCTGCTTTTTCCAGTTGAGCAAGGCTCTTTATTTTTAACTCCTCATATAGAGTCTTTGCCGTCTTGGGCCCAATTCCAGGAACAGACATAATTTCCAGAAGCCCCTCGGGAAAAACTTTCTTTAACTCCTCAAAATATTTTAATTTACCCGTTTCCAGATATTCCTTAATTTTTTTCGCTATCCCCTCTCCTACGCCGGGTATTGTTTCCAGTCTATCATTACTTGCGAATTTCTCTATTGGTTCGGTGAGACTGGCAATATTCTGAGCTGCCTTCTCGTAGGAGCGCACTCGGAAGGGATTCTCTCCTTTCAATTCTAAAAGTTGTCCAATTTCCTGAAGTAATTTTACAACTTCTCTATTTTTCATTCGTCGTTTACTTCTCTTCCTCTTCCCGGAGGAACTTTGCTGCCACCTCTGGGGCAGGTGGGTTAATGTAAAAATCTCCGCCCCACTCAAAACCCCTGGCAAGCATAGCATGGGGCAGAATCTCGATGTGCCAGTGGTAATCATCTTTAATAGTCAGCCAGAACCCTGCCTCGGGAACCATAAAGGGAGCAGTATGAAGAACAAAATTCAAAGGCGGGTCTTTCAATAATTTGCCGGTCTTCATAATAGTAGATTTCAATTTCTCTGCCAACTCCCAGAGGTCTTCTTCAGGCACATTTGTAAAATCGCATTCGTGCCTGCGGGGAAGAATTTGGGTTTCAAATGGAAAGCGGGAGGCAAAAGGAGCCAAAACGATAAATTTATCCCCTGCGATGACAATCCTTTCATGGGAATATAATTCTTGTTTTATTATGTCACAGAAGATACACCTTTCTTTCTCTTCATAATAACTTTTAGCTGAAATCAGCTCCTCCTTAATGCTTTTGGGAATCAGAGGTAAAGCAATTATCTGGGAATGCACGTGCATCATAGAAATCTCTTTACCATAACCCTGATTACGGAAGATAAGACCATATTTCAAAAGTGAATTCTTTTTCAACTCCCTTAACCTAATCTGATAGACACGGAGAACCTTCTCTATCTGCTCAAGCGAAAGTTCTGAAATACTGGTAATATGTAGAGGAGATTCAATTACAATCTCATGGACTCCGTATCCATTCATTGTATCAAAAAAGAAGAAGTCGCCTACTCCCTTCCTATCCAGTTCCTCATTGAGCCTTACCACTCCAAATTTACTGGGAATTACACGTACTGCCCATCCAGGCGTATCAGGTTTACTCTCTTTTTTACGTAGCGCAAATGCTTCTGACGGAGTTTCCAATTCTCTCCCTTCGCAAAAAGGACAATCCCTTTCCATCTCTTCCTTGCGGACAGTAATGAATCCAAATGGCGTATCCACCTCATTCCTGGTGGCAGTAATCATCCATCTTCCGGAGATGGGGTCTCTCCTCAGTTCTGACATACTTTCCTCCTTATGTGAATCTACCTGTACTTTTCTTTACTTTACGACGACGCCTGAGTATCCCACAACAGCCGAATAATCTCCTGAGGCCTCTGCACTCGTATTATACAACACCAGCTCACTCTTCTTTGCCCCCAACTCCTTACAGGCAAAAATCATTGTAGCCGTTGGTCCCGGGCCGCACATTGAAATATCATTCTCCATTACTGTTTTCAGTAGATTTTCTGGATCGAGTCTTAAGATCTTATCAATCGCTAACCTGTCTTTTCTCTCAGCATCTTTTTGAGACTCGTAATGGGTCATATCCGTCGAAGCGACAATCAGACAGGGGAGTTTAGATTTAATCACCTTGGCTATCGCTTTACCTAATTTCTTGCAGGTGGCAACCCGATGGTCCCGCATACAAATGGGAACTATGCCGAAATCTTTCTTGAAATACTGAATAAATGGCAACTGCACCTCCAGCGAGTGTTCATGTAGGTGAGCCTGCTCATCCTCCTGTGCCAAATCACCAGCCTGGAAAAGTAACTCTTTTGCCAGAGAAGAATCTATTTTTACTCTGCCATTGGGCATTTCCCACTCACCTTCTGCCATTATGGAAATCTCTGCGCCAATACCGGTATGGTTAGGCCCGATGATAATAATAGTATCAGGTAAGTTAATCCTGGAATAGACTGCCCCGGCCACCTTTCCTGAATAGAAATACCCCGCATGAGGAACCACTATTCCTAAAACGTCCTCTTTCTCAACATCGCTCTGGACGTATTTCCCGACCTGTTCCCTTAGTGCTTCCGGGTCTTTCATATAGAACCTTCCTGCTTGTGCTGGTTTTCTAATCATTCCTTCCTCCCTTTTAAAAAATGGGAACGCTTACATTTATTGACCCCACAGAGCTTGCACTGTCTCCCGGTGTGCCAATCTTAAGGGTTCGGGGATCTTTTCTCTTTTGCAACAAGTCAGGATGACGTCCAATGCCTGGTCGAGGTCAATCCTGTACCCTTGAGAAACGAATACGGGCTTCACGTTTTTTTTGGTGCGCAGAGCCACCCCCATCAGCTCTCCCTCCTCGTCTTTCAAAAAGGTATAAGCTCCCTTCAGATTTACAGGCTCTTCATAATGGCCATATAGAATAGACTTGGCACAGCCAATTGTGGAAAGCCCCAGCAAAAGACCCATATGAGTAGCCAACCCAAATCTCAGAGGATGCGCAATTCCCTGACCGTCAAAAATGATTATATCGGGAGATCTTTCCAATTTTCTTAAAGCCGCTATCAGAACGGGACCCTCGCGAAAGGTAAGTAGCCCGGGAAGATAGGGAAATATTCTTTCAGAAGCTTCCATAGCTCCTTTTTTTTCTACCAGTTTAAGCTCAGGGAAAGTAAGGAGAACCACACTACCATAAGCCCTTTTCTTCTTCCCATCGTACCCAACATCGCAACCAGCGATAAAACCTATCTGACTTATATCGCTAAAAGAACTTTTCAATACAACTTTGTTTCTCAACTTCTCCTGAATTTTTCTCGCCTTCTCGGGAGATACCTGCCAGGAGTGAAGATTCTTAACTTCCATATTTCAAATTTAGCAAATTTCATACCTGCATTGCAAATGAAAATTTACTGTCAAAAATTCTGTCTCCAGCCTCTTTCCAGCCCCAATTCGTCTGCCATCTTCAACACTGCATCATATTCTGTTTCCGAGATTCTTCTTGAGAGTTCGGGAAATTCAGAAGCCCTGTGAGCAGGATGGTACTGAGCCATAATGGACATATAGGTATTCTGGGAAATATTCCTACCAATGAACTCTAAGACTCTTCGCGAGCCAACCACATCTTCGGGCAAAACTAAGTGACGAACAAGAAGCCCCTGCTCGGCAATCCCTTCTCTATCCATTTTCAGGTCACCAACCTGGCGATGCATTTCCAGAAGAGCCTTTTTGTTAACTTCAAAATAGTCATCCGCCCGGGAGTATGTACGGGCGCTCTGGGGATTGGAATACTTGGCATCAGGCATATAGATATCGACTATACCATCCAGAAGTTTGAGAGTCTCCACAGAATCGTACCCGCCCGAGTTGTATACAAGAGGAATGCTCAAGCCCTCTCTAACCGCAACCTCCAAAGCCTCGACGATCTGGGGAACGAAATGGGTAGGGGTAACAAAATTTATGTTGTGTGCCCCAAGTTCTTGTAACTTTAACATCATTTTAGCCAGTTGGGAAATCTCTACTTCCTGGCCGTTTCCCATCTGGCTAATAGGGTAATTCTGACAGAAACAGCAACGAAGGTTACAGTGGGTAAAAAATATGGTGCCCGAACCGCGATAGCCCGAAATCGGCGGCTCTTCACCAAAGTGGAGGTTATAACTGGAAACAGCTACTCTTTTCCCTGCGCCACAAAAACCCTTCTCATCCTGCAGGCGATTTACCAGGCATTTCCTGGGACAGAGGTGGCACTTCTCAAGTAATTTATTAAGCCCTTCCTTTCTCTTTTTTAAGATACCTCTCTCATAAAGTTTAACGTAACTCATCCGATTCCGTCTTTTCCATTTCCAACTTTTTCTTTAATTCCTTCTCAATTTCCAGCTCGATTTCTGGCTCCTCCTCCTCTTTTATTTCCTCTTCTTCTTCTTCTTCTTCTTTTACTTCCCCCACCTCGAATAAGAGCCTCTGTGTTTCCTTACCGAGGGTCGACATTTCCACTCCGTACCACTTGGCAATCGCTTCCCAGTCCATTCCCTCTTCCCTGAGTACACTAATCTCATCGGCGCTTTTACCTGTGGCAGTTGCCAGAATCAACAGCTTAATAATCTCTTCTGTCTCATAACCTTTCTCTTCCAAAGCCAGAACAACACTGTGTTCAATGTGAAACTTCCCCGCAATTTTCTCCTTCATTGTTTTTGGCTCCGGAGGTGGTTTTCTTCCTCCTCCACTAAGGGAAGGGGCAAATAATATATGCGTCAGAAAAAACCATAAAAAAAGGACCAATCCTATTTCTACTTTTTTCATATTTCCTCCCACCCTGCCTGGTTGGGCACTCTTCAGAGTGCCAAGTAATTATCTACTTCTGGCACTTGGGACAGAAAGTAGTTCCCCTGCCAGCAATTTTAATAAACTTCAAAGGAGTCTTACATTTAACACAGGGTTCTCCTCCCCGTCCATAAACTCGTAGGCGAGAGTGGAAACTTCCTTTTCTTCCATCCGCGTCAACATAACTCGCCAAAGATGTGCCTTTGTATTCTATAGCTCTGTTTAAGACCTTCTTTATTTCAGAAAATAGTGATTTCATCTGGTCCCGCTTCAGTCGATAAGCCTGCTTTTCTGGATGAATTCCTGCTTTGAATAGCGCCTCCTGGGCATAAATATTTCCCACACCCGCCAGGAATTCCTGGTTCATCAATAAGGGCTTGATTTTGGCCTTCTTTTTGTTCAACATTCCGCCGAATACCTTGAGCGTAAAACTATCTTCCAGAGGCTCCATTCCCATCTTAGCAAGGGAGGAAATTCTCTCCCAGTTCTCTACTAATCTGATTTCTCCCAGATGCCTGCTATCCTTAAGATTCAAATATTTGCCATTTGACAGAAGAAAGGATACCCTGCTCTTTTTATCTTTGTTTCCGTAAATTAGTTGCCCGGTCATTCTGAGATGTACCACTATCTTCTTTCCCGAGGATAATCCCAATATCAAGTATTTTCCTCGACGAATAACCTGGGTAAATTTTTTACCTTCAACTTCTTCCTTAAATCTCTTTGGGGAAGGCTCTTTTACCATCCTATCTGTGTTGATCTCCACTCTGTTCACTCTCTTTCCCAGGATTTTCTTTTCTAACCCTCTTCTTATTGTTTCTACTTCTGGTAATTCAGGCATTTTTCCCTCAAAAGACCCATTCCATCTATTTTTTCTTTTGTATTTCCAGATGCTTCTGATAATACTTAGAAAATCTATGAGTGCCTTCTCCTTCGGTAACAAAGAACATCAATTCGGTCTCGGCTGGATACAAGGCGGCCTCAATAGCGGCTAAACCAGGATTACAAATGGGCCCGGGTGGTAAGCCAAAATGGATATAAGTATTATAAGGAGAGTTAACTTTTACATCTTCATAGGTCAACTTCTCCTTATGCTCTCCCAGTGCATACTGAACCGTAGCACAAGATTCCAAGTACCACCGTTTCTTTAACCGGTTATGGAAAACGGCAGAAATTAATGGCCTCTCTTCATCCTTGACCGCCTCTTTCTCAATTATGGAAGCAAGAATTATTGTATCCCTTTTTGTGAAGTTAAACTTTTTCCCTCTTTCCTCCATATCTCCTGTAAACACCTTATTGAATTGGTCGACCATCATATCAATAATTTCTTCCTGCGACGCACTGTAATCAATAAAATATGTTTCCGGAAAAAGGTAACCTTCTATCTCCCTCTCCTCAACAATTTCTAAAAACTTGTCTTTTCCTCCCAATCCCTTCTCTTCGATTAACTGGGCAATCTGACGGCCAGTAAATCCTTCCGGAATGGTCAATTTCACTTTCTTGCTTTTTCCCAAAAATAGTTTACTAATAATCCGCCAGGTGCTTTCTTTTGAATTTATCTCGTAAATTCCTGCCTTGATTCTCTTATGGACTCCTCTTAGTCTGAGAAGAGACAGAAAGAAATTCTTACTGGAAATTAAGCCTTCCTTTTTCAGTAATTCTGCTACCTCCTGCGCAGTCATTCCCTCCTCTATTGTAACCAGGGCAGTTTTGCTATGGCGCGGAGACAAAAAGAAGACCATCAAATTTACCAGACTTAACAAGCAGAGGATTACAACACCTGTTTTTATTACCCTCATTCATTACTCTCCTTGCTTTTTTCTTTTTGGTCCGGCACAATACTGTCTAAATAGTTTTGCAAAATTATAGAAGCAGAGAGTTTATCCACGATATCCTTTCGCTTTTTCCTCGATAACTCTGCCTCCCGCAGCACCTTCTCTGCGCTAACTGTTGTCAACCTTTCATCCCAGGTCACTATGGGTACATTTATCACCTTTTCCAGAGACTTTACAAACGCCAGAACCTCTTTCCCTTTCTCACCCAAAGAACCGTTCATATTCCTGGGTAAACCAATAACAATTTTCTCAATTTTGTTTTCATCCACAATTGTTTTTATCTCTTCAAGCCAATTGCTAGTTGTGTCTCTGTTCAAAACTTTGAAACTACCAGCAACTATATTTGAAGCATCACTCAGTGCCAAGCCAACCCTTTTTTCTCCATAATCGATTCCCAAAATTTTCATATGTCTAACCTATTCCGTGACTGCCATTTCTAACGGCAGAGGCCTTGCTTTTTGCTCCCTTTCAAATTTTTCGAAATAGACGGTCTCTTTTTCCCTTATCTCTTCCATTAGCTCAGAAATTGTAACGAACCTATATTTTCCTTTTTTCAATTCAGAAATAATCTTAGGAAGAGCATTCAGAGTAGTGTCTAATCCATTATGCAGAAGAATTATTCCTTCATCTTCCGCTCCGGAAACCGTCCTCTGATAAATCAGCTTACTGGAGGGACAACCATAATCACCAGGATAGTCTGTCCAGAGAATCATTTTGTACCCACTTAAGGTAGTAGTTACAATTACCTTGTTGTCATATCTCCCACCCGGGGGACGAAAGAGATACGTCTCTTTGCCAGTAATTTTCTTAACCAATAGACGGGTTTTATCCAATTCTTCCAGTATATCTTCTTTAGACAGTTTGGTTAAATCCGGATGGCTATACGTATGGTTACCTACATCATGTCCTTCCTTCCATACCTGTCTCAGTAACCCTGGATACTTCTCCACCATCTTTCCTACTACAAAGAAAGTCGCCTTAATACCTTCTTTGTTAAGCATATCCAAAATTTTTGGTGTGGCCTTAGGGTCCGGACCATCATCGAAGGTAAGGGCTATCTCTTTAAACTCGCCCGGAGAGAAGGGAAGGAAACGAAGTTCCATTTCACTCTTGCGGGAAATTATAGCTACCACTCCCACAAGCAACAAGAAAGCCATAATTAGTATCACACGGTACCTTTTCTCCAGTAATTTATCTTTTAGTTTCTTAATTATCATTTCAGATTTATCTCTTCTATTATCCTGTAAGTGGGTCCCTTTGGGCTAAGTTGACTTTCCATAACCAGCACTTTATCCACAGAAAATTCTCCCACATCACACCTTTGCCAGTCCTCGATTTTCTTAACCAACTTACCCTTGCCTCTCAGAGACCTGACTCTGCCAATCGTTAAATGAGCAGAAAACTCCCTTTTCTCTTTGGCAAATCCTAAATAGGAAAGTTTTTCTTCAATCCTTTCGCTTAAATCTTTCAGTTCTGCCTTACCTTCATTTATGCCAACCCAGACGACCCGTGGAGACCTAAGATTGGGAAAGCTACCTAACCCCAAAATGTGAACCTTGAAATGGGAAATCCCTGAGACGGCAAGTCTTGTCTTCTCAATTACCCCGGAAAGTTTGTCCTCACTCACCTCGCCGAGAAATTTTAGAGTGATATGGAGATTTTTAGGCTCAACCCATTTGACATCAGGGTCTCCCTCCTTCAACTCCACCTGAATTTTAGCAATCTTTTCCCTAACTTCACTCGATATTCCCACAGCAATAAAAGTTCTCATCCCGCCGTCTCCAAAAATTGTCGGTAATCGTAGTGTAGCCCTTTATGGGCGTGATTTTTTGCGGGTATAAAGCCCGTCCACTACCAATAAGCGACTGGCAATTTTTAAATTATAACAGCATTCTTCTCAAAAAGCAATAAGTTTTTATATGGAAATGAGAGTTTCAGGTGGGAGCATATTATCAGGGATAGGCGAAACCTGGCACAAGAATAGGAATTACAGACATCAATTTAAAAATTCAGTTAAGTAACATATCTAACCAATTTATATAATTCTAAACATCACTATCACTTTTTTGGCATAAACTATCGGTCAGACCCGCTTCTCGGAAGCCTTTGGCTCTTAATCTGCACGCATCACACTCGCCACAAGGTTCTTCTTTCCCCTGATAACAACTCCAGGTAAGTGCTAAAGGCACTTTCAGCCTTACTGCCTCTTGTATTATCTCTTTCTTAGACATTCGAATTAAAGGAGTTTTTATCTCTATTTTGCCTCCTTTTACTGTCTTCTTTAGGGCTACATTAATCAGTTTCTGATACGTTTCTATATATCTCGGTGTTGTATCCGGATAGCCTGGATTATCTATCATATTTGCACCCATATAAATTGCCTCCGCATCTATCACTTCGGAAAAACTTAAAGCTACACTGAGAAAGATTGTATTTCTTGCCGGTACGTAAGTCGGGGGGATATCCCTGGCTATCTCTTCTATTTCTCTTCCTATAGGAACTTCTATGTTATCCGTTAAAGCCGAACCTCCTATCTGTCTTAAATCAATCTTAATCTTTTTGAAAATTGCACCAGCTTTCTCAGCTATTCTTCTTGAGGATTCCACCTCTTTGAGATGTCTCTGCCCGTAGTCAAAACATAATGCGTATGGGACATACCCATCTTCTATTGCCTTGTACAGGCAAGTGGATGAATCGAGTCCACCACTCAATAATACTACTGCCTTTTTGTCTTCTTTCATTTCATTTTTTGCCCTGCCTATTATGAATCTATATGATTTTTTTCTTTTTCAGGGAGGCTTTGATGAATTCTCTAAACAGGGGGTGGGGTCTTGCGGGTCGGGACTTGAATTCGGGGTGGAACTGGACTGCTACAAACCAGGGATGGTTTTTAAGTTCAACAATTTCTGCCAGATGCTCTTTCTCATATTCGCCAGTCACCAAAAGCCCTTTTGCTTCCAACCCAGCTCGAAACCTATTGTTCAATTCATACCTATGCCGATGTCTCTCCAACACCAGTCTCTCTTTATAAGCACGAAAGGCCAATGAGTCTCTTTTGATTCTGCATGGATAATTCCCCAACCTCATTGTTCCGCCTTTTTGATATATCTTTTTCTGTTCAGGAAGCAAATCGATTACTGGATAGGGAGTATCTGGTTTAAATTCTGTGCTATGCGCTCCTTTCATTCCACAGACATTTTGAGCGAAATCTATTACGGCGCACTGCATTCCCAAACAAATACCCAGAAAAGGAACTTTGTTCTCCCGAGCAAATCTACAAACCCTTATCTTCCCGTCAATTCCTCTCTCGCCAAAACCTCCGGGAACAAGAATTCCATTTACAGTTCTTATCTCCGTTTCCAATTGTTTATCTTCCACATCAATATATTTTATTTTCACATTCACATTATTAGCGAATCCCCCATGAATCAATGCTTCCCATATACTCTTATAGGCATCTTTTAGATCAGTATACTTTCCAGCAACACCAATTATTACATTCCTTCTTAAATCTCTTGTCTTTTTAACAATTTCTTTCCATTTAGATAAATCTCTTCTCTTTTTTTCCAAACGTAACACTTCCAATAAAATAGTATCCAGTTTTTCTTTTTCTAGCATTAAGGGAACTTCATAAATACTCGTAGAAACATCTCTTTCTTCAACTACCGCCTTTTCCTGAACACTACAGAATAAAGCTATCTTTCTCCTCAACTCATCTGTCAATGGTCTTTCAGTACGACAAATAATTATTTGAGGCTCAATTCCAATTTCTCTTAATTTAGCTACACTCTGTTGTGTAGGTTTAGTCTTCATTTCCTCAGCAGCCTTAATGTAGGGCACGAGGGTAACGTGAACATAACAAACATTTTCTTCTCCCACATCCTGCTTAAACTGTCTGGCTGCTTCCAGGAAAGGGAGTCCCTCAATATCGCCTGTAGTTCCGCCAATTTCGGTGATTACTACATCGAAGTCTTTCGATAATCCCTTGATACGAGACTTAATCTCATCAGTAACATGGGGAATAACTTGAACCGTTTTGCCTAAGAAATCTCCTTTTCTTTCTTTACTAATAACTGCCTCGTAGATTACGCCACTGGTGATATTATTGATTTTTTTCAGATTGACATCCAGAAACCTCTCATAATGGCCCAAGTCCAAATCGGTTTCCGCTCCATCTTCAGTAACGAAAACTTCTCCGTGCTGGAAAGGACTCATTGTTCCCGGGTCTACATTGAGATAAGGGTCTATCTTCAAGATATTTACTCTCAACCCGCAACTTTTTAATAAACAGCCAATAGAGGCTGCAGTTATCCCTTTCCCTAAAGAAGAAACTACGCCACCGGTAACGAAGATGTATTTAGTCGCCATTTTGCCCTTCCCCCTCACCCTTCTCCTCTCCCCCAAGGGTAGAGGAGATTAGTTTGTCAAGAAATTTCTAAGTTCTTACACTTATTCCTTTGTCCAAGAGATAATCTTTAACTTCTTTTATTTTATATTCTCCAAAATGAAACACAGAAGCAGCGAGAACCGCGTCTGCTTTTCCCTTGGTCACCACCTCATAGAAATGTTCAAGTTTCCCTGCTCCCCCTGAGGCAATCACCGGAATGTTTACCCCTTCCGAAACCAGACGAGTCATCTCAATATCGTATCCATCCTTAGTGCCGTCAGCGTCTTTGCTGGTTAAAAGAATCTCTCCTGCGCCTAATTTTTCAACTCGCTTTGCCCATTCAACTACATCTAAACCTGTGGGTTCTTCTCCACCCATAATTAAGACTTCTAATCTTGGCCGAGAACTACCAGGAGGATTCTTCTTTCCATCAATAGCCACAACAAGCTTTTCTTTGCCAAATTTTTTACTGGCTTCCTTGATTAAAGTGGGATTCTTAACTGCAGCTGTATTAATTGAGACTTTATCCGCTCCCAGATTAAAAAGAGATTCCATATCTTCCAAACCTCTGATGCCTCCCCCTACGCAAAAAGGCACAGTGGTTACTTTTTTTACCTTTTTTACCCAATCCAAACGCGTAGGCCGTGCTTCTACAGAAGCAGCAATATCCAAAAAGACAAGCTCATCTGCACCCGCAGCACAATAAGCAGCTGCTGCTTCCACCGGGTCGCGAGCATCTTTTAAATCAACAAACTTTACACCCTTAACCACTCTTCCATCCTTGATATCCAAACAGGGAATTATTTTTATTGTCTTCATCGCTACTTCATACCTCCTTGTCTATTTCCCCCTCGGCCTGCCCTCCCGCATAGGAGTGTCCCGACAAGTCGGGACAAAGGTATCCCGATTTATCGGGACGCTTTACACTCCATTATATGTTTTACGAAGTCCTGCTTATTTTTGCAATCTTGAGGGGATTGCCTTTCTCCAGGTATCACTCAATGTCACCAAAGGAAGGTCGATTATCGTCTTTTCTTTATATCGAACTACGAGTCTATCTCCTGTAACATTACCCAGAATTTGATATGGAACCGAATGCTTTTTCAGTATCTTTTCTAAAACGCTCAGCTTATCTTTATTCAAAGAAACTACTATTCTGGAAGGCGCCTCGCCAAACAGAATCTCATCTATCCTTATATCCTTGTTTTTCAACTCATCTAATTTTATTACTGCGCCCAACATTTTGTTTGCGTTGGTAATACACGATTCAGCCAGGGTTACCCCCAATCCACCCTCGGAACAATCATGTGCAGAATTGATAATGCCTGACTCGATCGCTTCCAGGCATACTTCCTGAACAGCCTTCTCCCTCTTTATGTCTATCCGGGGATTACCTTTCTTCTGCTTGTGCACCAGGTATAAATATTCACTACCGGAAAGGTCAGCCTTGTTTTCACCTAAGAGTACTACTAAATCACCCTCATTCTTAAAATCCTGAGTAACATATTTATCTGCATCTTTTATCAACCCCACCATTCCCACTATAGGAGTGGGGTCTACTGCGCCCTTGGGATTTTCATTATAAAAGCTTACGTTACCGCTGATAACAGGTATATTCAAAGCCTTACACGCTGCAGAAAGCCCCTCTATACACTTTTCAAACTGCCAGTAATTTTCAGGTTTCATGGGATTGCCAAAATTCAAACCGTCAGTAATTGCCAGCGGCCTCCCACCACTTGAGACTACATTCCTCGCTGCTTCGGCTACGGCCATCATCGCGCCATTATAGGGATTCAGATAACAATACCTGCCATTACAATCTACGCTTATGGCTAAGGCCTTCTTAGTGCCCTTAACTCTAACCACAGCTGCGTCTGAGCCTGCTCCCACTGCTACTTCATCCTTATCTATAGCAGTAAATTTTTTATACGCTGATTCTTTACTGGCAATAGTGGGAGAGTCGAGTAATTGCAATAATACTTTATTGAAGTCATCTGGCAGATGTATCGATTCCCGAGTCAACTTTTGTGCCTCTTTCAAGTAGGCAGGCTCTGCAACTTCTCTATCATAAAGAGGAGCTTTCTTGGTAAGCGCCTCTGCAGGAACTTCGCAAACTACTACGCCATTCTCCTTGACCCGCATCATTTTATCGTCTGTTACCTTTCCAATTCTTACCGCGTCTATATTCCACTTTTTCAATATATCCAAAGCCTTTTTTTCTTTGCCATCTTTTAGAATAGCCAGCATCCTCTCTTGAGATTCAGACAAGAGAATTTCATAAGGTGTCATCTCTTTTTCTCTCTGAGGAATTAGGGCAACATCTATTTCAATGCCTGTTCCGCCTCTCGTAGCTGTCTCGCAGGAAGAACAAGTAAGTCCAGCTGCACCCATATCCTGCATTCCCACGACAAGCCCCTTTTCTATTAATTCCAGACAAGCCTTTCTTAAACGCTTTCCCAGCTCGGGATTACCTATGGCCACTGCGCTTGTATCAGTGCTAGACTCCTCAGTAATCTCCTTGGAAGCAAAACTTGCCCCACCTACACCATCTCTACCTGTCTCTCCTCCTATATAATATACAGGATTTCCTACTCCGTATGCGGTACCCCTTACAATATTATCATGCTTTACAATACCTACGACGAAGGCATTAACTAAAGGATTGCCTTCATAACTTTCATCAAAATAAGTCTCGCCGCCTACCGCACTAACCTCTGCAGTATTGGCATAATGAGCTAACCCCCTAATAACTTCTTTAAACAAGAATTTAACTCTTTCATTATCCAGACTTCCGAATCTCAATGCACCTAAGCCAGCAACAGGTCTTGCTCCCGTGGTAAATATATCTCTTAAGCATCCCCCTATACCTGTGGCTGAGGCCTCGAAGGGTTCTACTGCGGAAGGGTGATTGTGCGATTCTATTTTAAAAGCGACTCCCAGTCCATCTCCTATATCGACTATTCCCGAGTTTTCTTCGCCTGCGCCGACCAATACCTGTTTGCCTTTGGTAGGAAAAAGTTTAAACAACTTGCGGGAATTTTTATAGCTACAATGCTCCGACCACATAGCTGAAAAAACACCCAATTCGGTAAAATTTGGAACTCTACCGAGCAATTTCTTTATCTCATTAAATTCCTCTTGCGTAAGTCCCAAATTTTTTGCCAATTCTACATCAACCTTAACTTTCTCTTCCATTATTAATCTCGTCAGCCTCCTTTTCTCCTGTAACAGCGTAAAAGAGAGACTATACTACCCCCTGGTCCAACATCGCATCCGCGACTTTCACAAACCCGGCAGTATTTGCGCCTTTAACATAATCAATATAATCGCCTTGTTTACCATATTTCACGCACTGTTCGTGAATAGCTACCATAATATCGTGTAGTTTTATATCTACTTCTTCCCGACTCCAGGATAGCCTTTGGCTATTTTGAGACATCTCCAGACCAGAAGTAGCAACTCCGCCAGCATTTGCCGCTTTACCAGGCCCGAAGAGAACTTTGGCTTGTTGAAATACTTTTATTGCTTCTGGTCTGGTGGGCATGTTGGCGCCTTCAGCGACGCAGATACAACCATTCTTAACTAATTTCTTGGCATCACTTTCCTGTATCTCGTTTTGCGTTGCAGAAGGAAAGGCGATATCGCACTTCACTTCCCAGGGCCATTTTCCTGTTTCGAAGTATTCACAATTGAATTCTCTGGCATATTCTTTGATGCGTCCACGCTTGACATTTTTAAGCTCCTTGACATATGCCAATTTTTTCTCATCTATTCCATCTCGGTCATGGATATATCCGTTCGAATCAGATAGAGTAACCGGCTTGGCACCTAATTGAATCAACTTCTCCACTGTGTACTGGGCAACATTTCCCGAGCCAGAAACAGTGCAAATTTTGCCCTTAATAGATTCACGCTTAGTTTTCAACATTTCCTGGGCAAAATAGACACAGCCATAACCCGTAGCTTCAGTCCTGATCAGGCTCCCGCCCCAATTAATCGCCTTACCGGTCAAAACACCTGTAAATTCATTGCAAAGTTTCTTATACTGTCCAAAAAGGAACCCTATTTCACGCGCTCCCACACCTATATCACCCGCAGGAACATCCGTATCCGGCCCAATATGTCTAAAAAGTTCATTCATAAAACTCTGGCAGAAACGCATAACTTCATTATCCGACTTTCCCTTAGGGTCAAAATCAGAGCCGCCTTTGGCCCCTCCCATAGGAAGAGTGGTGAGACTATTTTTAAACACCTGCTCAAAAGCGAGAAATTTTAAGATTCCCAAGTTGACACTGGGATGAAAACGGAGCCCCCCTTTGTACGGACCGAGGGCGCTGTTCATTTGAATGCGAAACCCACGGTTAACTTGAATTTCCCCTTTATCGTCAACCCAGGGAACACGAAATATGATTACTCTTTCCGGCTCCACCATTCGTTCAAGTATCTTGGCTTTCTGATATTTAGGATTTTTTTCCAGGAATGGCATCACGGAGCCAACAACCTCTTCCACCGCCTGATGAAACTCCTCTTCTGCGGGATTTTTTTCAATGACTTTTTCCATAAACTTTTTCA
>CAYOFG010000017.1:0-3718 GCA_964403285.1 uncultured Clostridia bacterium | reverse complement strand
GGAACACATTTTTTAATTATCTCTAATTTCCCTACGTTAGTCAAGAAAAATAATGGCTCAAAAAAAGACGTCCCTATTAGCAAACCTACTAAAAAGGACGCCTTTGTCCAGTTTTTCTCGCTTTGAAAAAAGATTGTATCACAAGACCTCAGACTTGTCAAGCCTTATGACATATTAGCTTTTCAACTACAGCTTTTTTTCACTCCGTTTCTCTTTTACAAACTCTATCCAACCTTCAATTAATCCCTTTTAGCGACATTGTAGGCGTCAAGGATACTCCAGATGCCCAGGATACAAATAAGAAGTAATCCTACGGCAAAAACAACCACTCCCCATATAAACTCGTGAGCAAACAGGACTTTCCCAAATAGCCAGAAGCCAATTAATATCGCCCCAATGATGAGAATAAATATGCTCAGGCAAGAAAGAAAAATAACAAACAGCCCTTTCTTAATCTGCCCATTATAAATTTGACCAAGCCCGCTAAAGACAAACGATAATACCGCCGCTATTCCTGGATTATGCTTTCCTTTTTCCACAGCCACCTCTTATTCATTACCAAGAAATAGGGTCAGAGTGATTTTTTAAGAAAATTGATTTTACATTTTTACCCTCACCCTTAGAAATTGACTCTGACCCCTTTTTCCAGATCCTGATGTCTTATCCGCTATCGTCTCATTTACCGGTACGTCTAATCGCCAACTAATTGCCGCAATCGCCAACTAATCGCCATCTAATTGCCAAATAAGACATAACCGATACTACGACCTTTACCTTTTATCTTAAAAACCTTCTTTTTAACAATATTATTCAAATCCCTTCTATCTCCCTCATCTGAAAGACCGGTCAATTGCCTATATTCTCTATTGGTAATTTTCTTTTTCTCTTTTACAAACATTACCGCTTTAATCTGGCGTTCATTCAAACCGAGGCTGCGAAGATATTCTTCTGTGTAAATGTCTTTTCTGAAAATAACCGAAAACCCGTCAAAAACCTCCTTAAATTCCGGGTAAGGGATTCCATGCCGTTTACAGAGGTCTATTATTTTGATGGTACCGCTTCCATATTTTTCAATATACCCGATATCATAAAACAGTTGGGCAATGAGCTTATTCCTGATGACTGACTTGTGCTCTTTCTTATACAGGTCATCAATGGTTATCCCCGGCAGTAGCCTTCCCGGATTCCATATTTCTATTCTGTCATCGTAAATTTCGAGCTGAACATTTGAAGGGACACAGTGTAATCTCTATGCACTATCGCGTTTATAACTGCTTCTCTTAGGGCCTCCAAAGGGTATTCCCATACCTCCTTCCTTTTGGGCTTTCCCTCAAATTCATATCGGACACTGATGTGCCTGGCGACAAACTTCATCACTTCATCAACCTGGTTAATCAAATCGGCCTCAACCATCAGGTCATCTATTATTTGGGTCTTATCCATCCTAAATCTTCCGCAGTGCGCAGCAGATTGTAGCAGGGGTTTTTGCGGTTCTTTACCAAATGCCAAAACAGCAGCCCAGGTTGCTTTTCCGTCTTTAACTAATTCTAACTTTTCAAGCACCTCTTGAGGACTTCCCTCTATTTTTCTTCTTCCAGTGGCATTGGCTTCTCTTATATATTTCTCAATCTTTTTCAAGTCAATATCCTCAAGGGTCTTATCTTCCGTAGGAAACGCATCCCAGCTTGTTCCTATGGAATGAAAGTGCATTTCCGCGATTTCCTGTGGCGTCATCAGACGGTTGGCATTTCCTACACGCCTATAGCATTTACCTTTTACTGAAACAGGCTTAATTGGGTATTCTTTAATCTTGATAACGGCAACTTCTTTTCCTGCTATTTTCAAGTGTTCAATTTCCGGGACTAAGCGGGGCTCTGTGCTTTGTGAAATCTGGTTTGCCCAGTCTCTCAGTGTAGTCTTTCCTATTGTAAGCCCTTTGATTTTACCTTTATCAGAGATGCCTAGTAAGACAGAACCGCCTTTTGTATTGGCAAAAGCTCCGATTGTCTCTACAGTCTCTTTATCAAAGGTCTCCTTGAATTCAATTGATACTGATTCTCCCTGCTTGATTAACTCTGTAATATTATTCATCTTTACCCCGTTAGAAATCCTACTTTTACCCCGTTAAAATACAATTTCTAACGGGGTTTACTTATTCGTCCTCGCCCTTATAAACTCCTTCAGATCCTTGAGGTTTTATCCGCCATCGCCTCATTACTGTTACTTTCATTACCTTGCAGTTATCTTTTCATTACTCAACTAGCTTATATTAGGCATTTGTGTGTGATTATACTGCATTTATGCTTTAATCCATTATTAACCCATTGTTAGCCATTTAGTTATCCGGTTTGTCTTTTTAATTCGGATAGTAAAACTGTTTTGAAATTTTTAATTATTGCCTGTTGATCCTGGGGTAAAAACGGCGATAGTTCATTTTTGTAATCAATATCGAGGGTTTGAGTTAAATTTCGGACCTCAATCATTCCTTTTTTTTGCTCTAAAGCTAAAAGATTTTTTCGCATAATGTAGTAAATATCGTAAAAATCACGGGCTTTTTTTCGTTCTAAAAGAGCATAAATTTTTTCTTCAATTAAAATTTCTTGGGGAAGATGGTAAAGATTATAAGTTGGAATAAAGTCATTGGCAATGGTTTCAATTTCAGAAGTAATTTTCCGTCCATCTCTGGCTGAAACATTAATTGAGACAGTAACTAGCGGATAGTCATAGATTTTAAAAGAAGCATCACCATAATAACCTTCTTTTGTTGGTCCTGGTTTTGGTCCTAAATCTACTTTAATTCCCACATTTTCTATCTCAACTAAGACTTTGGTAAATAAATCCTCAATGGATTTTTTTAATTTATACGGTTTAATATTAAACACAGAAAAATCTAAATCTTCTGAAAAGCGAGGACTACCGTAAATGAACCTCAAAGCAGTGCCGCCCTTAAAGAAAATATTCTCAGCACCCTCTAATTTGTAAAAATAGGAAAGAAAAAGATGTTGAAAATATTCGCGCATAATATTTAATTCGTTTGTATGGTATCGGGTAACCAAGTTTTTAATTGTATCTTGCGTAATCATCTAAGTGCCCTTTTTATAACACCAATGAGTTTCTTATTATTAAATAATTTGGCGTAGCGCAGGGCTTTGGTTGGATTAATTTTCTCCTTATTAAATCTGCTAATTGGTTTTTTATTGCTCAGGACGCGCAGGTAAGTAAGGTCGACAAAAGCCTTTTCCGGTTCGGCAATTATAAATGTTAATCCTCGCTGTTTGCTTGCAAAATATCCGGTAAAGGCTTGTTTTTTAATTCGGCGATAACTAAAGATTTTGCCGAGGGCATTGAAACGCCGAGTAGCTTTTGTAGTTACTGAAGTAATTTCGTATACGACTTCTGGTATAACTCCATGATAGGAAAGAGCAAATTCCAAAGAGATATAAGATGGTTCATAAAGTTTGTTGGCTAAGTAAAAATCTAGAATATCAGCATCGTAAAGAGTATAAAGGCCGCGCTTTAAACGTATTAAGAGCTTCCGTTTGTTATAACGGTGCAGAAGAAAATTAGCCGCTACCTTGCTCACGCCAAAAATACGCCTTATATCTAAAGGCGTAAATAGCAAGATTTTTTTCTCATTCAATTTTCTCTCAAAAATTGCCCAATTCACTAATTTAGCCATATTGCTAATTTATCAAAATTTAATTCAGAAGTCAAGAAT
>CAYOFG010000016.1:29082-32062 GCA_964403285.1 uncultured Clostridia bacterium | reverse complement strand
TCTCCCATTTCCGTACAATCTATGACCAAGACAGATACGCATGACATCAAGGCTACTGTCAACCAGATTAAACGATTGGAGAGGGCGGGATGCGAAATAGTCCGATTAGCTGTTCCTGATATGGCTGCAGCTAAAACTTTAGGAAGGATAAAGAAAAAAACCGATATCCCTTTGGTTGCTGACATACACTTCGATTACCGCCTGGCAATAGAAGCCATTGCTCAGGGGGTAGATAAGATAAGGATAAATCCAGGAAACATCGGAAGCCGAGAAAGAGTGGAAGCCATAGCAAAGGCCGCAAGAAGCGCCAGAATCCCCATAAGGATAGGGGTTAATGCAGGTTCCTTGAAACTCCCTTTGCCCGAAAGAAAAGAGAGAACTAACCTTGACCAGGGAGATATTTCTCATAGCGAAGGAATGAGCAAAGCTAAGAAGATGGTTTCCTCAGCACTCCAATATGTAAAGATTCTGGAGAAACAAGATTTTCATCAAATTGTTATTTCTCTTAAAGCCTCAGATGTTCCCACTACTATTCAGGCTTACAGGTTGATATCCGAGAAGACAGATTATCCTCTCCATTTGGGAATTACTGAAGCAGGAAGCGAATTCTCAGGTACCATAAAATCGGCTCTGGGTATGGGAGTGCTCCTGTCGGAGGGCATTGGCGATACAATAAGAGTGTCGCTCACCGCCTCACCGGAAGAAGAAGTGAGAGTTGGCTATGAAATTTTGAAAGCGTTGAATCTGAGAAGTTTTGGCCCAGAAGTTATCTCCTGTCCTACCTGCAGTCGCTGTCAGATTGATCTGATTAAAATTACTAATAGAGTAGAGAAAAAATTGGAATCTCTTTTTCCACAAAAAAGTGTTATTGCCGGAGTTCAACCTTCCCGATTCTATCCACTTAAAGTAGCCATAATGGGTTGCGTGGTCAACGGTCCAGGAGAGGCTAGAGAAGCAGATGTGGGAATAGCCGGTGGCAAAGGCGTGGGGCTTCTTTTCAGGCGAGGCAAAATAATTAAAAAAGTTAAAGAAGAAGAAATGATAAATGTTCTTATAAAGGAAATTGAAAAAGAGATAAAAAAGAGATAGTGTTGTTATGGCGAGGAATAGAATGGAAAACAGTTACCGCGTAAGCCTCAAGGAAATGCCTGAGGAAAAGAAGCCTCGTGAAAAATTGATAAAACACGGTCCCGACGTTTTGAGAATCCCGGAATTGGTTTCCATTATCCTGAATACAGGATACCGGGATGAAAATGTTTTGGAGTTATCCCACAGGATAATTAAAGAATACGGCTCCAAGGCAATTACTTCAGAAAAGAACGTGGGAAGATTGATGGAAACTTTAGGAATTCCCTTGGTTAAGGCTTGCCAGATAGTTGCCTGTTTTGAGCTGGGAAGGAGATTTTTTCAGGAAGAGCCAGGAAAGATGCCCACCATCAGAGGACCAGAAGATGTGTACATCTATTTGGAGGATATGAGGAAGCTGAAGAAGGAACAGTTTCGAGGATTATATTTGAATGCGAGAAATAAGGTCATCCACGATGAAGTAATCTCTATCGGAACGCTAACTGCCAATCTGGTTCATCCCCGAGAAGTATTTCAACCAGCAATAGAGTACCTTGCTTGTGGGGTAATTGTTGCTCATAATCATCCCTCGGGTGACCCCGAACCATCTGAGGACGATTTAGAAATTACAAAGAAGCTTACTACAGTAGGAAAGACAATGGATATAGAGCTTTTAGACCATATCATAATAGGCAGAAATAAATACGTAAGTCTTAAAGAAAAAGAATAATAGTGGAGTAGCACCGCTTGCGGTGCGTTGGCTTGCTCTGCGTTAACGCCCCGATTCATCGGGGCTACTCCAAAATTCTGGAGGAATGATGCTTCTTTCAAGATATCTTTTACACACATTGAAGGAGATTCCCAGAGAGGTCGAAATACCTTCTCATCAACTTATGATTCGTTCAGGAATAATGAGACAATTAGCCAGTGGTATATACGAATGGTTGCCTTTAGGTTTGAGGGTTCTGCACAAAGTGGAGAAGATTGTGCGAGAGGAGATGGATGCAATTGGCGCTCAAGAGGTCTCTCTTCCAGCAATGCAGCCGAGAGAATTGTGGGAAGAAAGCGGACGCTGGGATTTTTATGGAAAGGAGTTGATAAGGCTAAAGGACAGAAATAGAAGAGATTTCTGTCTTGGCCCTACTCATGAAGAAGTGATAACCGACCTGGTGCGCAGGGAAGTCAGGTCTTATAAAGAACTGCCCCTCTTGCTCTATCAATTCCAGACCAAGTTCCGAGATGAAATCAGGCCTAGATTTGGAGTAATCAGGGCCAGGGAATTCTATATGAAGGATGCCTATAGTTTTGATGCTAATGATAAGAATGCAGAGACAAGTTATAACAATGTATTTAAAGCTTACTGCAGAATTTTTCAGAGATGTGGTCTGAAGTTCCGCTCTGTAGAAGCAGAGACTGGTGCCATTGGCGGAACCTTTTCTCATGAGTTTATGGTTATTGCTGATAGTGGAGAGGAGATTATAGTCTCCTGTAAGTGCGGTTATGCTGCGAATCTGGAAAAGGCAGAATGTCTCCCTCCATCTAAGATAAAAGGAAAGGCTAAGAAGAAAAGTGTGCTAAAAAAGCTGGAAGAAGTGGAAACTAAAAATATGAAGACAGTTGAAGAAGTAGGAAAATTTCTGAAACAGAAAGCGGACAAATTTATAAAGACCTTGGTTTACAATACTGATAGTGAGCGTGTAATAGTTATGATACGGGGAGACCATGAGGTTAACGAAAGCAAGGTAAAAAGTTTTCTCGGGGTGAATGAAATTTTTCTCGCAGATGAGAAAACAATTGAGGAAGTTACCGGTGCTCCCTTAGGCTTTGCCGGCCCGGTGGGATTGAAAGTAAAGTGTAAACTACTTGCTGACCATTCCGTGGAAGGGATTGTTAATGGGGTAACGGGAGCAAATAA